>NZ_JAVLSB010000076.1:0-147698 GCF_031583775.1 Pseudomonas rhizozeae
TTGTTGCTTACTTCTCGACGAACGCTCGTTCGATCAGGTAATCACCCGGCTCGCGCATCCGCGGCGAGACTTTCAGGCCGAAGCTGTTCAGCACTTCGCTGGTCTCGTCGAGCATGCTCGGGCTGCCGCACAGCATGGCGCGGTCGTCTTCAGGGTTGATCGGTGGCAGGCCGATGTCGCTGAACAGCTTGCCGCTGCGCATCAAGTCGGTCAGGCGGCCTTCGTTCTCGAACGGCTCGCGGGTCACGGTCGGGTAGTAGATCAACTTGTCACGCAGCGCTTCGCCGAAGAATTCGTTCTGCGGCAGGTGCTCGGTGATGAACTCGCGGTAAGCGACTTCGTTGACGTAACGCACGCCGTGGCACAGGATCACTTTTTCGAAACGCTCGTAGGTTTCCGGGTCCTGGATGACGCTCATGAACGGCGCCAGACCGGTGCCGGTGCTGAGCAGGTACAAATGTTTGCCAGGCTTGAGGTCGTCGAGTACCAGCGTGCCGGTAGGCTTCTTGCTGATGATGATCTCGTCGCCTTCCTTCAAGTGCTGCAACTGGGAGGTCAGTGGACCGTCCTGCACCTTGATGCTGAAGAACTCGAGATGCTCTTCCCAGTTCGGGCTGGCAATCGAGTAAGCGCGCATAAGCGGGCGGCCATTGGGTTGTTGCAGGCCGATCATCACGAACTGACCGTTCTCGAAGCGCAGACCCGGATCGCGGGTGCACTTGAAGCTGAACAGAGTGTCGTTCCAGTGATGAACACTGAGGACACGCTCGTGGTTCATGTTGCTCATGTACGGGGGACTCCTGGAGATGGTCTGCGCGAGCTTCGCGCCGGCTACAGGCAAGGCCGGCGGGTGCGCAATTGCATCGCATTCTAATGCCAGCGACAATATCTGTTAAATGGATTATTAAGATAAGGGTTATCGGTTATATAGATATGCGATTTACTCTCCGTCAACTGCAAGTATTCGTCGCCGTCGCCCAGCAGGAAAGCGTCTCGCGCGCGGCCGGGCTGCTCAATCTGTCGCAATCGGCGGCCAGCACCTCGATCACCGAGCTAGAGCGCCAATCGAGCTGTCAGTTGTTCGATCGCGCGGGCAAGCGGCTGAGCCTCAACGCCCTCGGCAAGCAACTGTTGCCGCAGGCCGTGGCCATGCTCGACCAGGCCAAGGAGATCGAAGACCTGCTCAACGGCAAGTCCGGTTTTGGCTCCTTGGCGGTGGGCGCGACGCTAACCATCGGCAATTACCTCGCCACCCTGCTGATCGGCGGCTTCATGCAGCGCCATCCCGAGAGCCAGGTGAAGCTGCATGTGCAGAACACCGCCAATATCGTGCAACAAGTGGCGCACTACGAAATTGATCTGGGTCTGATCGAAGGCGATTGCAGCCATCCGGACATCGAAGTGCAGAGTTGGGTCGAGGACGAACTGGTGGTGTTCTGCGCGCCCCAGCATCCCTTGGCGCAACGAGGCACTGCGAGCATGGAAGAACTGAGCCAGGAGGCATGGATCCTGCGGGAGCAAGGTTCGGGCACCCGGCTGACCTTCGACCAAGCCATGCGCCATCACCGCAGTGCGCTGAACATCCGCCTGGAGCTGGAGCACACCGAGGCGATCAAACGTGCGGTGGAATCAGGGCTGGGGATTGGCTGCATTTCGCGTCTGGCACTGCGCGATGCATTCCGCCGTGGCAGCCTGGTGCCGGTAGAGACACCGGACCTGGACCTCGCGCGGCAGTTCTATTTCATCTGGCACAAGCAGAAATACCAGACCTCGGCGATGCGCGAGTTCCTCGACCTGTGCCGGGCCTTCACCGCCGGGGTGCAGCGCAGCGACGAAATCGTGCTGCCGAGCATCGCTTAAAGCAGGATCACCGCCCACACCAGCGCAATCATGGTCAACGCCACGAATTGCGCGGCGCTGCCCATGTCCTTGGCGTTCTTCGACAGAGGGTGCAACTCCAGGGAAATTCGGTCGATCGCCGCTTCCACCGCCGAGTTGAGTAACTCGACGATCAAGGCCAACAGGCAGACGGCGATCAAAAGGGCTTGCTCGACACGACTGACGTTTAGGAAGAACGTCAGCGGAATCAGCACGACGTTAAGCAACACCAACTGACGAAACGCGGCTTCTCCGACGAAGGCCGCGCGCAGGCCGTCGAGGGAATAACCGGAAGCATTGAGGATACGTTTGAGGCCGGTCTGGCCTTTGAAAGGTGACATAGATAAGCAACTGAACCAAAAAGGAGTGAGGAAACTAGATCAAGCAAAGTCAAAAAAGCGTGAATGTGTTGGGCTTCAATGGCTGGAAATTGACTCAAGTTGTTGCAAGAGCAGCGCTGCCTGAGTCCGGGTCCGCACATTGAGCTTGCGGAAAATCGCCGTGACGTGCGCCTTGATGGTCGCCTCGGACACGCTCAGCTCAAACGCGATCTGCTTGTTGAGCAACCCTTCGCAAACCATGGTCAGCACGCGGAACTGTTGCGGCGTCAGGCTGGCGAGGCCTTCGCTGGCGGCTTTGGCCTCATCGGACACGCTGACCGCTTCGAACGCCTGCGGCGGCCAGAACACGTCGCCGTCGAGCACCGCTTGCACGGCTTTCTGGATCACTTCCAGCGAACTGGATTTGGGAATGAAACCACTGGCGCCGAATTCACGGGACTTGACCATGACCGCCGCTTCTTCCTGGGCCGATACCATCACCACCGGAATCTGCGGATATTGCCCGCGCAACAGCACCAGCCCGGAAAAACCGTAGGCTCCAGGCATGTTCAGGTCCAGCAGCACCAGGTCCCAATCGGCCTTTTCGGTCAGGCGGACTTCCAGCTCGGCGATGCTCGCCACCTCGACCAACCGCACGTCGGGACCGAGGCCCAGGGTCAAGGCTTGATGCAAGGCACTGCGAAACAGAGGGTGGTCATCGGCAATCAGGATTTCGTATGTGGCCATTTTTCAAATGATCCTGTTTTTGATGGCGCGCCAAGGGTATCGGCACTCGCCAAAGCAACTCTGGATTGCCACCAGGCGGCAACAATCAACAGGGCACGTTCAACGCCAAAAGCCTTGTGAACCGGCGTTTCAATCTTCGGCCGCGCCCTAATCGGCGCCAAGCATGCCCAGCGAAGCCGGGGTGGTCAAGTTGCTTGCTTTACGGCATCTTTGCGGGCAGACCAACAAGAGAGCCCCCATGCGCCGTTCAGCCCTGCGTGCCGATGTACTGATGTTAATCACCGCGATGATCTGGGGATCCGGTTTTGTCGCTCAGATGGCCGGCATGGATCACGTCGGACCTTTCCTTTATTCCGGGCTGCGCTTCGCGCTCGGCTCGTTGTGCCTGCTACCGCTGCTGCTGTGGCGCAGCCGCCGCGAGCAGATGCCCGCCGAACCTTTCCTGACCCGTGGCCTGTTGCTCGGCGGCGGCGTGATGGGCCTGGCCCTGGCGCTGGGGATTAACCTGCAGCAAGTCGGCCTGCTGTTTACCAGCGTCACCAATGCCGGGTTCATCACCGGGCTGTATGTGATTGTAGTGCCGCTTTTGGGATTGCTCATTGGCCACAAGACCGGCCTGGGCACCTGGCTCGGGGCGCTGCTGGCAGTGGTGGGCATGTTCCTGCTCAGTGTCGGCGACAATTTCCAGGTCTCGTCCGGCGATTGGCTGCAGTTGATCGGCGCATTTGTGTGGGGCGGGCATGTGGTGCTGGTCGGCGTGTTCGCCGGTCGCCACGACGTGATCCGCCTGGCGTTCCTGCAATTCGTCACCTGCTCGGTGGTCAGCCTGGTGCTGGCGCTGTGCTTCGAAACCTGGCAATGGGACGCGATCCTCGCCGCCGGCCCGGCCGTCATTTACGGCGGCGTGATCGCGGTCGGCATCGGTTACACCTTGCAAGTGATCGCCCAGAAAGACGCGATTGCCTCGCACGCCGCGATCATTTTCTCCCTCGAAGCCGTGTTCGCCGCTATTGCCGGTGCCTGGTTACTGAACGAATCGCTGACCCTGCGTGGTTACATCGGCTGCGGCCTGATGCTCTGTGGCATGCTCGCCGCGCAGTTGTGGCCGAAAAAGCCGCAGACGCTGACGGTTTAGATCATGTACCTTTTCAGCGCCTCATGCGCCTCGCTGCTGCAATCCAGCGGCAACTGGCGCTTGGCGTCGAGGTAATGCTGGCTGAACACGTCGAAGTAGGCGTCCAGGGCATTCGCGGCATCGTTGTCCTGCGCCAGTTCCAGGCACAGGGCCGCGACTTCAGCGGTGCACAGGTGCTCGCTGCGGGTCGAGCGGCGTAAGCGGTAGCGCGAGAGCTTCTCCGGCATCAGGCTGAGGATCGGCAACGTGTCGAAATAGGCACTCTTGCGGAAAATCTTCCGCGCTTCGGTCCAGGTCGCGTCCAGCAAGATGAACAGCGGACGTTTACCGTCGCTTGGTTCAACCGTGTTCACCACCCGCGCCTGCTCGACATATTCGCCGGGGAACACCAGGTACGGCTGCCACTGCGGGTCGGCCAGCAAATCGATCAGTGCCTGATCCACCTCTGTGCGCGACCAGATAAATGCGAAGTTGTCCGCCAGCACGTCGGCGATCAGCCAACCGGTGTTGCTGGGCTTGAACACTTCCTTATTGGTCATGATCAGACACACGCCGGCACGGGTCTGGACCTTCGGCCGCCAGGCACACAAGCAGTGACTCTCGATCACCCGGCAAGCACGGCAGCGGGTGGCCCGCCAGCCGCGGGCCTCGATCGGCTTGATGCCGGCTTCTTCCCGTTCGTCGCGCAAACGGGCAACGGCGTTCAAGGCAAAACCCGGGGTGGCTTGAGTCATCGCAGGCACCGCCCGCAGGGAAACACGATCAACACGACAAACACTCGATAAGGCAGAAAGTCGCGGCAGTTTATCAGAGCTGTCCCGCCAAGCCTGTACCGTCCACCGCCCCTCCTCTATAATCCGCGACCACTGAACGCACCGTCACGTGGCGGGTCGAAGCACCAGTCACTGAACCAGGAGAGTTTCATGCTGCGCCTTATCGTTCCCACCGTTGCCGTGCTGTTGGCGTCGTCTTTCACGGCTCAGGCTGCGTCGCTGAAAGAACTCGAATTCAGCAAAATGCTGAAGAACGTCGCGGCCCAGAGCAGCGTCGGCACGCCTCGGGCGATCAACGAAGACATTCTCGATCAGGGCTATACCGCCGAAGGCAATGTGCTGATCAATCACCTCAGCGTGCAGAGCAGCCATGCCGAGCAGATGCGCAACGACCCCAAGGCCGTGTATTTTCAGTTGGGTCGCACGGTGTGCACCAATCCAGGCTTTCGCAAGTTGATGGCGCAAGGCGCGATCATGCGGTACGAGTTCACCGAAGTGAAAACCAACCGCCCGGTGCTGGCGGAGGAATTCAAAGAAGCGGATTGCCCGAAAGCCGCAGCGCCGAAGAAAAAGTAATCACCGGGTGTTGGCGCGCCGCTGTTCATCTTCGGCGCGCAACTCCGCCACCAGCGCCAGCAAATAACGCGATCGGCGCTCAGTCCCTTGCAGACGCCGGCAGCACTCTTCTTCGAGACTCAAGTGATTGGCCTCGGCGGCGGTTTGTAACATTCGATACAGCTGCGTATCGATTTCCAGAATGATCCTGGCCATCTCCCGCCTCCCTGCTCCCTGATCGTCTTGTCAGCGACGATAAATCCTTCACCCGCTCAACCCAGCGCCAAGCCCTCGGTGCAATGGTTTTGATATCACCTGTGATTGAGTAAATCAGAGCGCCCGCGGCCTGCAGCGGCTTCGGACGAATGGTGAAACGGCATTGCAAATCGGCAATAAGCGGTTGCCAGCGAAGACTTTCCGGCGCAATGATCTAGTCATGCATTCGCCGTAAGGTTTTGTGCAGAAGGAGAAAGCTGAATGCCTTATCAACCGAACGACCTCCTCAACCGTCACTTTGAATCTGGCGGCCATGACCTGATCAATAAGGTCGAAGAACAACTCAAACTGGTTTCACCCGACAGTCCTAACCACCCGATTTATCGCGACATGATCCTCACCGTCCTGCGCATGGCCCAGGAAGATCACAACCGCTGGAATGCCAAAATTACCTTGCAGGCCTTGCGCGAACTCGAGCAGGCATTCCGCGTGCTTGAGCAGTTCAAGGGCCGACGTAAAGTCACGGTGTTTGGCTCGGCGCGAACGCCGGTCGAACATCCGCTGTACGCCATGGCTCGCGAATTGGGGGCTGAATTGGCACGCTCGGACCTGATGGTGATTACCGGGGCCGGCGGCGGGATCATGGCGGCGGCCCACGAAGGCGCGGGCCTGGATCACAGCTTGGGGTTCAACATCACCCTGCCGTTCGAACAGCACGCCAACCCGACGGTACAAGGCACTGGCAACCTGCTGCCGTTCCACTTCTTCTTTACCCGCAAGCTGTTTTTTGTCAAAGAGGCGGATGCCTTGGTCCTATGCCCGGGCGGTTTCGGCACCCTCGACGAAGCCCTGGAAGTGCTGACACTGATCCAGACCGGCAAAAGCCCCTTGGTGCCGGTGGTGTTACTGGACGCACCGGGCGGCACGTTCTGGCAAGGGGCGCTGGACTTTCTTCAGAGCCAATTGGCGGAAAATCATTACATCCTGCCCACCGATATGAAGCTGATGCGGTTGGTGGACAACGTTGAAGAAGCCGTAGCCGAGATCAACCAGTTCTACGGTAATTTCCATTCCAGCCGCTGGCTCAAACAGCAATTTGTGATCCGCATGAACCACAAGCTCAGCGAGCAGGCCCTCGACCAGATGCATGAGACCTTCGCCGACCTGTGCCTGAGCGACAGCTTTCATCAGCATGCTTACAGCGGCGAGGAACATGACGACGCCCGGTTCAGTCACCTGGCGCGGCTGGCGTTTACCTTCAATGCACGTAACCACGGGCGTTTGCGAGAGCTGGTGGATTTCATCAACCTGCCGGAAAACTGGGCCCATGCGGCGAGTCAGACCAAGCCACATTCACAACGCACGCGTGAGCCGTCCTGATTTTCGCGAGGCAAAAAAAACGGCCCGCTATCGAAATAGCGGGCCGTTTGTATCAATCGTCCATTCCCCTGCCGCTGAACAAGCGGTTGATCATCTCCATGGAATAACCCCGGTAGCTGAGGAATCGCCCTTGCTTGGCGCGCTCCCGCGCGTCGATGGGAAGACGCCCGGAAAATTTGCGTCGCCAAACCTCTTCCAGCTGTTCCTGCCAACTGATGCCGCTTTCGCGTAACGCTAGCTCTATATCAGCACGTTGCAAGCCACGTTGGCTCAGCTCTTCGCGAATCCGTAAAGGACCGTAACCCGAGCGGGCGCGGTAGGACACAAAGCTCTCAAGGTAGCGGGATTCGGATAACAGGCCTTCTTCCATCAAGCGGTCGAGGGCTGTTTCGATCATTTCAGGAGGGGCGCCGCGCTGACGCAGTTTACGCGTCAGCTCGACTCGACCGTGCTCGCGTCGTGCGAGCAGGTCCATGGCGGTTCGCCGCACTGCGACGAGTGTATCGAGTACGGCGGTCATCGGAGCAATCAGATATCCGCGTCAGCCAGGTCGTCAGCAGTTTCTTTTACCGGCGAAGCCTTGACGTCCGGTGCTGGGGTCAGCAGCTTATCGCGCAGTTGCTTCTCGAGCGCGGCAGCGACTTCCGGGTTGTCCGCCAGGAACTTGGCCGAGTTGGCCTTGCCCTGACCAATTTTGGCACCATTGTAGGCGTACCAGGCGCCGGATTTCTCGACGAAGCCGTGCAACACGCCCAGGTCGATCATCTCGCCGTTAAGGTAGATGCCTTTGCCGTAAAGAATCTGGAACTCAGCCTGACGGAACGGCGAAGCCACTTTGTTCTTCACGACCTTGACGCGGGTTTCACTGCCGACCACTTCGTCGCCATCCTTCACCGCGCCGGTGCGGCGGATGTCCAGACGAACCGAGGCGTAGAACTTCAGTGCGTTACCACCGGTGGTGGTTTCCGGGCTACCGAACATCACGCCGATCTTCATACGGATCTGGTTGATGAAGATCACCAGGCAGTTGGCGTTCTTGATGTTACCGGTGATTTTCCGCAGTGCCTGGGACATCAGACGAGCTTGCAGGCCCACGTGCATGTCACCCATTTCGCCTTCGATCTCAGCCTTCGGTACCAGAGCGGCGACGGAGTCGACGATGATCACGTCAACCGCGTTGGAGCGCACCAGCATGTCGGTGATTTCCAGTGCCTGTTCGCCAGTATCCGGCTGGGACACCAGCAGGTCGTCGACGTTTACGCCCAGCTTGCCGGCGTATTCAGGATCGAGGGCGTGTTCCGCATCGACGAAGGCACAGGTCGCACCGGCTTTTTGAGCCTGGGCGATCACAGACAGCGTCAGCGTGGTTTTACCGGAGGATTCAGGACCGTAGATTTCAACGATACGGCCTTTTGGCAGGCCGCCAATGCCGAGCGCGATGTCCAGACCCAGAGAGCCAGTCGAAATAGAAGGGATCGCCTGACGGTCCTGATCGCCCATACGCATTACGGCACCCTTGCCGAATTGACGTTCGATCTGACCCAGGGCCGCAGCCAAGGCTTTCTTCTTGTTGTCGTCCATTAAAGTCCTCACGTAATCAATAAGGCCTGACGGCCAACACCTGTATAAGTAGACAGTATTATTCCACAGGGTTTGCAGATCGCCTACCCCTGATTTGAGATTTCTCCAGCGGCATGCCGCAGCAGCCCCTCTAGCGCGGCCTTCACCGTTTGTCGGCGGACCTCATCGCGGCTTCCCGGAAGAAACTGCATCTCGCTGTAAACCGCGTCGCCAACGCCCCAGGCCAGCCATACCGTGCCTACCGGTTTACTCGGCGAACCACCGTCCGGCCCCGCCACACCGCTGACCGCCACGGCAAAATGCGCATGGCTATGACGCTGAGCGCCCCGCACCATCGCCTCAACCACCTCGCGACTGACCGCGCCCACCTGCTCGAACAACTCGGCCGGCACCCCAAGCTGCTGGGTTTTCTGCCGGTTGGAGTAAGTCACGTACCCCGCTTCGAACCACGCCGAACTCCCCGGAATCCGCGTGATCGCCTCAGCGATCCCGCCCCCGGTGCAAGACTCGGCAGTGGCAACGTGAGCATTGAGTACCTGCAAACGTCGCCCCAGTTCGGCGGCCAGTTGGGTGGTTTCTTTCACGGTCCTCTCCTGAGCGGTCGGTATGAGACTTACCGTACACGAGCACATGGCACTTGCAAGGCGCGGGCTTGATCAAAATGTTAGGGGGTATGGCCGGGGAAGACCGAGTTATGGATGCGCCCAAATGAGCAACGCGTACGTACTACCGATCGCGGGGGAGATTCTTACGCGGTGCGTCCTCAAGACCGATCCGCTTCGCCACCCAACGCTCGTAAAGCCCGATGGCGACGTCGGTGCCGGCCATTGCGGTCAGGCACCCGAAAGCCCCACCAACCCAAATCGACATTGCGGCAGCGTAGAGCAACATCACGACTGACACACCGCAGATCACGCTTGCCCCCGAACGCAGAGCCAGTCGCCGTAGTAGCGACAAGCCGCGTACACCCTCTTTATCAGCGCGGAGCATCTCACCAGACAGCCCGGCGATCAGGACTAGAATGAAGGACAACCAGATAGGCAGGTCCATTAATGCTTGATGGTCATTCATCATGTATCGCCTCCCTGTGGATGATAGTTGTAGCCAGCAACCTGAAGGCTCGCTCGGAGTCACTTGGCTTAACTGCTAGAGAGAAAGAATATGCATTGATGCATAGATAGTCAATGCAATTGCGCATTATCCAGATCTGCGGTATGCACTTGCTGAGGGATTGCAGGCGCTGACGCAGGACATAAAAAAGCCCGCAATTACGCGGGCCATCTCCAAACAGCATTCGCTACCGAGCGTACATCCCCCACCAGAAGACGTGCCCAAGAATGACGATCTGCTCTTCCTGGATGGCCTGGAAGCTGTAGTCCTCATCCGGGTGTTCATCGCGGTTGAAGCTGCGCAGGCGAATGCCGGTGGGCAGGCGATAGAGCTGTTTCACTCGGAGTTGACCATTGTGATTGATGGCGTAAAGGTCGCCGTCGACGATGTCGCCAATCCCGCATTTACCGGCATTGACGCCCACTGTGGCGCCGTCGCGCAGGACCGGCAGCATGCTGTTGCCGCGGACCGTGACGCACTTGGCCTGGTCGAACTGCACGCCGTTATGGCGCAGGCTGCGCTTGCCGAAGCGCAGGCTGGAGCGTTCGCTCTCTTCAATCACGAATCTGCCTGATCCCGCCGCCAATTCGACCTCGCGCAGAAAGGGGACTGACACCTCGTCGTCATCGACGGGAGTGTCGTCGTCCCACAGGCTGATATCCCTGAGTTCTGAATGCAATGCACCGCGTCCGCCAGCGACAGTCGGTGGGATGTCGGCGCGCCCGCGCAGTTGATCGGTGCTCACGGCGAAGTACTCGGCGATCTTAGAGATGTGTTTGTCGGAAGGGTCGACGATCTTGCCGCTGAGGATCCGCGACAGGGTCGATTGCGGCACGCCGGTACGCCGGTGCAGCTCCGTGGGGGAGAGACCGTGTTGATCGAGCAGCGCTCGGAGGACGGAAGAAACATTGCGTTTTTGCATAACGCGCATAGTGCTTGATCTTTTTCGCGAATACAAATGCTGATTTGCATATTTGTGCATTTGCGGCGAAACCCTGGGCCCGCCGCCATCGGCCCTCGGTGCCGAACAGGCACCCATGGTAACCTTGCGCCCATCGCGGAAAAGCCGGGCCGATGCCCCTCCTTTTGCCCCACACCTTTCAACGAGTTTTCTTGATCAGTCGATGAATAAAGCCCTCTCCGATCTGTCCTCACACACGCCGATGATGCAGCAGTACTGGCGCCTGAAGAACCAGCACCCCGATCAGTTGATGTTCTATCGCATGGGCGATTTCTACGAGATCTTTTACGAGGACGCGAAGAAAGCCGCCAAGTTGCTGGACATCACCCTGACCGCACGCGGGCAGTCGGCAGGGCAGGCGATTCCGATGTGTGGGATTCCTTACCACGCCGCGGAAGGTTATCTGGCGAAACTGGTCAAGCTCGGCGAGTCGGTGGTGATCTGTGAGCAGATTGGTGATCCGGCCACCAGTAAAGGGCCAGTGGAACGCCAAGTGGTGCGGATCATCACGCCGGGCACGGTGAGTGATGAAGCGCTGCTGGATGAGCGTCGCGACAACCTGATCGCTGCAGTGCTCGGTGACGAGCGGCTGTTCGGCCTGGCGGTGCTGGACATCACCAGCGGCAACTTCTCGGTGCTGGAGATCAAGGGCTGGGAAAACCTGCTGGCGGAGCTGGAGCGGGTTAACCCGGTCGAACTGCTCATCCCGGATGACTGGCCAAAAGATCTGCCAGCGGAAAAGCGTCGTGGGGTTCGTCGCCGGGCGCCGTGGGATTTTGAGCGTGATTCGGCGCTGAAAAGTCTCTGCCAGCAGTTTTCCACCCAAGACTTGAAAGGCTTTGGATGCGAGAACCTGACCCTGGCCATCGGTGCCGCCGGTTGCCTGTTGGCTTACGCGAAGGAAACCCAACGCACCGCCTTGCCGCATTTGCGCAGCCTGCGGCACGAGCGGCTGGACGACACCGTGGTGCTGGACGGCGCGAGCCGCCGTAACCTGGAACTGGACACCAACCTGGCGGGCGGGCGCGACAATACTCTGCAATCGGTGGTCGACCGTTGCCAGACTGCGATGGGCAGCCGTCTGCTGACCCGCTGGCTGAACCGCCCGTTGCGCGACCTCAAGGTATTGCTGTCGCGGCAGACGTCAATCACCTGCCTGCTCGACGGTTATCGCTTCGAGGAGCTGCAACCGCAGCTCAAGGAAATCGGCGATATCGAGCGGATTCTGGCGCGGATCGGCCTGCGCAACGCACGCCCCCGCGACCTTGCACGTCTACGTGATGCCCTCGGCGCCCTGCCGGCCTTGCAGCTGGCAATGGCGGAGCTGGAAGCGCCGCACATTATTGAGCTGGCGAAAATCACCAGTACTTACCCGGAACTCGCAGCGCTGCTGGAAAAAGCCATCATCGACAACCCGCCAGCGGTGATCCGCGACGGCGGCGTGCTCAAGACCGGCTACGACGCGGAACTGGACGACCTGCAATCGCTCAGCGAAAACGCCGGGCAGTTCCTGATCGACCTGGAGGCCCGCGAGAAGGCACGCACTGGCCTGTCCCACTTGAAGGTCGGCTACAACCGGATTCACGGCTACTTCATTGAGTTGCCGAGCAAGCAGGCGGAGTCCGCACCGGCCGATTACGTTCGCCGGCAAACCCTGAAAGGTGCCGAGCGCTTCATCACCCCCGAGCTCAAGGCCTTCGAAGACAAGGCGCTGTCGGCCAAGAGCCGAGCCCTGGCCCGGGAAAAAATGCTCTACGAGGCGCTGCTGGAAGACCTGATCAGCCAACTGCCGCCGCTGCAAGACACCGCCGGCGCCCTGGCCGAACTGGACGTGCTGAGCAACCTCGCCGAACGGGCGCTGAACCTCGACCTCAACTGCCCGCGCTTTGTCGATGAGCCGTGCATGCGCATCACCCAGGGTCGTCACCCGGTGGTCGAACAAGTCCTGACTACACCGTTCGTGGCCAACGACCTGAGCCTCGATGACAACACCCGCATGCTGGTGATCACCGGCCCGAACATGGGCGGTAAATCGACCTACATGCGGCAAACCGCATTGATCGTGCTGCTGGCGCATATCGGCAGTTTCGTCCCGGCCGCCAGTTGCGAGCTGTCGCTGGTGGATCGCATCTTCACCCGGATCGGCTCCAGCGATGACCTCGCCGGTGGGCGCTCGACCTTTATGGTCGAAATGAGCGAGACCGCCAATATCCTGCACAACGCCAGCGAACGCAGCCTGGTGCTGATGGACGAAGTGGGGCGCGGCACCAGCACCTTCGATGGTCTGTCGCTGGCCTGGGCGGCTGCCGAGCGCCTGGCGCATTTGCGCGCCTATACACTGTTCGCCACGCATTATTTTGAATTGACCGTGCTGCCGGAGGCGCAGCCGCTGGTGGCAAATGTGCACCTCAACGCCACCGAGCACAACGAACGCATTGTGTTCCTGCATCACGTGCTGCCGGGGCCGGCGAGTCAGAGTTATGGCCTGGCCGTGGCGCAATTGGCCGGTGTGCCGAGCGAGGTGATCGTACGCGCCCGTGAGCACCTCAATCGCCTGGAAACCACCGCCCTGCCCCATGAGCAGCCAGTGCCGGTGAAGGGCAAACCGGCGGCGCCGATGCAGAGCGATCTGTTCGCCAGCCTGCCGCATCCGGTGCTGGATGAGTTGGCGAAACTCGATCTGGACGACATGACCCCGCGCAAGGCGCTTGAATTGCTCTATACACTAAAGACACGGGTCTAACGCAGACGGCTTCAAGCTGTTAGAATCTCGCGCGGTTTGGGTGCTGCAGGCTAATAGCCTGGCCTGCAGACATCGCTCCCAAACCTGGCGACCCCGTCCTGAAGGGGCTCCGCTGCCGCCGCCTGAGGAGAAAATTAGAAATGACCTTCGTCGTCACCGACAACTGCATCAAGTGCAAGTACACCGACTGCGTAGAAGTCTGTCCGGTGGACTGCTTTTACGAAGGCCCGAACTTCCTGGTGATTCACCCGGACGAGTGCATCGATTGCGCGCTGTGCGAACCAGAATGCCCTGCTGTGGCCATCTTCTCGGAAGATGAAGTACCGGCCGGCATGGAAAATTTCATCCAGTTGAACATGGAACTGGCCGAAGTCTGGCCGAACATCACTGAGAAGAAAGACTCGCTGCCCGATGCAGCGGAGTGGGATGGCAAGCCCGGCAAGCTCGCTGACCTCGAACGCTGATCAGCCCCGCTGTCTCGAAAAGGCCCCTTGCGGGCCTTTTTGCGTTTCTGCCGGATGATCCTCGGGCAGAAAATCCAGGCAAAAAAAAGGGGCGGTTTGACCCGCCCACCTTTTACCCCTAATCCCTTTGGTCCCTGTCATCGTCCTGATGAATCGCGTCCTGCGATGTCCTTCCCAGCGTCCTTGGTGGGTGCGCCTGTCCGTTGGCACAGCCCAGATACTAGCGCCTTATGTGATCAGGACAAGCCCACTACCTGCCTTCCTCGGGCCTGATTGTCCGCAATTCGCTTTTACTAAATCTTTATAAAACAACGAGATACAGACACGCACCGGCGAAAAATCGGTAAACGCCCGCCGTAAAAATAGCGAACACCTACGACACAGTCAGCGAAGTCTTACACGGCACCACGACAAAGCCGAGGCCAGTACCAGCCCCCTCTCTGGACAACAAAAAGCCCCGAACCAGTCGGGGCTTCTCGTACAGGTGCGACGGTATTGCTTACTGGAACAGGGACTCGCTGGACAGGCCATTCTTCTCGAGAATCTCGCGAAGGCGCTTCAGCCCTTCCACCTGGATTTGTCTGACCCGCTCACGGGTCAGGCCGATTTCCAGGCCTACGTCTTCCAGAGTGCTGCTCTCATGGCCACGCAGGCCGAAGCGGCGAATGACCACCTCCCGTTGCTTGTCGGTCAGTTCAGACAGCCACTGATCGATACTCTGGGACAGATCATCGTCCTGGAGCAATTCGCACGGGTCGGTAGGACGGTCGTCCGTGAGGGTGTCCAGCAGGGTTTTATCCGAATCCGGACCCAGCGAGACGTCGACCGAAGAAACCCGCTCGTTCAAGCCCAGCATGCGCTTGACCTCGCCCACCGGTTTTTCCAGCAGATTGGCGATTTCTTCGGGTGAGGGTTCGTGATCGAGCTTCTGTGTCAGCTCCCGTGCCGCCCGCAGGTACACGTTGAGTTCCTTGACCACATGGATTGGCAACCGGATCGTCCGGGTCTGATTCATGATCGCCCGTTCGATGGTCTGGCGAATCCACCAAGTGGCGTAGGTCGAGAAACGGAAGCCGCGCTCGGGATCGAACTTCTCCACCGCCCGGATGAGGCCGAGGTTGCCCTCTTCGATCAGGTCGAGCAGCGACAGCCCACGATTAACGTAGCGTCGGGCGATTTTCACCACCAGCCGCAGGTTGCTTTCAATCATGCGCTTGCGCCCGGCAGGATCGCCACTTTGCGACAGACGCGCAAAATGCACTTCTTCTTCCGGTGACAGCAGGGGGGAAAAGCCGATTTCATTGAGATACAGCTGCGTCGCGTCGAGCGCTCGCGTGTAGTCAATGTACTTGTGTTGCTTAAGCGAAGCGGAGTGTCTGGATTTGGCGCGAACAGAAGGTGGAGTCGCCCCTTCATCATCCGACATCGAATCCGTAGCGATGCCGGTCTCCATCAGGAGCACCTCATCGTCGATGTCAAACTCCGGCACTTCTTTACTGAGAGCCATTGTTATAGTCCTTTGGTGAGTTCGACCTCAAGCTCAAGCGGCGCCTTTATCCTTGGCAACGCTGGAGCCTGTTCCCTCTACGTGACGGAACAGGCTGGCATCAAATCAACGACGTGGCAGGAATTGCAGCGGATCTACAGGCTTACCTTGGCGGCGAATCTCAAAATGCAGTTTCACCCGGTCTGTACCCGTTGACCCCATTTCGGCAATTGTCTGTCCGACCTTGACCTGCTGCCCCTCCCGAACCAACAGCCTGCGGTTGTGACCGTAGGCACTGACGTAGGTATCGCTGTGTTTGATGATGACTAATTCGCCGTAGCCCCTTAAGCCACTCCCGGCGTATACCACCGTCCCATCAGACGCAGCTAAAACAGGCTGTCCCAAATCTCCGGCGATATCAATGCCTTTATTCAAACTACCGTTTGAAGAGAATTTTCCAATCAGAATCCCGTTCGATGGCCATCCCCAACCGGTCGGGGCCGGGCCTGCAGGCGGCAGCGGGGCTGGCGCGGGGCTGTTTGAGGGCTTGCTTGCAACCGTCGGTGCAACCCCGACCGGCCGACGAATCACGGTCGTTTTGCTCGACGAACTGGAGGTCGAACCGGACTGGGTCACCGTGGCTGTTGGAGCTGAATCGTTACGCCCATCGAAGCGAATTGTCTGACCTACACGTATCGTATAGGGCGTAGGAATATTGTTTCTTGCCGCCAGTGCCTTGTAGTCCCAACCGTAGCGAAAGGCGATCGAGAACAAGGTGTCACCTTTACGAACCACGTACTGTCCAGTGGTCACGGCCGGACGTTGCGCGACCGGGTTCGACGTATTGTTGCGATCAACGACCCGGACATTGCTGGATTTGGTGCTGGAGCACCCGACCAGCAAGGTACTCAGGACAAGGCCAGTCACCAGGCGCTGAAAGCTCGTTGTACCCATACGCTGCGCAATGACTGTGAGACTCACCCGCCGCTCCCTTTGTGGTGGCTGAAAATAAACATTTGCCGTGTGTCGGCATAAGGTGCCGCAAGTATAACTGGCCGTCCGGGCTTTACCCTGACGGCGGCGAAATCGCTCGCCGCACACGTTTGCCTGTGTTGATTGCTGGCGTTTAACACTCGACGACGCCGCTGTAGGACAAGGGCAATCGGGGAGAATTCAGAGCGTTTATACAAATGCTCAGGCCAGCGGCCCATTGAGCAGTGGCACAAATCGCACCGCCCCCAACACATGGCGCGAGAAGCCGTTTTCTTCGCGGATGATCAACATCAACTGCTGCACCTCCCCCGAACCCACCGGAATCACCAGACGCCCGCCGGGCGCGAGTTGATCGAGCAACGCTTGCGGCACATCGGTCGCCACGGCGGTGACAATAATGCCGTTGTACGGCGCCAGTGCCGGCCAGCCTTCCCAGCCATCGCCCCAGCGAAACACCACGTTACGCAGGTTCAGCTCGACCAGGCGCTCCTTGGCCCGGTCCTGCAGGACCTTGATGCGCTCGACGGAAAACACCCGCTCGACCAATTGTGACAACACGGCGGTCTGGTAACCGGAACCGGTGCCGATCTCCATGACCTTGTCCAGCGGCCCCGCCTCCAACAGCAACTCGCTCATGCGCGCCACCATATAAGGCTGGGAAATGGTCTGGTTGTGGCCGATTGGCAACGCCGTGTCTTCATAGGCGCGGTGTGCCAGCGCTTCATCGACAAACAGATGCCGCGGCGTGCGGCGGATCACTTCCAGCACACGGGCGTTGGACACGCCTTCTTCATATAAGCGCTGGATCAAACGCTCACGGGTGCGCTGCGAGGTCATCCCGATCCCGCGGCGCAGCATATCGTCTTGCTCACGAGCCATCAGCGCAGTCCCTCCAGCCAGCCATCGAGACTCCGGAACACGTCGCTGAACGTGCGGTCGAGTTGCAACGGAGTAATCGACACATAGCCCTGCATCACCGCGTGAAAATCGGTGCCCGGTCCGCCGTCCTCGGCATCGCCGGCGGCGGCAATCCAGTAACCGGCCTTGCCCCGTGGATCGACCACTTTCATCGGCGCCGCCGCGCGAGCACGATGGCCCAGGCGGGTCAGTTGAATGCCGCGAATGTGATCCAGCGGCAGGTTCGGAATATTCACGTTGAGCACGGTGCGCGGCGGCAAATCCAGCTGTTCATGAGCCCGAACCAGTTTGTCGGCGAAATACGCTGCCGTGGCAAGGTTGTCCACTTGGCGCGACACCAGTGAAAAGGCGAACGACGGCCGATCGAGAAAACGCCCCTCGAGCGCCGCCGCGACCGTGCCGGAATACAGCACGTCGTCACCGAGGTTGGCGCCCAGGTTAATGCCCGAGACCACCATGTCCGGCGGCACCTCCAGCAAGCCGTGGATGCCCAGGTGCACGCAATCGGTGGGCGTGCCGTTGAGGCTGATAAAGCCGCTGGTCAAAGTCTGCGGATGCAACGGACGGTCGAGCGTCAGCGAGCTGCTGGCGCCGCTTTTGTCCTGCTCCGGGGCGATCACCACGCACTCGGTGTAATCCGCCAGCGCAGCATAAAGCGCGGCGAGACCGGGCGCGGTGACCCCATCGTCGTTAGAAATCAGAATACGCATGGGCTGTCCGTCTGCCCCACCGGCACCAGATCGACGAGTTCGCGCACCAATACGGTGGCGAAGCATCCGGCCGGAAGGACGAATTCCAGTTGCAGAATGTCAGGCTCGGGATAATGCCACGTCAACCCGCCAATGGGCAGTCGCAGGATGCGACGTTCGTGGCTCATGCCGGCATGGATCAACCAGTCGCGCAGCTCGGATTGCGCGGCGGCAACCCGTTGTTCCAGCTCGAAAGTCGCACCGGAAGCGGGGGAATCGCCCTCGCCCCACTGCGGCCCCGTCGGGTGCAGGTCGAGAATCGCCAGGCGCGGGTCGTTGCACTCGGCCTCACCGGCCGGGAAGAAACTGCGGCTGTCGGTGAATGCCAGCAAGTCGCCGACTTGGGCCCGTTGCCAGGAGCCATCGGCGACACGCGCGGCCAGCACTTGATTGAACAAGAAGCTGCGCGCCGTGGACAGCAGCCGCGAACGCACATTGCGTTGCTCCGGCAAGGCTTTGCGCGCGGCCCAGGCACGGGCGTCGACCACGTTGCCGCCGTCATGACCGAAACGCTGGGCGCCGAAATAATTCGGAATGCCTTCACGGGCGATCTGTTGCAGACGCGCGTCGATGGCGGCGCTGTCGCCGGCGAATTGGGTCAGGCGCAAGGTGAAGCCGTTAGCCGAATGCGCACCGCGTTGCAGCTTGCGCTTGTGGCGACCGGTCTTGAGGATTTTCAGGGTATCGCTTTCGGCCGCCGATAGATCGGGATCGGCCTTGCCCGGCAGTTGCACGCTGAACCATTGGCGGGTCAGCGCTTGGCGATCCTTGAGCCCGGCATAGCTGACGGTGCGCAAAGGCACGCCTGCAGCCTTGGCAATTCGCCGTGCGGCTTCTTCGGTATTCAGGCCGCGTTTTTCCACCCAGATCCACAGGTGTTCGCCGTCGCCGCTCAGCGGAATGTCGAGCACTTCATCGACCTGGAAATCTTCCGCAGTGGCTTTCAGTACCGCGCTGCCTAGGGCTGGACCGTAGGCCCGGGGGCCAAGCAATTGCAGCTCATTCATGCGCGCAGCAACAAGGCAACGGCGTGCACGGCAATGCCTTCTTCGCGACCGACGAAGCCAAGCTTCTCGGTGGTGGTAGCTTTCACGTTCACTTGATCCAACTCAACTTGAAGATCCGCAGCAATCAGCCTGCGCATCGATTCGATGTGAGGCGCCATTTTCGGCGCCTGGGCAACGATGGTGTTGTCGACGTTGCCGACTTTCCAGCCTTTGGCGTGGATCAGCGACACCACATGGCGCAACAGCACGCGGCTGTCGGCACCTTTGAATTGCGGGTCGGTGTCCGGAAAGTGTTTGCCGATGTCACCCAACGCCGCCGCGCCGAGCAGTGCATCGCTCAAGGCATGCAGCAAGACGTCGCCGTCGGAGTGGGCGAGCAGCCCGAAGCCGTGTGCGATACGCACGCCACCCAAGGTGATGAAGTCGCCTTCAGCGAAACGGTGCACATCATAGCCATGGCCAATACGCATAAAAAAACGCCCCGAATTTATCAGGGCGTGATTCTACCTGCTTTGTCAGACATTAGGGCCTGTTGCGAAGCCTAAGCGCCCAATGCACGGGCGTGGTGCTGCAAGTGCTCGTCGATGAAGCTGGCGATGAAGTAATAGCTGTGGTCGTAACCCGGTTGCAGACGCAAGGTCAGCGGATGGCTGGCCTGCTTAGCCGCTTGTTGCAGGGCTTCGGGCTTGAGCTGGGTGGCGAGGAAATCATCGCGATCGCCCTGATCCACCAGCAGCGGCAGCTGTTCATCGGCTTCGGCGATCAGCGCACAGGCATCCCACTCGCGCCACTTCGAGCGATCTTCGCCAAGGAAACGCGAAAACGCTTTCTGGCCCCACGGGCAATCCATCGGATTGTTGATTGGCGAAAACGCCGACACCGAACGGTAACGCCCCGGGTTGCGCAACGCACAGACCAAGGCACCGTGACCGCCCATGGAGTGACCGCTGATGCTGCGTTTGTCGGACGCCGGGAAATGCGCTTCAACCAGTGTCGGCAATTCCTGCACGACATAGTCATGCATCCGATAGTGGCGGTTCCACGGTTCCTGCGTCGCGTTCAGGTAGAAGCCGGCGCCGAGACCGAAGTCCCACGCGCCATCCGGATCGCCCGGCACATCCGGCCCACGAGGGCTGGTGTCCGGCGCCACGATGATCAGGCCCAGTTCAGCCGCCATACGCAGCGCGCCGGCCTTCTGCATGAAGTTTTCATCGGTGCACGTCAGGCCCGACAACCAATACAGCACCGGCAACTTGCCGCCCTGCTCCGCTTGCGGCGGCAGGTACACGGCAAACACCATGTCGCAGCCCAGCACCTCGGAGCGATGGCGGTAGCGTTTATGCCAGCCGCCAAAGGTTTTCTGACAGGAGATATTTTCCAGACTCATGTAGGACTCCTAGCTGAAAGCCGCTGTGTCTCAGAAATGGATGACAGTACGGATGCTTTTGCCTTCATGCATCAGGTCGAACGCCTTGTTGATATCTTCCAGGCCCATGGTGTGAGTGATGAAAGTATCCAGCGGGATTTCGCCCTTCTGCGCCATGTCGACGTAGCTCGGCAATTCGCTGCGACCGCGCACGCCGCCGAACGCCGAACCGCGCCAGACGCGACCGGTGACCAACTGGAATGGACGGGTGGCGATTTCCTGGCCTGCACCGGCCACACCGATGATCACCGACTCGCCCCAACCCTTGTGGCAGCACTCCAGCGCCGCGCGCATCAGTTGCACGTTGCCGATGCACTCGAAGGAAAAATCCACGCCGCCATCGGTCATGTCGACGATCACTTCCTGGATCGGGCGATCGAAGTCTTTCGGGTTCACGCAGTCGGTGGCGCCGAGTTGCTTGGCGATTTCGAACTTGGCCGGGTTGATGTCGATAGCGATGATCCGCGCAGCCTTGGCTTTGACCGCACCGATGACTGCCGACAGGCCAATGCCGCCCAGGCCGAAGATGGCCACGGTGTCACCCGGTTTGACCTTGGCGGTGTTAAGCACGGCGCCAATGCCGGTGGTGACGCCGCAACCGAGCAGGCAGACTTTTTCCAGGGGTGCTTCTTTAGCAATCTTGGCGACGGAGATTTCCGGCAGCACGGTGTACTCGGAGAAAGTCGAGGTGCCCATATAGTGGAAAATCGGCTGGCCTTTGTAGGAAAAACGCGAAGTGCCATCCGGCATCAAGCCTTTGCCCTGGGTGGCGCGAATCGCCTGACAGAGGTTGGTCTTGCCCGACTTACAGAATTTGCACTGACCACATTCCGGGGTGTACAGCGGAATCACATGATCGCCCACGGCCACCGACGTCACGCCTTCACCGATGGCCTCAACAATCGCACCGCCCTCGTGGCCGAGGATCGACGGGAAAATGCCTTCCGGATCAGCGCCGGACAAGGTGTAGGCGTCGGTGTGGCAGACACCGGAAGCCACGACACGCAGCAATACTTCGCCGGCCTTGGGCAGGGCCACGTCGACTTCAACGATTTCCAGCGGTTTCTTGGCCTCGAAGGCAACGGCGGCGCGTGACTTGATCATCTTGGTGCTCCAGTGGATAAAAACGAGATCGAGAGTGTAATACACGCGCTTTCGATGAATAATCCGGCCAATTGGAAAATATTATTGCTGTACAGGGACAATCATCATGGCTGACAACCGTTGGGAAGGCATCGATGAATTTGTCGCCGTCGCCGAGTGCAATCAATTCACCGCTGCGGCCGAGCGACTTGGGGTTTCTTCCTCGCACATCAGTCGACAAATCGTACGCCTCGAAGAGCGTCTGCAAACCCGACTGCTGTATCGAAGCACCCGTCGTGTCACGTTGACCGAGGCCGGGCAAACCTTTCTGCAACATTGTCAGCGCTTGCAGGACGGTCGCGAAGAAGCCCTACGTGCGGTCGGTGACTTGACCAGCGAGCCCAAGGGCATGTTGCGCATGACCTGCGCGGTGGCTTACGGCGAACGCTTTATCGTGCCGCTGGTGACGCGGTTCATGGGGTTGTACCCGCAACTGCGGATCGACATCGAACTGAGCAACCGGCAACTGGACCTGGTACACGAAGGCCTAGACCTGGCGATTCGTCTCGGGCGTTTGCAGGATTCGCGCTTGGTGGCGGCGCGCCTGGCCCCACGCCGGATGTTTCTGTGCGCGTCGCCGTCCTACGTCGAACGGTATGGACGCCCACACAGCTTGTCGGAATTGAGTCGGCACAACTGCTTGATCGGCAGCTCGGACATTTGGCAACTGGAACAGAACGGTAAGGAATTTTCCCAACGGGTGCAGGGCAATTGGCGCTGCAATAGTGGGCAAGCGGTGCTGGACGCGGCGCTGCAAGGTGTCGGCTTGTGCCAGTTACCGGACTACTACGTGCTGGAACACCTCAACAGCGGCGCGCTGATTTCCTTGCTCGAAGCCCACCAACCGCCGAACACAGCAGTGTGGGCGCTGTACCCGCAGCAACGGCATCTGTCGCCGAAGGTGCGCAAGTTGGTGGATTACTTGAAGGAAGGATTGGCGCAACGGCCGGAGTACAGGGGTTAGTGGTGGGTCAGCGGTTTTTCAGTTGAGTGGACTGACGCTTTCGCGAGCAGGCTCGCTCCCACAGGGAGTTGATGTGCCACACAAAATTCTGTGGGAGCGAGCCTGCTCGCGAATGGCATATCAGAGAAGCCTGATAAATCAGCGACGATTGCCCCACCGCTGGCGCAACCATTCCAGGTCTTCCGGGCGGGTGACTTTGATGTTGTCGGATCGACCTTCAATCAAGCGTGGCGCCTGGCCAGACCATTCCATGGCTGAGGCTTCGTCGGTGATCACCGCATCTGCTACCAGGCTATCGGCCAGCGCCCGATGTAAGGCGCCGAGGCGAAACATCTGCGGTGTATAGGCTTGCCAGATAAGACTGCGATCCACGGTTTCCAGCACTCGACCGTTTTGGTCGATGCGCTTGAGCGTGTCCCGAGCCGGCACCGCCAGCAGCCCGCCGACCGGATCATCGGCCAGTTCACTCAGCAGTTTATCGAGGTCATCACGAGCCAGATTGGGCCGAGCGGCGTCATGCACCAACACCCAGTCTTCATCGTCAGCGCCCTGGGCATGCAAGTGCAGCAAGGCATTGAGCACCGAACCCGAGCGCTCGCTGCCACCATCGACCCGGGCAATGCGCGGATCATTGGCAAACGACAGGTTCGGCCAATACGGATCATCGACAGCGAGACTGACCACCACGCCTTTGACGGTCGGGTGATCGAGGAAACAGCCGAGGCTGTGTTCGAGAATTGTGCGCCCGCCCAGTTGCAAGTATTGCTTGGGACGGTCCGCGGCCATACGAGCACCGACGCCCGCGGCAGGAATCACGGCCCAGAAGGCCGGTAACGAGTGGATCATTGCGCCAACTGGTAAAGGGTTTCACCGTCCTTGACCATGCCCAACTCATGGCGAGCACGCTCTTCAACGGTCTCCATGCCTTTCTTCAGCTCACTGACTTCGGCGTCCATCACCCGATTGCGCTCGAGCAGGCCTTCGTTCTCGGCGTGTTGATCCGCAATCTGCTGAGTCAGGTCGGCCACTTGCGCGAGGCTGCCATTTCCCACCCACAGGCGGTATTGCAGGCCAGCGAGCAGCAAGAGCAAGACGAGGAACAACCAATTGGGACTGCGCATCGAATATCGGGTATCCAGTGAAAAAAACCGCCAAGCCAACATTGAAGCCGCTGATAGCACGAAGCCTGGAGTGACCCAGGCTTGTGCTCATCAGGCATCAGATTAGTGGCAAATCCATCGCTATAGCGACTTTTCCGACACAACCTGCTGACTTTTTACCATCAAGTGCTTAGCCGCGGAACTCGCTGCGACCGTTGTACTTGGCTTTCGCGCCCAACTGCTCCTCGATACGCAGCAGTTGGTTGTACTTGGAAACGCGGTCGGAACGGCACAGGGAGCCGGTCTTGATCTGGCCAGCCGCGGTGCCCACGGCCAGGTCGGCGATGGTCGAATCTTCGGTTTCGCCCGAACGGTGGGAAATGACCGCAGTGTAACCGGCAGCCTTAGCCATCTGGATGGCTTCCAGGGTTTCGGTCAGGGTGCCGATCTGGTTGAACTTGATCAGGATCGAGTTGGCGATCTTTTTATCGATGCCTTCTTTCAGGATCTTGGTGTTGGTCACGAACAGGTCGTCGCCCACCAGCTGGGTTTTCTCGCCGATCTTGTCGGTGAGGATTTTCCAGCCAGCCCAGTCGGACTCGTCCAGGCCATCTTCGATGGAGATGATCGGGTAACGCTCGGTCAGGCCTTTGAGGTAATCGGCGAAACCCTCAGCGGTGAATACCTGGCCTTCGCCAGACAGGTTGTACTTGCCGTCTTCGTAGAATTCGCTGGCGGCGCAGTCCAGAGCCAGCGTCACGTCGGTGCCCAAGGTGTAACCGGCGTTGGACACAGCTTCGGAGATGACTTTCAGGGCATCTTCGTTGGACGCCAGGTTCGGCGCGAAACCACCTTCGTCACCCACTGCGGTGCTCAGGCCACGGGCCTTCAGCACAGCCTTGAGGTGATGGAAAATCTCGGTGCCCATGCGCAGGCCTTCGGAGAAGGACTTGGCGCCAACCGGCTGCACCATGAATTCCTGGATGTCGACGTTGTTATCGGCGTGCTCGCCACCGTTGATGATGTTCATCATTGGCACCGGCATCGAGTAGACGCCCGGAGTACCGTTGAGGTTGGCAATGTGCGCGTACAGCGGCAGGTCCTGGTCCTGCGCAGCAGCCTTGGCGGCAGCCAGGGACACGGCGAGGATCGCATTGGCGCCCAGGGTCGCTTTGTTTTCGGTGCCGTCGAGGGCGATCATCGCGTGATCGAGGGCTTTCTGGTCGGCAGGGTCTTTACCCAGCAACAGGTCGCGGATCGGACCATTGATGTTGCCTACAGCCTTGAGCACGCCCTTACCCAAATAACGGCTCTTGTCGCCATCTCGCAGCTCGAGCGCTTCACGCGAGCCAGTGGAAGCACCGGACGGCGCGCAGGCACTGCCGATGATGCCGTTATCGAGAAGCACGTCCGCTTCCACGGTGGGATTGCCACGGGAGTCGAGAACTTCACGACCTTTGATGTCGACGATTTTTGCCATTGTTGTAAGCACTCCAAAGTTGACGAAAACGACGCAGCTAGAGGAAATCTTTTACCGTCGGCAAGTGGTGTGCAATGGGCAGACTTGCGGACGATAAGGCTCAGGCCCGAGGGCCTGAGCAACAAATCGTGCGGTACTTTACCGGAGAAATGAGGATTACGCGGTTTCTACCGTCGGAAAACTCTTCACCAGTTCGTCCAGCGCCTTGAGTTGCGCCAGGAACGGTTCCAGCTTGTCCAGGCGCAGGGCGCAAGGGCCGTCGCATTTGGCGTTGTCCGGGTCCGGGTGGGCTTCGAGGAACAACCCGGCCAGCGACTGGCTCATGCCCGCCTTGGCCAGGTCGGTGACCTGGGCGCGGCGCCCGCCAGCGGAGTCGGAACGACCGCCGGGCATTTGCAGCGCATGGGTCACATCGAAGAACACCGGGTATTCGAACTGCTTCATGATCCCGAAGCCGAGCATGTCGACCACCAGGTTGTTGTAGCCGAAGCTCGAGCCGCGCTCGCAGAGGATCAACTGGTCATTACCCGCTTCTTCGCATTTGCTCAGGATGTGTTTCATTTCCTGAGGCGCGAGGAACTGGGCTTTCTTGATGTTGATCACCGCGCCGGTCTTGGCCATGGCGACCACGAGGTCGGTCTGGCGCGACAGGAAGGCCGGCAACTGGATGATGTCGCAGACCTCGGCGACCACGGCAGCCTGTTCAGGCTCGTGGACGTCGGTGATGATCGGCACGCCGAACGCTTGCTTGATGTCCTGGAAAATCCGCATGCCCTCTTCCAGGCCGGGGCCACGGTAGGAGCTGACGGACGAGCGATTGGCCTTGTCGAAGCTGGCCTTGAATACGTAAGGGATGCCGAGTTTCTCGGTCACCTTCACGTACTCTTCACAGACCTGCATGGCCATGTCGCGGCTTTCCAGCACGTTCATGCCGCCGAACAGCACCATGGGCTTGTCGTTGGCGATTTCGATGTCGCCGACGCGGATGATCTTCTGGGCCATGCTGATAGTTCTCCGGGGTCAGGCGTTCTTGTCGTGTTGAGCCAGAGCAGCCTTGACGAAACCGCTGAACAACGGGTGACCGTCGCGGGGTGTCGAGGTGAATTCCGGGTGGAACTGGCAGGCCACGAACCATGGATGATCCGGTGCTTCGACCACTTCAACCAGGGCGCCATCGCCGGAACGACCGGAGATTTTCAGACCGGCTTCGATCAACTGCGGCAGCAGGTTGTTGTTCACTTCGTAACGGTGACGGTGACGCTCGACGATCACATCCTTGGCGTAGCAATCGTGCACCAGGGAGCCGGCTTCGAGCAGGCAATCCTGCGCGCCGAGGCGCATGGTGCCGCCCAGATCGGAGGCTTCGGTACGGGTTTCCACCGCGCCGGTGGCGTCTTCCCACTCTGTGATCAGGCCCACGACCGGGTGACCGCTGGCGCGATCGAACTCGGTGGAGTTGGCGTCTTTCCAGCCCAGCACGTTACGGGCGAATTCGATGACCGCCACTTGCATGCCAAGGCAGATGCCCAGGTACGGCACTTTGTTTTCGCGAGCGTATTGCACGGCGGTGATCTTGCCTTCCACACCGCGCAGACCGAAGCCGCCAGGGACCAGGATCGCGTCGACACCTTCAAGCAGTGCGGTGCCCTGGTTCTCGATGTCTTCGGAATCGATGTAGCGCAGGTTGACCTTGGTACGGTTGCTGATGCCGGCGTGACTCATCGCTTCGATCAGCGATTTGTAGGCGTCGAGCAATTCCATGTACTTGCCGACCATGGCGATGGTGACTTCGTGTTCCGGGTTCAGCTTGGCATCCACCACCGCTTCCCACTCGGACAGGTCGGCGCCGGTGCACTGCAGGCCGAAACGCTCGACAACAAAATCATCCAGGCCTTGCGAATGCAGGATGCCCGGGATCTTGTAGATGGTGTCGGCGTCTTCCAGCGCGATCACCGCACGCTCTTCAACGTTGGTGAACTGGGCGATTTTGCGACGGGACGAGATGTCGATCGGGTGATCGGAGCGGCACACCAGCACGTCAGGTTGCAGGCCGATGGAACGCAGTTCCTTGACCGAGTGCTGGGTAGGCTTGGTTTTGGTTTCACCAGCGGTGGCGATGTACGGCACCAGGGTCAGGTGCATCAGCATCGCGCGCTTGGCGCCGACTTCGAAACGCAACTGGCGGATGGCTTCGAGGAACGGTTGCGACTCGATGTCACCGACAGTGCCACCGATTTCGACCATCGCCACGTCGGCATCGCCGGCGCCCTTGATAATGCGGCGCTTGATTTCGTCGGTGATGTGCGGGATCACCTGAATGGTCGCGCCCAGGTAATCGCCACGGCGCTCTTTGCGCAGCACGTGTTCGTAGACACGGCCGGTGGTGAAGTTGTTGTTCTGGGTCATGGTCGTGCGGATGAACCGCTCGTAGTGGCCCAGATCCAGGTCGGTCTCGGCGCCGTCGTGGGTGACGAACACTTCACCGTGCTGGAACGGGCTCATGGTGCCCGGGTCGACGTTGATGTAGGGGTCCAGCTTGAGCATGGTGACCTTAAGTCCCCGCGCCTCCAGGATGGCCGCCAATGAAGCCGAGGCAATGCCTTTCCCCAATGAAGAAACAACACCGCCCGTGACGAATATGTAGCGCGTCATGAAAAACCCTAGAAGTCTGCGTTAAAGCGGTCCGAGCCGCCGGGGAAAGCGAAGGAAGGCCGAGGCCCCCGATCACCTGCATTAATCACAGTGCACCTTTCAAAAAAACCGCCGCGTTGGGACAGACCGGCAGATGACACACCGGTAGGTTGCTCGCTACACATTTTTTGGAATCGCCCAGCAAAGACTGCTTGGTAATCGGCAACTGCTGCGATTCAGGCGAATCCACAGAAGTTGTATCAAGAAGGGAGCGTAGTCTACCGGAAAGCCCCTTTCACCTCAAACCTTGATCTTGCCCCAGTGGCTGCCATTGCAAATGCCAGTCGCCATCGGCAGTGCCATTCAGGCCTGGGAGATTCGCCACCGCGCGCAATTGTCCGTTCAGGTACAGCAGCGGCAATCGGCCACGGGCGAACGCCGGCACCGCGCTTTCATTGAGTAAACGCTTGAGATCGCGATGCCCGCGCCCCGGCAGATTCATCACTTCGCCACCCTCGCGGTAGCGGATGGCAATTTCACCCGCAGCAGGCTGCCCATGAAGTGTGACGCGGCCATTTCCCGGCAACAGCAAGGGTTGACGAGGATCATGCCAGGCTTGAGGTGCAGGCGGCGCGCTCAGCCAATCCCCCGCCAGCCACCAGATCCGCCCCGCCGATCGCTGCACCTCCCCCTGGGCCAGGCGCCAGACCGGGCTCGCATGCTCAGCGGCATCGCGCAAGCTGTCCCAACCTGACCAATGGTCCGTGTCCGGCATGGGCGTTCGGGGGGCCAGCCAATGACTTAGCGCGTTGCGCTGGCGGGCGGCGGATAACCGGGCCAATGGCGCCAGCGCCAGGGAAGGCACGTCGAGCCAATCGCAATCACTGGCGGTGCTCGCCTCGGCGAGGTCGATCTGTGCCAACTCATCCAGTAAGCCTTGCGCCTCACGCAAATGCGCCGCACTGCGGGCCATGCTCACCATTGCCTGCGGCCACCGCACCATCAGTGCCGGGAACACCTGATGCCGCAAGTAATTGCGCGAATATTGCCGGTCCTGGTTCGACGGGTCTTGCACCCAAGTCAGCCGATGCTCAGCCGCGTACGCTTCCAGCTCCGCGCGCGAGATGCCCAGCAGCGGCCGCAGCAAGTGCCCCGGCCCCAGCGATCGCTCGGCCGGCATCGACGCCAAGCCTCGCACGCCAGCACCTCGCATCAGGCGAAACAATAGAGTTTCGGCCTGATCGTCGCGGTGTTGCGCGGTCAGCAGCAGCTCATTGGCCTGGGTTGCCTCCGTGAACGCGGCATACCGCGCCTCCCGCGCGGCACGTTCGAGGCTGGCGCCGGACTGCACCTGCACGCGAACCACTTGCAGCGGCACACCGAGCTCATCACAGACCAACTGACAATGTGCCGGCCACGCGTCGCCCGCCGTTTGCAGACCGTGATGGACATGAATGGCGTTCAGCGCTGGCAGGGATTCGGTTTTGGCGAGATGGGCAAGCAGGTGCAGCAGGACGGTGGAGTCGAGACCGCCGGAGAAGGCGATGCGCCAAGTCGTGGCATGGCGCCAGGGCGCCAGATTCAGGAGGAGCCTCGCAGACAGATCGATTCTGGATGCGTTCATCATATTCACTTCGCCCAAATCAAATGTGGGAGCGAGCCTGCTCGCGAAGAGGGTGTAACAGCCAACGGATCAGGTTGAATGTTAAACCGCTATTCGCGAGCAGGCTCGCTCCCACAAGGGTATCGCGTCGTCTGCCAAAGCGGCGTCAGATCAGAGACCGTAGCTCATCAAGCGCTCGTAACGACGGGCCAGCAGCGCTTCGTTGTCGAACTTCTTGAGCATTGCCAGTTGCGCGCTCAGTTCGGCGCGGATCGACGCGGCCGCGGCGGCCGGGTCGCGGTGCGCGCCGCCCAGTGGTTCACCGATGACTTTGTCGACGATGCCCAGGCCTTTGAGGCGCTCGGCGGTGATGCCCATGGCCTCGGCGGCGTCCGGCGCTTTCTCGGCGGTTTTCCACAGGATCGACGCACAACCTTCCGGCGAGATCACCGCGTAGGTCGAATACTGCAGCATGTTCAGTTGATCGCAGACGCCGATGGCCAACGCACCGCCGGAACCACCTTCACCGATAACGGTGGCGATGATCGGGGTTTTCAGGCGAGCCATGACGCGCAGGTTCCAGGCAATCGCTTCGCTCTGGTTGCGCTCTTCGGCGTCGATGCCCGGATAGGCGCCCGGGGTGTCGATGAAGGTCAGGATCGGCATCTTGAACCGCTCGGCCATTTCCATCAGGCGGCAGGCCTTGCGGTAGCCTTCAGGACGTGGCATGCCGAAGTTGCGGCGGACTTTCTCACGCACTTCACGGCCTTTCTGGTGGCCGATGATCATCACCGGCTGGTCTTCGAGGCGGGCAATGCCGCCAACGATCGCAGCGTCATCGGAGAAGTGACGGTCACCGTGCAACTCGTCGAACTCGGTGAAGATGTGTTCGATGTAGTCCAGGGTGTAGGGACGTTTCGGGTGACGCGCCAGGCGCGCGATCTGCCAGCTGGTCAGCTTGCCGAAGATGTCTTCGGTCAGCGTGCTGCTCTTGTCTTGCAGGCGGGAGATTTCATCGCCGATATTCAGCGAATTGTCATTACCGACCAAGCGCAACTCTTCGATCTTGGCTTGCAGGTCGGCGATCGGCTGTTCGAAATCAAGAAAATTCGGGTTCATAGGCGTCCGTCTTGGGTCGACGTCCAAGAGTGCTTGGGCCGGCCGGTTGTCTATTCGCGCCCTACCTTAAGGGACAGGCGCGTTCAGGTCGAGATTAAAAATTCAGGTCGAGGTCGGGGGCGGATTCCTGTCCCCCGGCCATCAACGGTATTGGAGGAAGACGTTGTCTCGCCCGAACTGGTCACGCAGGGCTTGAATCAAGGCATCCGCCGGGTCGATTCGCCAGGTCTCGCCAAACTGCAGCAAAGCCTTGGCGTCCGGGCTGGTGTACTCCATGGTGATCGGGCACGCGCCGCGATGGCGTTTGAACAACTCGCCCAGCCAGCGTAGCTGATCACCCTTGAGGTCCTTGGTGTGCAGCTTCAGGCGCAAGCTTTCGGCGAGGTTGGTGCGCGCGTCTTCCATGCTCATCACGCGCTTGACCCGCAACCGCAGGCCGCCGGAGAAATCGTCGTTGCTGACTTCGCCTTCGACCACCACCATCGCGTCGGTCTGCAGCAGCGACTGCGCCGAGTGGAAGGCTTCGGCGAACAGTGACGCTTCGATCCGCCCTGAGCGGTCGTCCAGGGTGATGAAGCCCATCTTGTCGCCCTTTTTGTTCTTCATCACCCGCAGGGCGATGATCATGCCGGCGACGGTCTGTGTATCCCGCGCCGGTTTCAGGTCGATGATGCGCTGACGGGCGAAACGGCGGATCTCGCCTTCGTATTCGTCGATCGGATGGCCGGTCAGGTACAGACCCAAGGTGTCTTTCTCACCCTTGAGGCGTTCCTTGAGCGTCAGTTCCTTGGCCTTGCGGTGATTGGCGTAGACGTCCGCATCTTCCTCGACGAACAAACCGCCGAACAGGTCGGCGTGGCCGCTGTCGTGGGTGCGCGCGGTCTGTTCGGCGGCCTTGATCGCCTCTTCCATGGCCGTCAGCAACACTGCGCGGTTGCGGTCGATGTTCGCCTGATAGGCTTTTTGCTCATCATGGAAGTACGGCCCGAGACGATCCAGCGCGCCGCTGCGAATCAAGCCGTCGAGGGTGCGCTTGTTGATGCGCTTGAGGTCGACCCGCGCGCAGAAATCGAACAGATCCTTGAACGGACCGTCCAGCCGCGCTTCGGTGATCGCCTCGACCGGACCCTCGCCCACGCCTTTGATTGCGCCGAGGCCATAGATGATGCGGCCTTCATCGTTAACCGTGAACTTGAACTCCGAGGTATTCACATCCGGTGCGTCGAGACGCAGCTTCATGGTGCGAATTTCTTCGATCAGGGTCACAACCTTGTCGGTGTTGTGCATGTCCGCCGACAGTACCGCGGCCATGAACGGCGCCGGGTAGTGGGTTTTCAGCCAGGCAGTCTGGTACGAGACCAGGCCGTAGGCAGCGGAGTGGGATTTGTTAAAGCCGTAACCGGCGAACTTCTCCACCAGGTCGAAAATGTTACCCGCCAGGTCGGCGTCGATGTTGTTGGTGCCGCAACCTTCGATGAAACCGCCGCGCTGCTTGGCCATTTCCTCTGGTTTTTTCTTACCCATGGCCCGGCGCAGCATGTCGGCGCCGCCAAGGGTGTAACCGGCCATGACCTGGGCAATCTGCATCACCTGTTCCTGATACAGGATGATGCCGTAGGTCGGCGCCAGCACGGGCTTGAGGCCTTCGTACTGGTAATCCGAGTGCGGGTACGCCAGTTCGGCGCGACCGTGCTTACGGTTAATGAAGTCGTCCACCATGCCCGATTGCAGCGGGCCAGGACGGAACAGCGCCACCAGTGCGATCAAGTCTTCCAGGCAGTCGGGCTTGAGCTTTTTGATCAGCTCTTTCATGCCCCGGGATTCGAGCTGGAACACCGCCGTGGTTTCGGCCTTTTGCAGCAAGGTGTAAGTCGGTTTGTCGTCCAGCGGGATGAACGCGATATCCAGCGGTGGCTCGTTGACCTTGGCGCGGTCACGGTTGATGGTTTTCAGTGCCCAGTCGATGACCGTCAGGGTCCGCAGCCCGAGGAAGTCGAACTTCACCAGGCCCGCGGCTTCCACGTCGTCCTTGTCGAACTGGGTTACCAGGCCGTCGCCCTCTTCATCGCAATAGATCGGCGAGAAGTCGGTCAGTTTGGTCGGGGCGATCACCACGCCACCGGCGTGCTTGCCGACGTTACGCACCACGCCTTCGAGCTTGCGCGCCATCTCCCAGATTTCCGCGGCTTCTTCATCGACCTTGATGAAGTCACGCAGGATTTCTTCCTGCTCGTAGGCCTTTTCCAGGGTCATGCCGACTTCGAACGGAATCATCTTCGACAGACGATCCGCCAGACCGTAGGACTTGCCCTGCACCCGCGCCACGTCGCGAACAACAGCCTTGGCCGCCATAGAACCGAACGTGATGATCTGGCTCACGGCGTTACGGCCGTATTTCTCGGCCACGTACTCGATCACCCGGTCGCGGCCGTCCATGCAGAAGTCGACGTCGAAGTCGGGCATGGAGACCCGTTCCGGGTTGAGGAAACGTTCGAACAGCAGGTCATATTCCAGCGGATCGAGGTCGGTGATCTTCTGCACGTAGGCCACCAGCGACCCGGCACCCGAGCCCCGGCCCGGACCCACCGGCACGCCGTTGCTCTTGGCCCACTGGATGAAGTCCATCACGATCAGGAAGTAACCGGGGAAGCCCATCTGGATGATGATATCCAGCTCGAAATTCAGCCGGTCGACATAGACCTGGCGCTTGGCGTCGTAGTCCTCGGTCGTATCCTTGGGCAACAGCACGCTGAGGCGCTCTTCGAGGCCGTCGAACGAGACTTTGCGGAAATATTCATCGATGGTCATGCCATCGGGAATCGGGAAGTTGGGCAGGAAGTGCTTGCCCAGCTTCACTTCAATGTTGCAGCGCTTGGCGATCTCGACGGTGTTTTCCAGCGCCTCGGGCAGGTCACTGAACAACTCGGCCATTTCGTCGGCGCTTTTGAGGTATTGCTGGTCGCTGTAGTTTTTCGACCGGCGCGGGTCATCGAGGGCGCGGCCCTCACCGATGCACACGCGGGTTTCGTGGGCCTCGAAATCTTCCTGCTTGATGAAGCGCACATCGTTGGTCGCCACCAACGGCGCGCCGAGTTTGTCGGCCAAGGCCACGGCGCCGTGCAGGTGTTCTTCGTCGTTGGGGCGGTTGGTGCGCTGCACTTCGAGGTAGAAGCGGTCCGGGAACACCGCCATCCACTCGCGGGCCAGGTTTTCCGCTTCATCGGGGTTGCCGCTGAGCAGCGCCAGGCCGATCTCGCCCTCTTTCGCCGCCGACAGCATGATCAGCCCTTCGCTGGCCTCGGCCACCCACTCGCGCTCGATGATGATCGAGCCGTTGCGCTGGCCATCGATGAAGCCACGGGAAATCAGTTCGGTGAGGTTGCGATAGCCCACGCCGTTCATCGCCAGCAGGCTGATGCGACTGAGGGGGTTATCCGGGTCTTTGTTGGACAGCCACAGGTCGGCACCGCAGATCGGCTTGATCCCGGCGCCCATGGCGGCTTTGTAGAACTTGACCAGCGAACACATGTTGTTCTGGTCGGTGACCGCCACGGCGGGCATGTTCATGCCGACCAGGGTCTTGACCAGCGGTTTGATCCGCACCAGACCGTCGACCAGGGAGTACTCAGTGTGCAGGCGTAGATGAACGAATGAAGCCGGCATAGTGATCCTGTCCAGAAACGAGCGACTTGAAAATAACAAGGCCCGGATTGTACCGGGCCTTGGCAAAAACATCAGCCTGGCGACTAACTCTCGATCAGGCTTTCCCGCGCCTCATACGCCTGGCGCACTGGGGCAAACGAGCGGCGGTGAATCGGCGTCGGTCCCAAACGAGCCAGCGCTTCCAGATGAACGGGCGTCGGGTAACCCTTGTGGCCACCCATGCCATAACCCGGATAAATCAGTTCGAACGCGGCCATCTCGCGATCACGGCTGACCTTGGCCAGAATCGAAGCCGCAGCAATCGCCGGCACCTTGCCGTCCCCCTGAATCACCGCTTCGGCGCGCATCGACAGCTTGGGGCACCGGTTGCCGTCGATCATCGCCAGTTTCGGCTGGATGTGCAGGCCTTCAATGGCCCGCTGCATGGCCAGCATGGTGGCGTGCAGGATGTTCAAGCGGTCGATTTCCTCGACTTCGGCGCGGGCGATGCACCAGCTCAAGGCCTTTTCGCAGATTTCGTCGTAGAGCTTCTCGCGGCGCGCTTCAGTGAGTTTCTTCGAGTCGTTGAGCCCGAGAATCGGCCGGTTCGGGTCGAGGATAACCGCTGCGGTCACCACCGCGCCGCAGAGCGGGCCGCGACCGACTTCATCGACGCCGGCCACTAGGTCTTCAACTTCCGCGACCAAGGTGAAATCCAGGCCCATTTGCAGGCTTACTTTAGTCATCGGGCACGGCCAATCAGGTTCAACACGGCATCCGCCGCCTGGTTCGACGCGTCCAGGCGCAGCGTGCGATGAATTTCGTCGAAGCCACGGGTTTGCTCTTCACCACCTTCGATCAGCGGTGACAACGTCTGCGCCAGGGCTTCGACGGTTGCATCGTCCTGCAACAATTCCGGGACCAACAAACGCTGGGCCAGCAGATTGGGCAAGGACACGTAAGGACTTTTCACCATGCGTTTGAGGATCCAGAACGTCAGCGGCGCCAGTCGATAAGCCACCACCATGGGTCGCTTGTACAACAACGCTTCAAGCGTAGCCGTCCCGGAAGCAATCAGCACGGCATCGCACGCCGCCAGCGCCAGATGGGATTGACCGTCGAGCAAGGTCAGCGGCAAGTCGCGTCCGGCTAGCAGCTCTTCGAGCTGCGCGCGGCGCTCGGGACTGGCGCACGGCAGCACGAAGCGCACGCCGGGGCGCAAGGCGCGCAGGCGCTGAGCGGTGTCGAGGAATAGACCACCGAGGCGCCCCACCTCACCGCCACGACTGCCCGGCATCAAGGCGACCAGCGGCCCGTCAGACAGACCGAGTTCGACGCGGGCGGCGGCGCGATCAGCCACTAACGGAATGGTATCGGCCAGGGAGTGACCGACGAAGCGCACCGGCACGCCTTTCTCTTCGTAGAATCTGGCTTCGAACGGGAACAGGGTCAGCATCAGGTCGCAGCCTTCGCGAATCTTCAGCACCCGCTTCTGCCGCCACGCCCACACCGACGGGCTGACGTAGTGCACGGTCTTGATCCCGGCCTGACGCAACTTGAGTTCGAGGGTAAGGTTGAAATCCGGTGCATCGATGCCGATGAACACGTCTGGCTTCCGGGCGATGAGGTCGGCGATCAGTCGCTTGCGCCGTCCTAGCAATTCACGCAGTCGACCGAGCACTTCCACCAGGCCCATGACCGCGAGCCGCTCCATGGGGAAATCGGACACCATCCCTTCTGCCTGCATCAACGGGCCACCGACACCGATGAACTCGATGTCGGCGTGACGGGCCTTGAGCGCGCGCATCAATCCGGCGCCCAAGATGTCGCCGGAAGCCTCACCTGCCACCAACGCAATACGCAAAGTGGCCATGATTAGCGAGTAATGCCGCGGGTCGACGACTGGATCGAGTCACGGAACACCGCGACTTCAGGGTACTGCGTCGAAGGCTCGGCCAGTTCGGCCAGTGCCTGCTCGACCGTAAGACCCTGGCGGTACACCACTTTATAGGCACGGCGCAGAGCGTGAAGAGCGTCTTCGCTGAAACCACGACGGCGCATGCCCTCGAAGTTCATGCTGCGCGCTTCCGCCGGGTTGCCAAACACGGTGACGTAGGCTGGGACGTCCTTGCCGATGGCGGTGCCCATGCCGGAGAAGCTGTGGGCACCAATGTGGCAATACTGGTGAACCAGGGTGAAGCCGGACAGGATCGCCCAGTCATCAACGTGCACATGGCCGGCCAGCGCGGTGTTGTTGACCAAGATGCAGTGGTTACCGATCACGCTGTCGTGGCCGATGTGGGCATAGGCCATGATCAGGTTGTGATCGCCCAGGGTCGTTTCGGAACGGTCCTGAATCGTGCCACGGTGAATGGTCACCCCTTCACGTATCACGTTGTGGTCGCCGATCACCAGGCGGGTTTCCTCGCCCTTGTATTTCAAGTCCGGCGTGTCTTCGCCAATCGAGGAAAACTGGTAGATGCGATTGTGCTGACCAATGCGTGTCGGGCCTTTGAGAATCACATGCGGCCCGATCACTGTCCCCTCGCCGATTTCCACACCTGCGCCGACGATCGACCATGGGCCGACCTCAACGCCGTCGGCCAGAACAGCCGTCGGATCGATGATTGCGCGAGGGTCAATCAAACTCATACTTTTTGTTCCGCGCAGATAATCTCGGCCGAGCAGACCGGCTTGCCATCCACCGAGGCCTGGCATTCGAACTTCCAGATCTTGCGTTTGCAACTGATGAAGGTCGCTTCGAGGATCAACTGATCACCTGGCTTGACCGGCTGGCGGAAGCGCAGCTTGTCGGAGCCTACGAAGTAGTAAAGCGTGCCATCGGCCGGCTTCACGTCGAGCATTTTGAAACCCAGGATCCCGGCAGCCTGAGCCATCGCTTCAATGATCAGCACGCCCGGCATGATTGGATGCGCGGGGAAGTGGCCGTTGAAGAAGGGCTCGTTGATGCTGACATTCTTGTAGGCGCGAATGCGCTTGCCTTCCACATCGAGGTCCACTACTCGGTCCACCAGCAGGAACGGGTAACGGTGCGGCAGGTATTCGCGAATCTCGTTGATGTCCATCATTTCAGGGGGAAGCCTATGTAAAGATTGGGAGCGCGCGACTGAAGCGCGCCCCTCTAGCAAATCAAGGAGGCAGTCTAGCGGCTGTGCACACTTGATATGGAAATGGTATCAGCCATCTGAAGAAGCTTTACCGTCCGGGGTCACGTCCCCGACACGCTTTTCCAACTGGCGCAGACGCCGCGCGATGTCATCGAGCTGGCGAATGCGTGCCGCGCTTTTGCGCCACTCGGCTGCCGGTTGCATGGCCGTACCGGAAGAATAGGAACCCGGCTCGGTAATCGAGTGGGTCACCATGGTCATTCCGGTGATGAAAACGTTGTCGCAAATCTCAATGTGCCCGACCAGCCCTACTCCACCAGCGAGCATGCAGTGCTTGCCAATCTTGGTGCTGCCGGAAATGCCCACGCACGCCGCCATCGCGGTGTGATCACCGATCTGCACGTTGTGAGCAATCTGAATCTGGTTGTCGAGCTTCACGCCGTTGCCGATGGTGGTATCTGCCAGCGCGCCGCGATCGACGGCGGTGTTCACGCCGATCTCCACGTCATCACCGAGCACTACTCCGCCGATCTGGGCGATTTTCTGCCAGACGCCTTTCTGGTTGGCAAAACCGAAGCCTTCACCACCGAGCACGGCACCGGACTGAATGACCACTCGCTTGCCGATCCGCACGTCGTGATACAGCGTGACCCGCGGTGCGAGCCAGCCACCTTCGCCGATCTCGCATCGGGCACCGATGAAGCAATGCGCGCCAACGGTGACACCGGCTGCGATCCGCGCCTGGCTCTCAATGACCGCAAAAGCACCGATGCTCGCTGCTGGATCCACCACTGCGTCGTCCGCCACCACAGCACTCGGGTGAATGCCAGCGGCTGCCTTGGGCTTGGGATCGAACAGGTGCGAAATACGTGCGTAGGCCAGATAAGGGTCCGGCACCACCAGCGCATCGCCGGCATAACCTTCGGCGTCAGCGGCCTTCAGCAAAACGGCTGCGGCCCGGCTGTCAGCCAGGTATTTACGGTATTGGGGGTTTGCCAGAAAGCTCAACTGAGCTGGGCCAGCCTCCTGCAAAGTGGCTAGCCCAGTGATGTCTTTCTCTGCGGAGCCACGCAGGGTGGCTCCCAGGAACTCGGCCAACTGGCCGAGCTTGATGGTCGCTGTCATGGATTACTTCAGCTGATTCATGCGCTCGATGACTTGGCGAGTGATGTCGTACTGAGGTTTGACATCGATCACTGCGCCACGCTCGAAGACCAGGTCAAAAGCACCTTTCTTGATGACTTCTTCCACTGCGCTGTCCAGCTTCGGCTTCAGCTGCTTCAGCATTTCACGGTCAGCAACGGCTTTGGCTTCGTTCAGCTCCTTGGACTGGAACTGGAAGTCACGGGCCTTTTGCTTGAATTCCAGCTCCAGACGCTCACGCTCGCCTTGCTGCATTTTGTCGCCACCGGCGACCAGACGATCCTGGATACCTTTGGCGCTGCTTTCCAGAGTCTTGAGCTTGGTCAGTTGCGGACCGAACTTCTTCTCGGCATCCACAGCGTACTTCTTGGCCGCGTCCGACTCGAGCAACGCCATCTGATAGTTCAGAACGGCGATTTTCATGTCGGCAAATGCCGGGCCAGCTACCAGTACGGTCGCCAGGAGAACCAGTTGAGTTAACTTACGCACGATGCACTCCTACAAAATCCATTGTCGTTATCTTGGGTCAGACGCTTAGAACGTCTGGCCGAGGGAGAATTGGAACACTTGAGTTTCAGCTTCATCCGGTTTCTTGATCGGCATCGCCAGCGCAAAGCTGAGCGGACCCAATGCAGTCACCCACGTCACGCCAACACCCACGGAGCTGGCCATATTGGTGAAGCTGATATCACAGTCCTTGGTTTCACCCTTGCAGTTGGTATCGAAGACGTTACCCACGTCCCAGAATACGGACGTCCGCAGCGAGCGTTGATCTTTGACGAATGGCAGCGGGAACAGCACTTCAACACCGCCCTGAACCAACACGTTACCGCCGAACGGCAGCGGATCCTGATCCGGGTCACGAATGGTGCCAGGGTTCCGGCCGGTACTAGGCGTACTACGTGGACCCAAGGTGCTGTCCTTGAAGCCGCGAACCGAGTTGAAACCACCAGCATAGTAGTTCTCGTAAAACGGCAAGCCGTCGGTGTCGCCATAACCATCACCATAACCAAGCTCGGTGTGCAGACGCATGGTGTAGTTGTCGGTCAACGGCTGGAACAACTGGCCACGGTAATCGAGTTTGAAGAACGACAGGTCGCTGCCCGGCGTGGTGGTTTCCAGGGTCAGGCTCTGGGAATGACCACGGGTGGCCAGCACGCCCTTGTTCAAGGTGGACTCCGACCAGCCGGCCGATGCCTTGAAGTTCAGGTAGTTGTCGCCTTCCTTGTTAACGAAGTCGAAAATTTCGTCGACCGTGTACTGACCAGTCTTGATCTTGTCCTGTTGCGCCGTCAGGCCGAAGGTCAGACGCGAGGTCTCACTGATCGGGTAACCGACGCTGACGCCTGCACCGAGGCTGTCCACGGCGTAGCTGGCTACGTCGACGTCAAGGTCTTTGTAGTCGGTGGTGCGATAGAAGGCGTTGTAGCCCAAGCTCACACCGTCCGCCGTCCAGTAGGGGTCGACATAACCGAAGTTATAGCGGCTCTGGTACTCGGAACGGGTCAAACCAATGCTGACCTTGTTACCAGTACCGAGGAAGTTGTTCTGGGTGATCGAACCACCGAGGATCAGACCGGCGCTCTGGGCAAAACCGACGCTGGCGGTAATCGAACCGGAGGCTTGCTCTTCAACGCTGTAATTCACGTCGACCTGGTCGTCCACGCCCGGTACAGCTGGCGTTTCAACGTTGACTTCCTTGAAGAAGCCCAGGCGTTCAAGGCGGGTCTTGGACTGGTCGATCAGGTAGGTCGAAGCCCAGCCACCTTCCATTTGACGCATTTCACGGCGCAGCACTTCGTCTTCGGACTTGGTGTTGCCACGGAAGTTGATGCGGTTGACGTAGGCACGTTTGCCCGGATCGACAGCAAACAGGATGTCGACGGTGTGGTCTTCATCGTGCGGCTGCGGCACGCCGTTGACGTTGGCGAAGGTATAGCCTTCGTTACCAAGACGACGGGTGATCAGTTCTGAGGTGGTGGTCATCAGCTTGCGCGAGAACACCTGGCCTTTCTGCACCAGCAGCAGGGACTTGATCTGGTCTTCAGGCACTTTCAGGTCACCGCTGAGCTTCACGTCACGAACGGTGTACTTCTCACCCTCGTTAACGTTAACGGTGATGTAGACGTGTTTCTTGTCCGGAGTGATGGAGACCTGGGTCGAAGCGATATCCATGTTGATATAGCCGCGGTCCAGATAGTAGGAACGCAGACGTTCCAGGTCACCGGAGAGTTTTTCGCGAGCGTACTTGTCATCGTTCTTGAAGAACGACAGCCAGTTGGTGGTCTTGAGTTCGAACAGGTCGATCAGGTCTTCGTCCGGGAATACCGTGTTACCCACCACGTTGATGTGCTGGATGGCGGCGACGGTGCCTTCATTGATGTTGACCTTGAGTCCTACACGGTTGCGCGGTTGCGACACGACTTCGGTGTCGACCGTGGCCGAGTAGCGGCCCTGGGCAACGTACTGACGTTGCAGCTCGTTACGCACACCTTCAAGCGTGGCGCGCTGGAAGATCTCACCTTCGGCCAGACCGGATTGTTTAAGACCCTTCATCAGGTCTTCGGTGGAGATCGCCTTGTTGCCCTCGATTTCGATGCTGGCGACCGACGGGCGCTCAACCACGGTGATGACCAGGACGTTGCCATCGCGGCCCAGCTGGATATCTTGAAAGAAACCGGTTTTGAACAACGCACGAGTGGATTCCACCAGGCGACGATCATCCGCCTGTTCACCGACGTTCAACGGTAAGGCACCAAAGACGCTACCCGCGGAGACCCGCTGGAGGCCATTGACGCGAATATCAGAGATAGTGAAGGACTCGGCGTGAACTTCGGCGATCATCAATACGGTGAGAACCGCAGTTAGCAGCAGACGTTTCATGAAGTCCTTTCTTATTCCAACTGGCAATAAACAAACTGCCGCAAAATGCGGCAGATTCGCAATTCAGCGAAGCGTTACAGACGACCCAGATCGTTGACCAGAGCAAGCAACATCACTCCGACCACCAAGCTGATACCGATCTGTATCCCCCAACCCTGCACCCGATCCGACAAGGGACGACCACGCGCCCACTCGATCAGATAAAACAACAAATGCCCCCCATCCAATACTGGAATGGGCAGCAAATTCAGAACCCCCAGGCTAATACTCAGATAAGCAAGGAAATTCAGGAAATCAGCGACGCCCGACTGGGCAGAAGCGCCCGCCACTTTAGCAATGGTTATCGGTCCACTCAAGTTTTTTACCGAGAGCTCGCCGAACAACATTTTCTTCAGCGAATCGAGGGTCAGGACGCTCATGGTCCAGGTGCGTCGCGCACCCTCGCCAATCGCTGCCACAGGGCCGAAACTGACCTCTCGAAGCATTTCCGGCGGCCAATCGACCGCTTTCACGCCAGCGCCCAGATAACCGCTGGCCGGTTTGTTGTCGCCGCGAGCGGAGAGAGTCACCGGCACATCGATCGGCGCACCTTCGCGCTCGACGCGCAGCACGATTTTACTGTCCGGCCGTATCCGCACGGCGTCGACTACTTGCTGCCAATCGCCCAAGGGCTGGCCGTCCAGTGCCAGCAATCGGTCGCCGGTCTTCAGGCCAGCAGCCTGCGCCGGGCCTTTCGGATCGAGTTCAGCGAGTATCGGCGGCAGCGACGGGCGCCATGGACGAATGCCCAGCGAGCCGATCGGATCAGGCTCGTCAGCCCCTTTGAGCCAATGATCCAGGGCCAGGTCACGAGGAGACTCGGCGCTGGAACCCTGCTCACGGACGAGCAAATGCAACGTACCACTTTCCCCCAGGCGGCGGACGAGCTGCAGATTGACCGCTGCCCAACCGGTGGTCGGCTCGCCATCAATGGAAACAATTTCTTGCCCGGGTGCGAGACCAGCCTTGGCCGCGATACTGCCCGACTCGACCGCACCGATGACCGGACGCACCTGCTCGCTGCCGAGCATGGCCAGCACCCAGAAAAACACCATCGCCAAGAGGAAGTTGGCGATCGGGCCAGCGGCGACGATGGCGATACGCTGACGAACGGTCTTGCGATTGAAGGCCTGATTGAGCTGCTCGGCCGGTACATCGCCTTCACGCTCATCGAGCATTTTCACGTAACCGCCCAATGGGATGGCGGCGACTACAAATTCGGTGCCCTGCTTGTCGTGCCAGCGCAGCAATGGCATGCCGAAGCCTACGGAGAATCGCAGCACTTTGACGCCACAGCGGCGCGCGACCCAGAAATGACCGAATTCGTGGAAGGTAACCAACACACCCAACGCAATCAGGGTGCCGGCAATCATATAGAGCGCGCTCATCTACTTTCTCCGCATTCGTATCAGTGCTGCCAGGTACATCATCGTGCAGCCCTTATCGCCCGTTACGGTTCAACCATTGGCCGGCCAGGGCGCGAGCCTTGGCGTCTGCCGTGAATACGGCGTCAAGATCATCCAGGGCAACCACCGGCTCCAGATTCAACACGTCCTCGATGATACTCGCGATCTCCAGGTAACGGACACGCCCATCAAGAAACGCCGCCACCGCCACTTCATTGGCCGCGTTGAGCATCGCCGGCGCACTGCCGCTCGACTCGGCGGCCTGGCGCGCCAGCCGCAGGCAAGGAAAACGCGCTTCGTCCGGTGCCTGGAAATCCAGGCGCGCCACGGCAAACAGGTCCAGCGGTGCGACGCCCGAGTCAATCCGCTCGGGCCAAGCCAGCGCATTGGCGATCGGCGTGCGCATGTCCGGGTTACCCAACTGCGCCAACACCGAGCCATCGACGTAATCGACCAGCGAATGAATGACACTCTGCGGGTGAATCACCACTTCGACCTGCGAAGGCTTGGCATCGAACAACCAGCAGGCCTCGATCAGCTCCAGGCCTTTATTCATCATGCTGGCGGAGTCGACCGAAATCTTGCGGCCCATCGACCAGGTGGGATGGGCGCAGGCTTGCTCAGGCGAAACATGCGCCAGTTCAGCCATCGGTGTCTGCCGGAAAGGTCCGCCAGAGGCTGTCAGTAAAATCCGACGCACGCCTACGGCGCCCAGGCCTCGGGCGAAATCATTAGGCATGCATTGAAAAATCGCGTTGTGCTCGCTGTCGATCGGCAGCAGTACCGAGCCGCTTTTGCGCACCGCCTGCATAAAGAGGGCGCCAGACATGACCAGCGCTTCCTTATTGGCCAGCAGGATTTTCTTGCCCGCCTCGACCGCCGCCAGCGTCGGGCGCAAGCCAGCGGCGCCAACGATGGCGGCCATCACAGTGTCCACCTGCGAATCGGCGGCGACCTGGCACAGACCTTCCTCACCGACCAAAACCTGGGTCGACAACCCCGCGGCGCGCAGATCATCTTGCAACACTTGCGCAACGGCCGCTTCAGGCACCACAGCGAAGCGCGGGGCGTGACGCACGCACAGGGCCAGCAACTCGTTGACTCGGGTAAAGCCGCTGAGGGCGAACACTTGATAACGCTCGGGGTGCCGCGCAATAACGTCGAGAGTGCTCAGGCCGATAGAACCGGTGGCGCCCAACACGGTGACCTGTTGCGGGCCACTCACGATGCTGCCATCCACAGCAGTACAGCAAATACCGGGATCGCCGCTGTCAGGCTGTCGATGCGGTCCAGCACGCCGCCGTGACCAGGCAACAAATTACTGCTGTCCTTGATCCCCGACTGACGCTTGAACATGCTTTCGGTGAGGTCGCCCACCACCGAAACAAAAACAATCACTGCCGCACCGAGCAGACCCTTGATCAGCTCGAACGCACTCCAGTCACGGACCACACCGACCACCAGAGTGATCAGTAAACTCAGGGCCAAACCGCCATACACGCCTTCCCAGCTTTTACCCGGGCTGACCTGTGGCGCGAGTTTGCGCTTGCCGAACGCTCGGCCGGAAAAGTAAGCGCCGATGTCCGCGCCCCAGACCAGCACCATCACCGCCATGATCAGCCAGTTGCCCAAGGGCTCTTGCTTGATCAGCACCAGCCCTTGCCAGGCCGGCAGCAGGATCAACAGGCCGATGACCAACTTGTACGCCGCGCTGGCCCAATGGGCACTGGAGCGCGGATAGGTCAGCACCAGATAAGTGGCGACCGCCCACCAGATCACCGACGCCCCGAGCACCCAAGGCGCGAGCCCCGGCAGGATGTACATGAAGAACAGCAGTACCGCGACCACAGCCGCATAGCCAACGCGGATCGGTTGCTCGGTGAACCCCGCCAGACGCGCCCATTCCCACGCGCCCAAGGTCACGACCAGACCAATGAATAGCGCAAAGCCCGCACCTTTCAGCAGGAAGAACCCGCATAAGGCAATAGGCAGCAGGATCAGAGCAGTGATGATTCGTTGTTTAAGCATTAAACCCGGGCTCCAGCTTCGACCTGCTCGCTCGTTTTACCGAAGCGGCGCTGGCGAGAAGCGAAATCGGCCAGCGCAGTGCGCATGGCATCGTGTTTGAAGTCCGGCCAGAACAGGTCGGAGAAATACAACTCGGCATAGGCCAGTTGCCACAGCAGGAAATTACTGATGCGATGCTCTCCACCGGTGCGGATGCACAAGTCCGGCAGCGGCAGATCGCCAGTCGCCAGGCAGGTTTGCAGCAATTGCGGGGTGATGTCTTCCGGGCGCAAATGCCCGGCCTGCACTTCACGCGCCAGACGCTGCGCGGCCTGCGCGATGTCCCACTGCCCGCCATAATTGGCGGCGATCTGCAGCACAAAGCGATTGGCGCCGACCGTCATGGCTTCGGCTTCACGCATGGCCGCCTGCAACTCGGGATGGAACCGCGAACGGTCGCCGATGATGCGCAAGCTGATGTTGTTGTCGTTGAGGCGCTTGGCCTCACGACGCAACGCCTTGAAGAACAGGTCCATCAACGCGCTGACTTCATCGGCCGGGCGCTGCCAGTTCTCGCTGGAGAAGGCAAACAGGGTCAACACCTCGACCTTGGCCTCGGCGCACACCTCGATCACGGCCCGAACCGCGTCCACACCCGCTTTATGCCCGGCAACACCCGGCATAAAGCGTTTTTTCGCCCATCTATTATTGCCGTCCATGATGATCGCGACGTGGCGCGGCACCGTGGACGGCGTGGGCTGCTTGGTCTTTTCCATGGAAACGCGACCCTTATACGGCCATCAGGTCCGCTTCTTTTTGCTTGGTCGCCGCGTCGATATCGGCCTCAGCCTTGTCGGTGAGCTTCTGGATATCGGCAGCGGCACGACGCTCTTCGTCTTCGCTGATTTCCTTGTCCTTGACCAGCTTCTTCAACTCGCCCAATGCATCGCGACGAATGTTGCGCACGGCCACGCGGGCGTCTTCCGCAGCACTGCGAGCCTGCTTGGTGAAGCCCTTGCGGGTTTCTTCGGTGAGCGCCGGCATGGAAATCAGCAGCAATTCACCGAGGTTGGTCGGGTTGAGATTCAGCCCGGCGCTTTGGATGGCTTTGTCGACCGCAGCGAGCATGTTGCGCTCGAATGCCACGACCTGCAGGGTCCGGGAGTCTTTGACGGTCACGTTGGCGACGCCGCTCAACGGGGTATCGGCACCGTAGTAAGGCACCATCACGCTGCCCAGGATGCTCGGGTGAGCCTTGCCGGTACGAATCTGTCCAAATGCGTGAGACAGAGACTCCAGGGATTTCTGCATGCGCTCTTGAGCGTCTTTCTTGATTTCGTTGATCATTGTTGGCCTTCCTCGATCAGGGTCCCTTCTGCGCCACCATGCACGATGTTCAGCAGGGCGCCGGGCTTGTTCATGTTAAATACGCGCAACGGCATCTTGTGGTCGCGGCACAGGCAAATGGCGGTCAGGTCCATCACGCCCAGCTTGCGATCCAGTACTTCATCGTAAGTCAGATGATCGAACTTCTCGGCATGCGGGTCTTTGAATGGGTCTGCGGTATACACGCCGTCGACCTTGGTTGCTTTGAGCACGACGTCGGCATCGATTTCGATTGCACGCAGGCAAGCAGCCGAATCCGTAGTGAAGAACGGATTGCCGGTACCGGCGGCGAAGATCACCACTTCCTTGGCGTTCAAGTGGCGCATGGCTTTGCGGCGGTCATAGTGATCCGTCACACCAACCATGGAGATGGCGGACATGACGATGGCCGAGATATTGGCACGTTCCAGCGCATCGCGCATGGCCAGGGCGTTCATCACAGTGGCCAGCATGCCCATGTGGTCGCCGGTGACTCGATCCATACCGGCAGCGCTCAGTGCCGCGCCGCGGAACAAGTTGCCACCACCGATCACCAGGCCAACCTGCACGCCGATGCCAACCAGTTGGCCAACTTCCAGCGCCATGCGATCAAGCACCTTGGGATCGATCCCGAACTCTTCCGAGCCCATGAGGGCCTCGCCGCTGAGCTTGAGTAGAATGCGTTTATAGCGAGCCTGATAACCACTGCCCTGCTGAGCCATTGCGAATCTCTCCTGCGGCGTATTTTCAAAAAATTCTTTGCTGGCTGTTTTTCAGCCTGCGTTCACTCTAGCTTGACGCTGGTTCAGCGCCATCGGAACACGGCTTTGTAAGCCAGTTCCGAAAGGAAGCCAACAAAAATTGGCTACCCCATCTGAAAAGAGGCTGCGCGCGTGAGCGGGCAGCCTCTTCAGGGCGACAGTTAGAAAACCGTCTTATTGCTTGGCGGCAGCCAGCTGGGCAGCAACTTCTTCAGCGAAGTTGTCGACCGGCTTCTCGATGCCTTCGCCCACTTTGAAGTAGGTGAAGGAAACGATTTCAGCACCGGCTTTCTTAGCCAGTTCGCCAACCTTGATTTCAGGGTTCTTGACGAACGCCTGCTCAACCAGGCTCGCTTCAGCCAGGAACTTGCTGATACGGCCTTTGACCATGTTCTCAACAATGTTTTCCGGCTTGCCGGCGATCTTGTCAGCGTTGAGAGTCAAGAACACGCCCTTCTCACGCTCGATCGCTTCAGGGGAAACTTCCGACGGCAGCAGGAACTCAGGGTTGGTTGCTGCAACGTGCATGGCGATGTCTTTGGCCAGCTCAACGTCGCCGCCCTTAAGAACAACCGCAACACCGATCTTGTTGCCGTGCAAGTAACCACCAACCACGTCACCTTCAACGCGGGTCAGGCGACGGATGTTGACGTTTTCGCCAACCTTGCCGACCAGGATCAGGCGATCGGCTTCTTGAGCGGCGATCAGCGGAGCAACGTCAGTCAGCTTGTCAGCGAAAGCTTTTTCAACGCTGGAAGCCACGAATGCCTTGAAGTCGTCCTGCAGAGCCAGGAAGTCGGTCTGGGAGTTCACTTCCAGCAGGACGGCGGATTTACCGTCTTCCTTCAGAGCGATAGCGCCTTCAGCGGCAACGTTGCCCGCTTTCTTGGCAGCCTTGATGGCGCCCGAAGCACGCATGTCATCAATGGCTTTTTCGATGTCGCCGCCAGCCTTGGTCAAGGCTTTCTTGCAATCCATCATGCCTTCGCCGGTACGCTCGCGCAGTTCTTTGACCAACGCTGCAGTAATCTCTGCCATTTCAAAATTCCTCTTGGATAGGTTATCAACCATTCCACCCGATCGAACGGGCGTTCAATTCTTCACGAACCACCGAGGTTGTCCGCTGCGCGTTACAAGCTTGTAGCGGCGCGGGAGACAAACGGTTTTCGAGGTGGCAAAAAGGGGGCCAAGCCCCCTTTTTGCTTACTGAGCCAACGCCAAGGCGTTAATTACTCAGCTGCAGCGACCGGAGCTTCTTCAACGAACTGCTCGGTACCGCCAGCAACGTGGTTGCGGCCACGGATAACAGCGTCAGCCATCGAACCCATGTACAACTGGATGGCGCGGATGGCGTCATCGTTGCCTGGGATGATGTAGTCAACGCCTTCCGGGCTGCTGTTGGTATCGACAACGCCGATAACCGGGATACCCAGCTTGTTGGCTTCGGTGATCGCGATGCGCTCGTGATCAACGTCGATAACGAACAGTGCGTCTGGCAGACCGCCCATGTCCTTGATACCACCCAGGGAACGATCGAGCTTCTCAAGATCGCGAGTGCGCATCAGCGCTTCTTTCTTGGTCAGCTTGGCGAAAGTACCGTCTTCGGCTTGCACTTCAAGGTCACGCAGACGCTTGATGGAAGCACGGATGGTTTTGAAGTTGGTCAGCATGCCGCCCAACCAGCGGTGATCGACGTACGGCGAACCGCAACGTGCTGCTTCTTCAGCAACGATCTTGCCAGCGGAACGCTTGGTGCCGACGAACAGAATCTTGTTTTTGCCCTGGGCCAGACGCTCTACGAAAGTCAGCGCTTCGTTGAACATTGGCAGGGTTTTTTCAAGGTTGATGATGTGGATCTTGTTACGCGCGCCGAAAATGTACTTGCCCATTTTCGGGTTCCAGTAACGGGTCTGGTGACCGAAGTGCACACCGGCCTTCAGCATATCGCGCATGTTGACTTGGGACATGATAGTTCCTTAATAAGTCGGGTTTGGCCTCCACGTATCCCAATGACCAACCAGCAGCATCAGCTGAAGGCACCCAGGTCATCGTGTCGACACGTGTGTGGATTTAAGCTTCTCGGGGTATCCCCGGAAAGCGGCGCATTTTATATCACAGGAAGGTTCGAAACGGAACCCGGATTGTGCAAAGCCACGGCGCCATTGGCGTGCGCCCCGTGGTACCGGCCCAGAATGCACCATTCCCTATGGAGAAGCGATGCACAGAAGCTCAGATTTGCGCCGATGGTCTGGTAGAATCGCGTTTTTCAGGGCCGCAAAGGCGTTCACGCCGTGCCTATTCCGTTTTAATAAACGCCGCTGAGCGCAAAGAGAGCCTGTATGACCGTCACCCTCAAAACCCCCGAGGACATCGCGAAAATGCGCGTCGCCGGCAAACTGGCCGCCGATGTGCTGGAAATGATTGCCGAACATGTCAAACCCGGCGTCACCACCGAAGAGCTGGACCGCATCTGCCACGACTACATCGTCAACGAGCAAAAAGCCATCCCCGCCCCGCTCAACTATAAAGGCTATCCGAAGTCGATCTGCACCTCGATCAATCACGTGGTATGCCACGGGATTCCGAACGAGAAGCCGCTCAAGGACGGCGACACGCTAAACATCGACGTTACCGTCATCAAGGATGGCTACCACGGCGACACCAGCCGCATGTTCCACGTTGGCACCGTGCCGGTCTGGGCCGAGCGCCTGTCGCAAATCACCCAGGAATGCATGTACAAGGCGATCGAAATCGTCAAGCCTGGCTGCCGCCTCGGCGACATCGGCGAAGTGATCCAGAAGCACGCTGAGAAAAACGGTTTCTCGGTGGTGCGCGAATTTTGCGGCCACGGCATCGGCAAGGTGTTCCATGAAGAGCCGCAGATCCTCCACTACGGCCGCGCAGGCACCGGCATGGAGCTGCAAGCCGGCATGACCTTCACCATCGAACCGATGATCAACCAGGGCAAGGCCGACACCAAAGTGCTGGGCGACGGCTGGACCGCCATCACCAAGGACCGCAAGCTGTCGGCGCAGTGGGAACACACCCTGCTGGTGACCGAAACCGGTTACGAGATCTTCACCCTGCGCGCCGATGACACCATCCCTCGCGTTTCGGCCTGACCCCGCCGCTCCCAGCCTATAGAAGGAAAGCCAATCGATGCCGCAGGTGGATCCCGAACTCTTCGACCGTGGCCAGTTCCAGGCTGAACTGGCGCTGAAGGCCAGCCCGATCGCGGCCTTCAAGAAGGCCATCCGCCAGGCCCACGAAACGCTTGATGCGCGTTTTCGCAGTGGCCGCGATATTCGCCGGCTGATCGAGGACCGCGCCTGGTTTGTGGATAACCTGCTGCAAAAGGCCTGGGAGCAGTTCAACTGGAGTGAAGACGCCGACATCGCACTGGTCGCCGTTGGTGGCTATGGACGGGGCGAACTGCACCCCTACTCCGACATCGATTTGCTGATCCTGCTGGACAGCGCCGACCACGAAGTTTTCCGTGATTCCATTGAGCGTTTTCTGACGTTGCTGTGGGACATTGGCCTGGAAGTCGGTCAGAGCGTTCGCTCGGTGGATGAATGCGCTTCAGAAGCCCGCGCCGACCTGACGGTCATTACCAATTTGATGGAAAGCCGCACCATCGCCGGCCCGGAACGCCTGCGCCAGCGCATGCTCGACGTCACCAGTACCGCGCACATGTGGCCGAGCAAAGAGTTCTTCCTGGCCAAGCGCGCCGAGCAAAAGGCCCGCCACCACAAGTACAACGACACCGAATACAACCTGGAACCCAACGTCAAAGGCTCGCCCGGTGGCCTGCGGGATATCCAGACCATTCTGTGGGTCGCGCGCCGCCAGTACGGCACGCTGAACCTGCGGGCGCTGGCCGGCGAAGGCTTCCTGGTGGAAAGCGAAAACGCCTTGCTGGCGTCTTCCCAGGAATTCCTCTGGAAAGTCCGCTACGCCCTGCACATGCTTGCCGGCCGCGCGGAAGATCGCCTGCTGTTCGATCACCAGCGCTCCATCGCCGGGCTGCTGGGCTTCGAGGGCGACGATGCCAAGCAAGCCATCGAAAACTTCATGCAGCAGTATTACCGGGTGGTCATGAGCATTGCCCAGCTCAGCGACCTGATCATCCAGCATTTCGAAGAAGTGATCCTGGCCCCGGAGGACGAAGCGCCGCCGCAGCCGATCAATTCGCGTTTCCAGTTGCACGACGGCTACATCGAGGCGCGCAACGACAACGTGTTCAGCCGCACGCCGTTCGCCATGCTGGAAATCTTCGTGTTGATGGCCCAGCAGCCGGAAATCAAAGGGGTACGCGCAGACACCATTCGTCTGCTGCGGGAAAATCGTCATCTGATCGACGACGATTTCCGCAACGACATCCGCAACACCAGCCTGTTTATCGAATTGTTCAAATGCAAGATCGGTATCCATCGCAACCTGCGGCGGATGAACCGCTACGGCATTCTCGGGCGTTACCTGCCTGAGTTTGGCTTTATCGTTGGGCAGATGCAGCACGACCTGTTCCACATCTATACCGTCGACGCGCACACGCTGAACCTGATCAAACATCTGCGTAAGTTGCAGTACACCCAGGTGTCGGAAAAATTCCCGCTGGCCAGCAAGCTCATGGCCAAACTGCCGAAGCCCGAACTGATCTACCTCGCGGGCCTGTACCACGACATCGGCAAGGGCCGCCACGGTGACCACTCGGAAATTGGTGCGGTGGACGCCGAGGCGTTCTGCCAGCGGCACCAATTGCCGACGTGGGACAGTCGACTGATCGTCTGGCTGGTGCAAAACCACTTGGTGATGTCGACCACCGCCCAGCGCAAGGACTTGTCCGACCCGCAGGTGATCCACGACTTCGCCCAGGCCGTCGTCGACGAAACACGCCTCGACTATTTGTACGTGCTGACGGTCGCCGACATCAATGCCACCAACCCGACGCTCTGGAATTCCTGGCGCGCCAGCCTGTTGCGCCAGCTCTACACCGAGACCAAGCGCGCCTTGCGCCGCGGCCTGGAGAACCCGGTGGACCGCGAAGAACAGATCCGCCAGACCCAAAGCGCGGCGCTGGACATCCTGGTGCGCGGCGGCACCGATCCGGACGACGTTGAGCAACTCTGGGCGCAACTGGGCGATGACTACTTCCTGCGCCATACCGCCGGCGACGTGGCCTGGCACAGCGACGCGATCCTGCAGCAGCCGGCCGACGGCGGCCCGCTGGTGCTGATCAAGGAAACCACCCAGCGCGAGTTCGAGGGCGGCACGCAGATCTTCATCTATGCCCCGGACCAGCACGACTTTTTTGCCGTGACCGTGGCCGCGATGGACCAACTGAACCTGAACATCCACGATGCGCGGGTCATCACCTCCAGCAGCCAGTTCACCCTCGACACCTATATCGTGCTCGACACCGACGGTGATTCGATCGGCAATAACCTGGAGCGGGTCAAACAGATTCGCGACGGCCTCACCGAAGCCCTGCGCAACCCGGACGACTACCCGACCATCATTCAGCGCCGGGTGCCGCGCCAGCTCAAGCATTTCGCCTTCGCGCCGCAGGTGACGATCCACAACGACGCCCAGCGCCCGGTGACCGTGCTCGAACTCAGCGCCCCGGACCGTCCTGGCTTGCTAGCGCGCATCGGCACGATTTTCCTGGAGTTTGACCTGTCGCTGCAGAACGCCAAGATCGCCACCCTCGGCGAGCGGGTGGAAGACGTGTTCTTCATCACCGACGCGAACAACCAGCCGCTGTCCGACCCGCTGCTGTGCAGCCGCTTGCAGGATGCGATCGTTGAACAATTGAGCGTCAGCGCCGAACCTGGAATCAGTCTGTCGCGTATCAGCATTTGAACTGACACATCTTCTGCGCGTTGATAGCGGTTGAAGTGTTTTTTGTGGCGAGGGAGCTTGCTCCCGCTGGGCTGCGAAGCGGCCCCTGAACTCGCGAACGCGGGCTGTCAGGCACACCGCAGGCGAAGGTTTTGCGACTGCTGCGCAGCCGAACGGGAGCAAGCTCCCGCGCCACAGAAGTCGTCCCCGCCAAGCCCGCTCTCGGATTAAAAAGAGGCCCCCGATGAACAATGCTCTGAACCAGTTGCAGCCGTATCCCTTCGAAAAGCTCCGTGCGTTGCTGGGCAGCGTCACACCGAATCCGGACAAGCGGCCAATCGCGCTGTCCATTGGCGAACCGAAACACCGTTCGCCAGGCTTTGTCGCCGAAGCCCTGGCCAACAACCTGGATCAGATGGCGGTTTACCCGACCACCCTCGGCATCCCAGCCCTGCGCGAAGCCATTGCCGCCTGGTGCGAACGTCGCTTCGCCGTACCCAAGGACTGGCTCGACCCGGCACGCAACGTACTGCCGGTCAACGGCACACGCGAGGCGCTGTTCGCCTTCACCCAAACCGTGGTCAACCGTAGTGACGATGCGCTGGTGGTCAGCCCGAACCCCTTCTACCAAATCTATGAAGGCGCGGCGTTCCTCGCCGGGGCCAAGCCGCACTACCTGCCGTGCCTGGATGAGAACGGTTTCAACCCGGACTTCGACGACGTGTCGCCGGACGTCTGGACACGTTGCCAGATCCTGTTCCTGTGCTCGCCCGGCAACCCGACCGGCGCGCTGATCCCGCTCGACACTCTGAAAAAGCTGATTGCCCTCGCCGACGAGTATGACTTCGTGATCGCCGCCGACGAGTGCTACAGCGAGCTGTACTTCGACGAGCAAACACCGCCACCGGGCCTGCTTAGCGCTTGCGTCGAACTGGGACGCGAAGACTTCAAACGCTGCGTGGTGTTCCATAGCTTGTCCAAGCGTTCCAACCTGCCCGGCCTGCGTTCCGGCTTCGTCGCCGGCGACGCCGATATCCTCAAAGGCTTCCTGCTGTATCGCACCTACCATGGCTGCGCGATGCCGGTGCAGACTCAACTGGCCAGCATCGCGGCCTGGCAGGACGAGGCCCACGTCCAGGCCAACCGTGACCTCTACCGCGAAAAATACGACGCGGTGCTGGCGATCCTCAGCCCGGTGATGGACGTGCAACGCCCGGACGGCGGTTTCTACCTGTGGCCGAACGTAGCCGGCGATGACGAAGCCTTCTGCCGCGACCTGTTCGTCGAGCAGCACGTCACGGTGGTGCCAGGCTCGTACTTGTCCCGGGAAGTCGACGGTTTCAACCCCGGCGCCGGCCGTGTACGCCTGGCCCTGGTTGCACCACTGGCGGAATGCGTCGAAGCAGCGGAACGTATTCGTGCATTTATCAGTAACAAGTAAGCCAACCTTAATAACATCCCGCCCGGTGCAACGCCGGGCGGGCGCTCAAACGCTCACTTGACCACGCCCAACTTGGCTTCGCTCAAATCCAGCTCGCCGAGCACTTCACGCAAAACGTCATCGCCAATCTGGTGATGACGGCTGAGGCGGTACAACTCCAGGCGCTGGGCGCGCAATGCGGTCAGCCGCAAGCGGCGCTCCAGCAAGTCCATTTGAAACGCCAATGCCTGGGCTTCTGCCGAGTCATTGAACACATCCAGTTGATGGCGATATTCAGTCATCAGCCGCGCCCTCAGCTCAGCGGCCAGCGCCGCTTCGGTTGCGTCCAGTGGCTTGGCTTCTTCGAGTTCCAAGGCATGGATGGCCGCTTCCGCCGTCTTGCGCCAGGCGTCGCGCACTTCTTGTCGGCGCTTGTCGTCTGGACTTTTTTCAATGCCGCGCAGCAGCAACGGCAAGGCAATGCAAGCGGCGACCAAGGACAACAGAATCACCCCGGCGGCAATGAAGATCAGCAGGTCTCGTTCAGGGAAGGGGTCGCCACCCATCAACATCGGCACCGACAGCACACCCGCCAGCGTCACGGCACCGCGCACTCCGCCAACCGTCAGTAGCCATACGGATCGCGTGCTCGGCACCTGCGTCAGGGCGCCGACACCACGCCAGCGCCGCAGCCACACCGACAGGCGCCAGATGCTTTGCACCCAGACGAATCGCAACACCAGCAGCACGACAAAAATCGCCATTACGTCCAGGCAGCGATAAAGCAACATCGGCCACAGCGAGGTTTCATGGCTGGCGACGGCTTTGATGATGTCTGGTAGTTGCAGGCCCAGCAGCAGAAAAATCAAGCCGTTGAAGGCGAACTCAAGCAACGACCAGACACTGCGATTGAGCAGCCGTGTACTGGTCTGGCGCGGCAGCAGATCGAGCCAGCTCTGCATCATCCCGGCCGCTACCGCCGAGAGGATTCCCGATACCCCCAAGCGCTCGGCCAGCACATAAGCGGCGAAAGGCAGCAGCAACATGAACACCACGTGGGTGGCCGGATCATCCCAGCCCCGGTTGATCATCCACGCGCGCAAGCGGCCGACCAGCCAGCTCAGGGCCACACCCACCGCCAGACCGCCGAGCGCCACCAGCACAAAGGTCAGGCTGGCGTTGGCCAGCGAGAACACCCCGGTGATCGCGGCGACCAGCGCAAACTTGAACGTCACCAGGCCCGAGGCATCGTTCATCAGCGCCTCGCCCTGAAGCATGTGCATCAACGGCGTCGGCAGGCGGTTCTGGGAAATCGCCGACACCGCCACCGCATCGGTCGGCGACAGCACCGCCGCCAGCGCGAACGCCACCGCCAACGGAATACTCGGAATCAACCAATGAATGAAATACCCGGCGCCGACTACTGTGAACAGCACCAGCCCGACCGCCAGGGTCAGGATCGGTCCGCGCAAGCGCCACAATTCGCGCTTGGGCATGCGCCAACCGTCGGAGAACAGCAGCGGCGGCAGAAACAGAAACAGGAACAACTCGGGGTCCAGCGCCACATGCAGGCCAAGCGTCGGCCAGGCCAGCAAGGCCCCGGCGCCGATCTGCACCAGCGGCAGCGGCAACGGAATCACCCGCCCCACCAGGCGCGAGACACTGACCAGCATCAACAGGATCAGAACGGTGTAGGCGGTTTGCATAACGCGAGTTCCCGGACAAACGACAGCATCGAATTGCCATAGTAGCCGCTTAGACTGAGGGTTGGCCGGTGGGCCGTGTTGAATGACCAGCGAAACTCCTCACCCATCAGGTTTTGCGTGGGAACCATCCGGCCATGGCATAATCCGTCACCTTTTATTTCCAGCACCTGCAAAGGGGGCAATTCCTTGACCGTTTCAAGCAAAACGTTGCACCTTTTCGGCATCAAAGCCTGCGACACCATGAAAAAGGCGCGCACCTGGCTCGATGAACACGCTGTCAGCTATGACTTCCACGATTACAAGACGGCCGGAATCGACCGTGAACACCTGACCCAGTGGTGCAACGAGCATGGCTGGCAGGTGGTGTTGAACCGTGCGGGCACGACTTTTCGCAAACTCGACGACGAACGCAAAGCCGATCTCGACCAGGCCAAAGCCATCGAACTGATGCTCGCACAACCCTCGATGATCAAGCGCCCGGTGCTTGATCTCGGTGATCGAACCCTGATTGGCTTCAAGCCAGATATTTATGCGGCGGCGCTCAAGTAAGCCAGCCCGATCCATTTTGTTAGAGGTATTTCCATGTCCACTACTCTGTTCAGCCTGGCCTTCGGTGTCGGCACTCAAAACCGTCAAGGCGCCTGGCTGGAAGTGTTCTACGCCCAGCCGCTGCTCAACCCGTCGGCCGAACTGGTCGCAGCCATCGCTCCGGTACTGAATTACACCGAGGGCAACCAAGCCATTGCGTTCACCACCACCCAGGCTTCGCAACTGGCCGAGGCGCTGAAAAGCGTCGACGCGACTCAGGCTGCGCTGCTGACCCGTCTGGCCGAGAGCCACAAGCCGCTGGTCGCCACCCTGCTCGCCGAAGACGCACAACTGACGTCCACGCCTGAGGCCTACCTCAAACTGCACCTGCTGTCCCATCGCCTGGTCAAGCCGCACGGCCTGAACCTGGCCGGTATTTTCCCGCTGCTGCCGAACGTGGCCTGGACCAGCCAGGGCGCGATCGACCTTGGCGAATTGGCTGAGCATCAACTGGAAGCACGCCTGCGCGGCGAGTTGCTGGAAGTGTTCTCGGTGGACAAGTTCCCGAAAATGACCGACTACGTGGTTCCGGCCGGCGTGCGTATCGCTGACGCGGCGCGGATCCGTCTCGGCGCTTACGTGGGCGAAGGCACCACCGTCATGCACGAAGGTTTCGTCAACTTCAACGCGGGCACCGAAGGCCCGGGCATGATCGAAGGCCGCGTATCTGCCGGCGTGTTCGTCGGCAAGGGTTCGGACCTGGGTGGCGGTTGCTCGACCATGGGCACCCTGTCGGGCGGTGGCAACATCGTGATCAAGGTTGGCGAAGGCTGCCTGATCGGCGCCAATGCCGGCATCGGCATTCCGTTGGGCGATCGCAACACCGTGGAGTCGGGCCTGTACGTGACCGCCGGCACCAAGGTCGCGCTGCTGGACGAGAACAACAAGCTGGTCAAAGTGGTCAAGGCCCGTGAATTGGCCGGCCAGCCAGACCTGTTGTTCCGTCGCAATTCGGAAACCGGCGCGGTGGAATGCAAAACCCACAAGTCGGCCATCGAACTGAACGAAGCGCTGCACGCTCACAACTAAACCTCGATCCGGTGGGAGCGAGCCTGCTCGCGAAGGCGTCCGTCAGGTCGCCAATGCTTCGCGAGCGGCCTCGCTCCCACCTGGTTTTGCGTACACCCGCCCATGTTCACCAGGGCCCGATAACATGATGATCCCCTCTCCCTGGCGCGCCGACTTCCCGGCCATCGCCGCTTTGCAACGGCAAGACCAGACGTATCTGGACAACGCCGCCACCACGCAAAAACCTCAAGCCCTGCTGGATGCCATGGTGCATTACTACGCCAACGGCGCAGCCAACGTGCACCGTGCACAGCATTTGCCCGGCGCCCATGCAACCCAGGCCTTTGAGGACAGCCGCGGCAAAGTCGGGCAATGGCTGAATGTCGGCGACAGCGGGCAGATTGTCTTTACCCACGGCGCCACCAGTGCGCTCAACCTGCTGGCCTATGGCCTCGAATCGCTGTTCGAGCCGGACGATGAGATTGTCATCAGCGCCCTGGAGCATCACGCCAACCTGCTCCCCTGGCAGCAACTGGCGCAACGCCGCGGGCTGAAACTGGTGGTATTGCCGCTGGACGCAGACGGCCTCATCGACCTCGACACTGCGGCGCATTTGATCGGCCCGCGCACGCGTCTGCTGGCCGTCAGCCAGTTGTCCAACGTGCTCGGTGCCTGGCAACCGTTGGTGCCGCTGCTGGCAATGGCCAAGACGCACGACGCGTTGACCGTGGTCGACGGCGCCCAGGGCGTGGTCCATGGCCGACACGACGTGCAGGCGCTGGGCTGCGACTTTTATGTGTTCTCCAGCCATAAGCTCTACGGCCCGGATGGCTTGGGCGTGTTATTTGGCCGCCATGCAGCGTTCAAGCAACTGCGCCATTGGCAATTCGGTGGTGAGATGGTGCTGGACGCGGATTACCACGCTGCGCGCTTTCGCCCCGCGCCATTGGGTTACGAAGCCGGCACGCCGCCGATCGCCAGTGTGATCGGCCTCGGCGCCACCCTGGATTACCTGGCCACGCTGGACCAGGACGCGGTTTCGGCCCATGAAACCGCGCTGCACGATTACCTGCTTCAGGGTTTGCAGGCACGCAAAGGCATCCGCCTACTGGGCAAGCCGCAATTGGCCCTGGCCAGTTTTGTCGTTGAGGGTGTGCATAACTCGGACCTGGCGCATTTGCTGACCGAGCAGGGCATTGCGGTGCGCGCCGGGCATCACTGCGCCATGCCGTTGCTGAAAAGCTTCGAACTGGCCGGGGCGATTCGGGTGTCGCTGGCGCTGTACAACGATTCCGCCGACCTTGAGCGTTTCTTCGAAGCACTGGATCAAGCGCTGGAGTTGCTGCGATGAACCTGCCGGCCGAGGCTGTCACCGCGCTGCAAGCATTCCAGGCAGCCGCCAGTTGGGAACAGCGCGCGCGATTGCTGATGCAGTGGGGCGAACGCCTGCCGCCGCTGGAGCCTGTGGATAAGTCAGAGACCAACCGCGTCCACGGCTGCGAAAGCCAGGTGTGGCTGACCGGTGCTTTGCACGAGGGGCATTGGCAATTTCGTGCCAGCAGCGATGCCCGGTTGATTCGTGGCCTGGTGGCGTTGCTGTTGACGCGGGTTAACGGGCTGTCGGCCAGCGAGTTGCAGCAAGTGGATTTGCCGGACTGGTTCAATCAACTGGGCTTGAGCCGGCAGTTGTCGCCGTCGCGCAGTAACGGTCTGAATGCCGTGCTGCAACGGATGAAAGAGTTGGCGCAATAACCTGTGGCGAGGGAGCTTGCTCCCTTGCCACAACAGCACTGCCCGTCAGGCCTGAGCCTTGACCCGATCTGCCGGCCGCCGCACACCCGCCACAATCTTATCCACAGCCTTGGTGGCAGCGACCATGCCGAAGGTCGCGGTCACCATCATCACCGCGCCGAACCCGCCGGCGCAGTCGAGCTTCACGCCGTCACCGACAAAACTCTTCTGCAAGCAAATACTGCCGTCCGGTTTCGGGTAGCGCAGTTGTTCGGTGGAGAACACGCAGGGCACGCTGTAGTGGCGGGTTACGGTGCGCGAGAAGCCGTAGTCGCGGCGCAAGGTCGAGCGCACTTTTGAAGCCAGCGGGTCGTTGAAGGTGCGGTTCAAGTCACAGACCTGGATCAGCGTCGGGTCGATCTGCCCGCCCGCGCCGCCGGTGGTGATGATCTGGATCTTGCGTCGCTTGCACCAGGCGATCAGCGCAGCCTTGGCGTTGACGCTGTCGATGCAGTCGATCACGCAGTCGATGTTCGGCGTGATGTACTCGGCCATGGTCTCGCGGGTGACGAAATCGGCCACGGCGTGCACCGTGCAATCCGGGTTGATCCCACGCAGGCGCTCTGCCATCACCTCAACCTTGGGTTTGCCGACGGTGCTGTCCAGCGCGTGCAACTGCCGGTTGGCATTGCTGACGCAGACGTCATCGAGGTCGAACAGCGAAATTTCGCCGACGCCACACCGGGCAATCGCTTCCGCTGCCCAGGAACCGACACCGCCGACGCCGACGATCGCCACATGCGCGGCGCGCAAATGCGCCAAGCCTTCGATGCCATATAACCGGGCGATGCCTGCAAACCGCGGATCTTCTGTGCTCATGACCATTACCTAAAAAACCGGCGCGCATTATAGGGCCACGCCGCCACAAGTTCTAAGCTACAAGCGACAAGTGTAAGAACTTATGTGAAACGGAGTTGCCAAACGTCAGGCTTTTCCCCGCCTTCTGTACGAAAAATGGAAAGCCCGGTGTAGGATGCGCCCCCCCCCTGCCCTCGCAGGCAGCCAGCCGCCTTCCGGTCCTTCGTTCCACAGCCTTTGGAACCTGAAATAACCATGTCATCGCGTAAATTTGGACTCAACCTGGTGGTAGTGCTTGGCATTGCGGCGCTGTTCACCGGTTTCTGGGCGCTGGTCAATCGCCCGGTCACGACCCCCAACTGGCCGGAACAGATTTCAGGCTTCTCGTATTCGCCGTTCCAGCAGGGTCAATACCCGCAGAAAGAGCAGTACCCGAACGACGATCAGATGCGCCGCGACCTGGAAATCATGAGCAAGCTCACGGACAACATCCGGACTTACTCGGTCGACGGTTCGCTCGGCGATATTCCCAAGCTTGCCGAGGAATTCGGTTTGCGCGTGACGCTGGGGATCTGGATCAGCCCGGACCTGGAGCGCAACGAACGGGAAATCCAGCGCGCCATCGAACTGGCTAATACCTCGCGCAGCGTGGTGCGGGTGGTGGTCGGCAACGAAGCGCTGTTCCGCGAAGAAATCACCCCGGAAGCGCTGATCGTATTGCTCGACCGAGTGCGCGCCGCAGTGAAAGTGCCGGTAACCACCTCCGAGCAGTGGCACATCTGGGAACACAACCCGCAACTGGCCAAACACGTAGACCTGATCGCGGCCCACGTCCTGCCGTACTGGGAACATATTCCGATGGCCCAGGCGGGACAATTCGTACTCGACCGCGCCCGCGATCTGAAGAAAGCCTTCCCGAAAAAACCGTTGTTGCTGTCGGAAGTCGGCTGGCCGAGCAACGGTCGTATGCGCGGTGGCGCCGACGCCTCACCGGCGGACCAGGCGATTTACCTGCGCACCCTGGTCAACAAACTCAACCGCCAGGGTTTCAACTACTTCGTGATCGAGGCGTTTGACCAACCCTGGAAGGCCAGCGACGAAGGTTCGGTGGGCGCCTATTGGGGCGTGTTCAACGCCGCGCGCCAGCAGAAATTCAACTTTGAAGGCCCGGTGGTGGCGATCCCGCAGTGGCGAGTGCTGGCGGTCGGCTCGGTGGTGTTGGCGCTGCTGTCGCTGACTTTGTTGATGATTGACGGCTCGGCCCTGCGCCAGCGCGGCCGCACCTTCCTGACCTTTATCGCATTCCTGTGTGGGTCGGTGCTGGTGTGGATCGGCTACGACTACAGCCAGCAATACAGCACCTGGTTCAGCCTCACCGTCGGATTCCTCCTCGCCCTCGGTGCGCTCGGGGTATTTATCGTGTTGCTCACCGAAGCCCACGAACTCGCCGAAGCGGTCTGGACCCACAAGCGCCGACGAGAATTCCTGCCGGTGGTGGGGGATTCGGACTACCGACCGAAAGTGTCGATTCATGTACCTTGCTACAACGAACCGCCGGACATGGTGAAGCAGACGCTCAACGCCCTGGCCAACCTCGATTACCCGGATTTCGAAGTCCTGCTCATCGACAACAACACCAAGGACCCGGCTGTCTGGGAGCCGGTGCGTGACTACTGCGCAACCCTCGGCCCGCGCTTCAAGTTCTTCCACGTCGCGCCACTGGCCGGGTTCAAGGGCGGCGCGCTGAATTACCTGATTCCGCACACTGCCAAGGATGCCGAAGTCATTGCGGTGATCGACTCGGATTACTGCGTCGATCCCAACTGGCTGAAACACATGGTGCCGCACTTCGCCGACCCGAAAATCGCCGTGGTGCAGTCGCCGCAGGATTACCGCGACCAGAACGAAAGCACCTTCAAGAAGCTCTGCTACGCCGAGTACAAAGGCTTCTTCCACATTGGCATGGTGACCCGCAACGATCGTGACGCGATCATCCAGCACGGCACCATGACCATGACTCGACGCTCGGTGCTCGAAGAACTCGGCTGGGCCGACTGGTGCATCTGCGAAGACGCCGAACTGGGCCTGCGGGTGTTCGAAAAAGGACTGTCGGCGGCGTATTACCACACCAGTTACGGCAAGGGTCTGATGCCCGATACCTTTATTGACTTCAAGAAGCAGCGGTTCCGCTGGGCTTACGGGGCGATTCAGATCATCAAGCGGCACACCGCCAGTTTGCTGCGCGGCAAGGACACCCAACTGACCCGAGGCCAGCGTTATCACTTCCTGGCGGGCTGGTTACCGTGGATCGCCGACGGCATGAACATCTTCTTTACCGTCGGCGCGCTGTTGTGGTCGTCGGCGATGATCATCTCGCCGCAACGGGTCGATCCGCCGCTGCTGATTTTTGCCATTCCGCCGTTGGCGCTGTTTGTGTTCAAGGTCGGCAAGATCATCTTCCTCTACCGCCGCGCGGTGGGCGTCAACCTCAAGGACGCGTTCTGCGCCGCGCTGGCCGGTCTGGCGCTGTCGCACACCATCGCCAAAGCGGTGTTGTACGGCTTCTTCACCAGCAGCATTCCGTTTTTCCGCACACCCAAAAACGCTGATAACCACGGCTTCTGGGTGGCGATTTCGGAAGCTCGCGAAGAGCTGTTCATCATGCTGCTGTTGTGGAGCGCGGCGCTGGGGATCTTCCTGGTGCAGGGTCTGCCGAGCAACGACATGCGCTTCTGGGTGGCCATGCTGCTGGTGCAGTCGCTGCCGTACCTGGCGGCGCTGATCATGGCGTTCCTGTCGTCGCTGCCGAAACCGGCGGCACAGACGCAAACCGCGCCGGCGGTGTAAATCCGCGCCGATGGACTAAACGGCGGCCAATGGCCGCCGTTTTGCTTTAAGATAACCGCCATTTTGCAGGGCTTGGCGGGGCTCGGTCTGACGGCCGGCCTCACCCCTCGCCCCATTTCAAGCTTTCGGAGTTTTCCATGACGGCCCACGCCGACCTTTCGCCGACCCTCCAACTCGCCATCGATCTGATCCGTCGTCCGTCCGTGACGCCGCTGGATGCCGATTGCCAGAAGCAGATGATGCAGCGCCTGGGCGATGCCGGTTTCAAACTGGAGCCTATGCGCATCGAGGATGTGGATAACTTCTGGGCCACCCACGGTAAACACGACGGCCCGGTGCTGTGTTTTGCCGGTCACACCGACGTGGTGCCGACCGGTCCGGTGCAGGCGTGGCAGATCGACCCGTTCGACGCGGTGATCGACGAACACGGCATGCTCTGTGGCCGCGGCGCGGCGGACATGAAAGGCAGCCTCGCGGCGATGACCGTGGCCGCCGAGCGCTTCGTCACCGATTACCCGGACCACAAGGGCTCGGTGGCTTTCCTGATCACCAGCGATGAAGAGGGCCCGGCGCACCACGGCACCAAAGCCGTGATCGAACGCCTCGCCGCCCGTAAGGAACGTCTGGACTGGTGCATCGTTGGCGAACCGTCGAGCACCACCCTGGTCGGTGACGTGGTCAAGAACGGCCGTCGCGGTTCCCTCGGCGCCAAGCTGACCGTACGCGGTGTGCAGGGCCACGTTGCCTACCCGCACCTGGCGAAGAACCCGATCCACCTCGCCGCCCCGGCCCTGGCGGAACTCGCCGCCGAGCATTGGGACCACGGCAACGATTTCTTCCCGCCGACCAGTTTCCAGATTTCCAACGTCAACTCCGGCACCGGCGCGACCAACGTAATTCCGGGCGACCTGGTGGCGGTGTTCAACTTCCGTTTCTCCACTGAGTCCACGGTTGAAGGCCTGCAGAAGCGCGTCGCGGATATCCTCGATAAACATGACCTGGACTGGCACATCGACTGGGCGCTGTCTGGCCTGCCGTTCCTCACCGAACCGGGCGCGCTGCTCGATGCGGTGGCGTCGAGCATCAAGGACATCACCGGCCGCGACACCCAAGCTTCTACCAGCGGCGGCACCTCCGACGGGCGCTTCATCGCCACCATGGGCACACAAGTAGTGGAACTGGGCCCGGTCAACGCGACCATCCATCAGGTCAATGAGCGTGTATTGGCCGCCGATCTCGATGTGCTGACCGAAATCTACTATCAGACCCTGATCAAGTTGCTCGCCTGATGCTCGCCTGCCCGATCTGCAGCGAACCGCTGAATGCGGTGGACCATGGCGTCGCCTGCCCCGCCGGGCATCGCTTCGACCGCGCGCGCCAGGGTTACCTGAACCTGTTGCCGGTGCAGCACAAGAACAGCCGCGACCCTGGGGATAACCTGGCGATGGTCGAGGCGCGGCGCGATTTCCTCAACGCCGGGCATTACGCTCCGGTAGCCAAGCGCCTGGCCGAGTTGGCCGCTGAGCGTGCACCGCACCGCTGGCTCGACATTGGCTGCGGCGAGGGTTACTACACCGCGCAAATCGCCGAAGCCTTGCCGAATGCCGACGGCTACGCGTTGGATATTTCCCGCGAAGCGGTCAAGCGCGCCTGCAAGCGCAACCCGCACCTGACCTGGTTGATCGCCAGCATGGCGCGCGTGCCGCTGGCGTCGGGCAGTTGTCAGTTTCTGGCGAGCGTGTTCAGCCCGCTCGACTGGCAGGAAGCCAAGCGCCTGCTCAGCCCTGGCGGTGGCTTGATGAAAGTCGGCCCCACCAGCGGCCACCTGATGGAACTGCGCGAACGCCTGTACGACGAAGTGCGCGAGTACACCGACGACAAACACTTGGCCTTGGTGCCGGACGGCATGGCACTGGCCCACAGCGAGACCCTGGACTTCAAGCTGACCCTGGCCAGCGGTCAGGACCGCGCCAACCTGCTGGCGATGACGCCCCACGGCTGGCGCGCCAGTGCCGAGCGCCGGGCGGCCGTGATCGAGCAGGCGGAGCCCTTCGAAGTCAGCGTGTCGATGCGCTACGATTATTTCGTCGTCCAATAACCCCAATTTCTTGGCCCGGAGCAACGGCTCGGGGCCGGCTAAATCCGCGAATGGATTTTTCCACGACCGCCATGAGGACATCCATGCGCCAGCCCGATATCGAGATTTACCTGAAAGACGCCGACGTCGATCACAAGGCCATCGCCACTTGGCTGGGTACCGCGCTGGGCCCGTGCAGCGACTGGGTGCAGAAGGGCCAGACCTGGAAATGCAAGGCCGGCAACGTGCCGGTAACCTGGCTGCCGAAAGCCGTGGGAAAGTGGAACAGCCTGTACCTGGAGAGCGACCAGACGCCGTGGGAGGACGACATCGCCTGCGCCCGCGCCGCATTTGCCGCGCTGAACGTCGAAGTGCGTTGTGCGCCGGGGACTTGGGTCGAGGAAGAAGGTGAAGAATCGGCTGACCGCTGGATTCGCATCAGCGCCGATGGTGAGGAAGAGATCACCTGGAAAACCGCGTAAGCCTTCACACGATCCTGTGTGGGAGCGAGCCTGCTCGCAAAAGCGCTGGGCCAGCCAACATCAATGCTGGATGTGCCGCCGTCTTCGCGAGCAGGCTCGCTCCCACCGTGTTGCGTGATCCTGGGGGCAAAGTTACAGCCCCAACACATCCTCAGCCTGTAAGCCCTTCTCGCCATTGACCAAGGCGTATTCCACCTGTTGGCCCTCCGCCAGCGAACGGTGCCCTTCGCCACGAATCGCACGGTAGTGGACGAACACGTCCGCCCCGTCTGCGCGCTGGATAAAACCGTAGCCCTTGGCGTCGTTGAACCACTTCACGTTGCCGGTTTCGCGTGTTGTCATCTGGTCATACTCCTTTTTTATTATGGATCGGGCTTATCGCAGCAAGCCTCGAGAACAGTGCGCGCGCTGAGAGTGGCCACTATAGGGCCAGCGTGAACTCGCCGAGTATATGACAAGCCTCAAAACTCTCAACAAAAGATCAACAGGAGTTTACTTCGGCGGTTTTTTGCCGATTTTCGGCGAATCCGGCACACTAGCCGCCCAAGCGCGCGCTTGGTTTTATTCACTCACGCAGAAGCCGTATGACCCGTTCCCCGTTTCGCCGTCTTGTGTTTGGCACCTTGCGCCGATTGCTCTACCTCTGGGTGCGCTCGGAGACGATCAACCAGTCGTCATTCACCCTCAACCTCGACCGCAGTCGCCCGGTGTTCTACGTCCTGCAAAATCCCTCGCTGTCCGATTTGGCAGTGGTCGACACCGAGTGCACCAAGGCTGGTTTGCCGCGCCCGGTGCTGCCGGTGTCGGTGGGTAACCTGCTGGAACCGGCGGCGTTTTTCTACCTGACCCCCGAACCGGACTTCCTCGGTCGCCAGGACAAGCGCGGTGCGCCACCGACCCTGACCCGACTGGTCAGCGCCCTGAGCGAGAACGCCGCCGAAGACGCGCAGATCATTCCGGTCAGCGTGTTCTGGGGCCAGTCGCCGGACAGCGAGTCGAGCCCGTGGAAGCTGTTGTTCGCCGACAGCTGGGCGGTCACCGGGCGTCTGCGCCGCTTGCTCAGCATCATCGTGCTCGGGCGCAAGACTCGAGTGCAGTTCTCCGCGCCGATCCACCTGCGCGAACTGATCGAGCACAACAAGGGCCACGAGCGCACCGTGCGCATGGCCCAGCGCATCCTGCGGGTGCACTTCCGCAACCTCAAAGCCGCCGTGATCGGCCCGGATATTTCCCACCGGCGCAACCTGGTCAAGGGCTTGCTCAACGAGCCGCTGGTCAAGCAGGCGATCCTTGATGAAGCCGAGCGCGAAAACATCTCCCCGGAAAAAGCCAAGGCCCAGGCCCTGCGCTACGGCAACGAAATCGCTTCGGACTACACCTACACCGCGATTCGTTTTCTGGAAGTGGTGCTGAGCTGGTTCTGGAACAAAATCTACGACGGGATCAAGGTCAACCACATCGAAGGCGTGCAGGACGTCGCGCCGGGTCACGAAGTGATCTACGTGCCGTGCCATCGCAGCCACATCGACTACCTGCTGCTCTCCTATCTGCTGTTCCGCAACGGTCTGACGCCGCCGCACATCGCCGCCGGGATCAACCTCAACATGCCGGTGATCGGCAGCCTGCTGCGCCGTGGCGGCGCGTTTTTCATGCGCCGCACCTTCAAGGGCAACCCGCTCTACACCTCGGTGTTCAACGAATACCTGCACACCTTGTTCACCAAGGGGTTCCCGGTGGAGTACTTCGTCGAGGGTGGCCGTTCGCGCACCGGGCGCATGCTGCAGCCGAAAACCGGCATGCTCGCCATCACCTTGCGCAGTTTCCTGCGCTCGTCGCGGATGCCGATCGTGTTCGTGCCGGTGTACATCGGCTACGAGCGGGTGCTGGAAGGCCGGACCTACCTCGGCGAGTTGCGTGGCGCGAGCAAGAAGAAAGAATCGATCTTCGACATCTTCAAAGTCATCGGCGCGCTCAAGCAGCGTTTCGGTCAGGTCGCGGTGAATTTTGGCGAGCCGATCAAACTGGCGGAATTCCTCGACAGCGAGCAACCGGACTGGCGCAGCCAGGAACTGGGCCCGCAGTTCAAACCGGCGTGGCTGAACGAAACCACCAATCGCCTCGGCGAAAAGGTTGCCCGGCACCTCAACGAAGCGGCGGCGATCAACCCGGTCAACCTGGTGGCGCTGGCGTTGCTGTCTACCAGTCGCCTGGCCCTGGACGATCGCGCCATGGCCCGGGTGCTCGACCTGTACCTGGCGCTGCTGCGCACAGTGCCTTACTCGCCGCACACCACCCTGCCGGAGGGTGACGGCGCGGCGCTGATCCAGCATGTCAAAGACATGCAGTTGCTGTCGGAGCAGAGCGACGCGTTGGGCAAGATTCTGTACCTGGACGAGCAGAACGCGGTGCTGATGACCTACTACCGCAACAACGTCCTGCACATCTTTGCCTTGCCGGCGCTGCTGGCGAGTTTCTTCCAGAGCGCCTCGCGGATGAGCCGCGAACAGATCCTGCGCTATACCCGCGCGTTGTATCCGTACCTGCAATCGGAGCTGTTCATCCGCTGGTCGTTGGAAGAACTCGACGCGGTCGTCGACCAATGGCTCGAGGCATTTGTCGAACAAGGCCTGCTGCGCTACGAGAACGAGGTGTACCTGCGCCCGGCGCCGAGTTCGCGGCATTTCGTGCTGCTGACCCTGCTGTCGAAAAGCATCGCCCAGACTCTGCAACGCTTTTACATGACGGTGTCGTTGCTGCTCAACAGCGGCCAGAACAGCATCAGCGCCGAAGAACTGGAAGACCTGTGCACGGTCATGGCCCAACGCCTGTCGATCCTGCACGGCTTGAACGCGCCGGAGTTTTTCGACAAGAGCCTGTTCCGCCATTTCATCCAGACCCTGCTCGACCTCGAGGTGCTGCGCCGCGACGAAGCGGGCAAGCTGAGCTATCACCCGCTGCTCGGCGAATTGGCCGAAGGCGCGGCCAAGCGCGTGTTACCGGCGGACATTCGCCTGTCGATCCGCCAAGTGGCGTTGCATCGCAGCGAAGATGCGGCGGACGTAGCACCGGCCGTTTGACACTTTCGGACATGCACTAAGTAAACACGACTGTTTTCTTAGTGCATGTATTCATGAATAAATACCGGCTTCAATTAATCACGATAAGGACATCGCGATGACGTCATCTAATGAAGTCAATTCAACTGTCACCCTCACTTTCAGCCTGCCACCCGAATTTGTCGCGCCCACGGACGGCGACTGTGAAACACGGATTAGTATTCAAGTCGCCAATGCGTCTACGCCAATTACCGTCACCCACTGGAGGCGTCCGGCCATCTTCAGCGGCCAATGGCGGTTCTCGTTCCAGCATCACTACACCGACATCAGCGTGAAATATCAGATCAATGTAGCGATGACCCGCAATCGTCAGCCGTTACTGGTCGATATGGACCATTACGTGGTGGTCTCCCAGACCCCGTTTCGCCAGACCGTGCACTTGAGCCCGATCGGCCAATTGTTCGTCGAAGCCCAGCCACCTTACATCGTTGATGAGCGCGAAGCGGTGACCATCCGTGCCCATGAACAGCATGAACCGGACGCCGAACTTGTGCGCATTAATCATGACGAACAAACGGCCGCTGCGTTTTACCTGAACTACGACCCGCGCGAGGCAATTCCGGGAAAACGCTACGCACTGGAAGGTCGAGCCAACAAATACCAACAGCCTATCGCGGTCCATCCGGCAACAGCGGTCTTAGTACCTGTTGGTTTCACTGCCGATATCTGAAGGGGCTGGCCCCGAGCGGTGTGCTGGATGAATCCGAAGGCTTGATCAAAGGTCAGGTGCCATTGCCCTCCCATCTGAGCTACGATCCGGCGCAGATCAAACCCGGCCAACGCTGTCGGTCAGTGTTCGAATTGAAACCGACGGCAACTTGCTGTTCCTCAGCGCTGAACACCCTGCCTGTAACTGCACAGCGAGGAGCCGCAGCCCTGAAGGTGCGGTCGGCTACACGATCATCACCTTTTTTCGAAATAAGGAAGCGCCCATGCTCCGTACCACCCTTCGCTTCACCGGCTTGTGCGCCGGCCTGATGATCTCCGCCAGCGCCCTGGCCTTGTCGCTCAGTGACCTGTCGCAAAAAGACGCCAGCGGCGGCCTCAAGGACGCCCTGACCCAAGGCGCGCAAATCGCGGTCAAGCAATTGGGCAAGCCCGGCGGTTTCAGCAACAACCCGGAGGTGAAAATCGAACTGCCGGGCAAGCTCGGTAAAGTCGCCAGCAAGATGAAACAGTTCGGCATGGGCGCGCAGGTCGAGCAACTGGAAACCAGCATGAACCAGGCAGCGGAAACCGCCGTGGTCCAGGCACAGCCGATCCTGATCGACGCGGTGAAGAAAATGACCGTGGACGACGCCAAGGGCATCCTCAGCGGCGGCCAGGATTCGGCCACCCAATACCTGAACAAAACCAGCCGCGAGCAAATCCGCGCGAAGTTCCTGCCCATCGTCAAAACCGCCACCGACAAAGTCGGCCTCGCGCAGAAATACAACAGCTTCGCCGGCCAGGCCGCCACCCTGGGCGTAGTCGACGCCAAGAGTGCCAATATCGAAAACTACGTGACCGAGCAAGCCCTGGACGGCCTGTTCGAGATGATCGGCAAACAGGAAGAAACCCTGCGTAACAACCCAGCGGCTGCAGCGACCAGCTTGGCCAAGAAAGTGTTCGGGACGTTGTAAGCGTGGTGCAAACCCCATGGGGCGAGCCGTTAGCTGACATCTTGGCTGCTGAAAGCCTGCTTTCGCGAGCAGGCTCGCTCCCACATGGGACTCGAACTGACCACTGAGTACGTAGCAACGGTCTGAAGCAAATTCCTACAGCACGGCAATTGGCAGCGAATTCTCTGACGAGTCGCGTCGGTTGCGCTGTTTTCCAACCCTGACGTACCTTTTGGTGGTCGCTGAAACCAGCGAACGGGTGTGGAAACCTGTGACCAATTAGTAGCCGCATGGCCTGTCAGCTTTTGCCGATGTATTCTCTCGTCCGCAAAAAGCCCTATGGCGGCTGTGCGTGGGCAGACTTAGGTCTGGCCGGGTGCCTACTAACCGGTTTTCCACCCCGCGTACAGCTGCCACCTTCTTACCGTGTGGAAACGGTGAAAGATGGCTCCCATTGGAAGTAGGAGCAACGCCTTGGACAAAGTCATACCAGACCCGCCGTACAACGTTTCAAAACCCTTCAGCGATCAGCAAATTACTGAAAACCTGCTGAAGGACGAGGCTGCCGTTCAACGCGCACTCAATCACTATCTCGACCCTAAACCCGATAAAAAGAAACCTCGAGCCAAACGCCACACAAGCACCATCTTCACGGTGGCAAAAGGCATCGATACCGAAACGTTACTGGCCCAAGCTTACGAAACGCTGGCCTCGGCCAACATCATGGTCAGCGACTTGGCCTTCAGTCTTGATGGTCCCAAACGCAACACGGCGCTGGCTGTTCAACAGATGATCTCTTTGGGCGAACTGGTGGTGGATCGAGCGCTGGATAATCTGGAAACCTGAATCGTTGAAGATGCTGCGTAGGGTAGCAATCAACATCTGATCCTTAATGTCCCTGTCTATGAAAAGGCTGTATCCCAATCGGTAACGACAGGGGTACAGCCTTTCACTCTAAGCACCCACTGACTCTTTCTTGACCCTGAACCACGCCGCATACAACGCCGGCAAAAACAGCAACGTCAGCGCCGTGGCGACGATCAGGCCGCCCATGATTGCCACGGCCATCGGCCCGAAGAACACGCTGCGTGACAGCGGGATCATGGCCAGCACCGCCGCGAGGGCGGTAAGGACGATGGGACGGAAGCGCCGCACGGTGGCTTCGATAATGGCTTGCCAGGGTTTGAGGCCGGCGGCAATGTCCTGCTCGATCTGGTCAACGAGGATCACCGAGTTGCGCATGATCATCCCCGACAAAGCGATGGTGCCGAGCATGGCGACGAAGCCGAAAGGCTGACGGAACACCATCAGGAACAGGGTCACGCCGATCAGCCCAAGGGGCGCTGTCAGAAACACCATCACGGTGCGTGAGAAACTGCGCAGTTGCAGCATCAGAAGCGTCAGCACCACGACGATGAAAAGAGGCACGCCAGCCTTCACCGAGTTCTGCCCGCGGGCGGAATCTTCGACGGTGCCGCCGACGTCCAGCAGGTAACCGTCGGGCAATTCCGCGCGAATCGGTTCGAGGGTCGGCAAAATCTGCTGCACCAGGGTCGCCGGTTGTTCCTTGCCATAAATGTCGGCGCGCACGGTGACGTTGGGCAGGCGATTGCGGTGCCAGATGATGCCTTCTTCGAAGCCGTATTCCAGGGTGGCGATCTGCGACAGCGCGACACTTTTGCCGTTATCGGTGGGCACCGACAGGCTCGGCAGCAACGACAACTCGGTGCGTTCATGAGGTGTGCCGCGCAGGAGGATTTCGATCAACTCGTTGTCTTCGCGGTACTGACTGACGCTGGAGCCGGTCAACGAACTTTGCAGGAATTTCGACAGGCTGGCGGTGCTTACGCCCAGCGCCCGCGCGCGGTCCTGATCGACGTTGAGGTAAACGACTTTGCTCGGTTCTTCCCAGTCCAGGTGCACGTTGGCCACATACGGGTTTTCGCGAACCTTGGTCGCGACTTTGCGCGCCAATGCGCGGACTTCCTCAATGTGTTCACCGGTCACGCGGAACTGCACTGGATAACCCACGGGCGGACCGTTTTCCAGGCGCGTCACCCGTGAACGCAGAGCCGGGAATTGTTCGTTGAGGGTTTCGATCAGCCAGGTGCGCAGGGTTTCCCGTTGTTCGATGGTTTTTGCCAGGACTACAAACTGGGCGAAGCTCGCCGCAGGAAGTTGCTGATCCAGCGGCAGGTAAAAGCGCGGCGAGCCGGTGCCGACATAGGCGACGTAATTGTCGATGCCGGCGTGGGCCTTAAGCAGCGTTTCGAGACGCTTGACCTCTTCGGTGGTGTTGCTCAGGGAAGCACCTTCCGCCAGTTTCAGATCGACCATCAATTCCAGCCGCCCGGAAGCCGGGAAAAACTGCTGTGGCACGTATTTAAACAGCACCACCGAGCCGATAAACAGCACGATGGTCAGGCTGATCACGGTTTTGCGCCGGCGCACGCACCATTCCACCAGACGTCGGACCCGTTGGTAGAAAGGGGTCGCGTAAGGATCGGGATGACCGTCACCGGTGCCGTGTTTGGCGGCGTGAATTTTCGCCAGGTCCGGTAGGAGTTTTTCCCCCAGGTACGGCACGAAGACCACCGCCGCGACCCACGAGGCCAGCAACGCGATGGTCACCACCTGGAATATCGAGCGGGTGTATTCGCCGGTGCCGGACTGCGCGGTGGCGATCGGCAGGAAGCCGGCGGCGGTGATCAGGGTCCCGGTGAGCATCGGGAACGCGGTGCTGGTCCAGGCGTAACTCGCGGCTTTGAGTCGATCGAAGCCCTGTTCCATTTTGATCGCCATCATTTCCACGGCGATAATCGCGTCGTCCACCAGCAAGCCCAGCGCCAGCACCAGCGCACCAAGGGAAATCTTGTGCAGACCGATACCCAGGTAATACATGCAGGCGAAGGTCATCGCCAATACCAGCGGAATCGCCAGGGCCACCACCATGCCGGTGCGCACGCCGAGGGAAAAGAAGCTCACCAGCAAGACGATGGCCAGCGCTTCTACCAGCACCTGGACGAATTCTCCTACACCGGTTTTCACCGCTGCCGGTTGGTCCGATACCTTGCGCAACTGCATGCCCGCAGGAAGATTCTTCTGGATCCGTGCGAATTCGACTTCCAGTGCCTTGCCCAGCACCAGAATGTCGCCGCCATCCTTCATCGCCACCGCGAGGCCAATGGCGTCTTCGCCCATGAAACGCATGCGCGGCGCCGGCGGATCGTTGAAGCCACGGCGCACGTCCGCCACGTCACCGATACGGAAGGTGCGATCGCCGACGCGGATCGGGAAGCGATTGATCTCATCGACTGTCTGAAAATTCCCCGTAACCCGTAGCTGCAATCGCTCGCTGCGGGTTTCGAAGAAACCGGAGGTGGACACCGTGTTCTGCTCCTCCAACGCCTGCTGGACCGCGGCCAATGGCAAGCCAAGCGTTGACAGCTTGAGGTTGGAGAGCTCGATCCAGATCTTCTCGTCCTGCAAACCCAACAGGTCGACCTTGCCGACATCGTTGACCCGTTGCAGTTGGATCTGCACGCGGTCGGCGTAGTCCTTGAGCACCGCGTAATCGAAGCCGTCGCCGGTCAGCGCGTAGATATTGCCGAAGGTGGTGCCGAATTCGTCGTTGAAGAACGGGCCCTGGATGCCTGGCGGCAGGGTGTGGCGAATGTCGCTGATCTTTTTGCGCACCTGATACCAGAGGTCCGGTATCTGTTTGGAGTGCATGGAATCGCGGGCAATGAAGGTGACTTGGGATTCACCGGGCCGCGAGAACGAGACGATGCGTTCGTACTCGCCGGTTTCCATCAGCTTCTTTTCAATGCGTTCGGTGACCTGGCGCGAGACTTCCTGGGCCGTGGCACCGGGCCAACGGGTCTGAATGACCATGGCCTTGAAGGTGAACGGCGGATCTTCGCTCTGGCCGAGCTTGGTGTAGGACAACGCACCGACGATCGCCAGCAACAGCATCAGGAACAGTACGATCTGGCGATTGCGCAACGCCCATTCGGAAAGATTGAAACCCATTGGGACTACTCCTTGTCCGCCAGATTGACCACGCGGTTGGAGCGATCCACCGGGCGCACTTGCTGGCCTTCGTGCAGCACATGCACGCCGGCAGCCACGACCCAGTCACTGGCATTCAAGCCTTCGAGCACCGGCACGGTTTTCTCGCCGAAAGGTCCGACACGCACCGGGGCTTTTTTCAGGGTGTTGTTGGCGCCGATCACCCACACGTAAGTGGCGCCGTTCTCGGCAGTGAGTGCCGAGAGCGGGACTGAGAGCGGGATGACATCGGCAGCCTGGATAAACACCCGGGCGCTTTGGCCCAGTTCGGCCGGGACCTTGCCGCTGGTAAACGTGATGCGTGCGGCGAAGGTGCGGGATTTCGGGTCGGCGGCGGGTGACAGTTCGCGGATACGCCCGGCGAATCGTTGATCCGGCTGGCTCCACAATTCCACCGAAACCGGCTGGCCGATCTTGAAGCGACCGAAGCTTTGCTCCGGCAGACTGATCAACACTTCCCGCTCGCCATCGGTGGCCAGGGTGAACACGGTTTGCCCGGCGGCGACCACTTGCCCGACTTCCACCGCGCGCCTGGCGACCACGCCGTCCTGCGGCGCACGCAACACGGCGTAGCTGGCCTGGTTGGTGGAGACGTTGAATTCGGCCTTGATCTGCTTGAGCCGCGCTTCGCCGGAGCGATAGAGGTTTTCCGCGTTGTCGTAAAGGGAACGGCTGACCATCTGCCGCTCCATCAGGGTTTTGTAGCGATCGCGCTCGGCCCGCACCATGCTCAGGTTCGCCTCGGCGGCGGCGACCTGTGCACGGGTGGCTTCCAGTTGCAGGCGCACGTCTTGAGGATCAAGTTCGGCCAATGGCTGATCAGCCTTGACCCGCTGCCCTTCATCGACCAGTCGTCGACTGACTTTGCCACCAATGCGGAAGGCCAGGTCTGGCTCGTAGCGCGCGCGGACTTCGCCGGGGTAACTGTCCATCGCCTGCGCCGAGGGCTCTGGCTGCACCACCATCGCCGGGCGCACGGTTTCCCGCACCGCTTCTTCGTGACCGCACGCCGACAATAAAAAAGCCAGACTGACTGGCAACGCGAGGGGCAAGGCAAGGCGGACCATGGTAAAGGACCTTTCGCTAATGGTGCTTGGAATAATTATACTGGCCGGTATGTTATTAATAGCAAACTCACCAGTCCAGTATTAAAAGCGCCGAATGCCAAACGATCTTGCAGCTCCCAGCGGTCCGGGTCGCCCCAAGGACCTGGCCAAACGCCAGGCCATTCTTGAAGCGGCGAAAAATCTGTTTTTGACCCACGGCTACGCCAGCACCAGCATGGATGCGGTGGCGTCTGCCGCCGGGGTCTCAAAGCTCACGGTCTATAGCCATTTCAATGACAAGGAGACGCTGTTCTCCGCCGCCGTGGTGGCCAAATGCGAAGAGCAACTGCCAACGTTGTTTTTCGAATTGCCCGACGGCATCGCCGTAGAAAACGTGTTGCTGAATATTGCCCGAGGCTTTCATCAACTGATCAACAGCGACGAATCAGTGAATCTGCACCGCCTGATGATGACTTTGGGCAGCCAGGACCCGAAGCTCTCGCTGATTTTCTTCGAGGCCGGGCCGCAGCGCATGCTGCAGGGCATGGAGCGGCTGTTGACCAAAGTCCACCAGAGCGGTGCGCTGAGCATCGACAAACCGCTGAATGCAGCCGAGCATTTTTTCTGCCTGCTCAAGGGCGCTGCGAACTTCCGCTTGCTTTATGGATGCGGCGAGCGACTGGAAGGCGCCGCCGCCGAGGCACATGTGCGAGACGTGGTGGGGTTGTTTATGCGGGCTTATCGGCCAGTGTCAACCTGATGGATTTTCGGGGTCTGAGCTGATGGCTTCGCGAGCAGGCTCGCTCCCACAGGACAGCGGTGTATTTGTGGGAGCGAGCCTGCTCGCGAAGAATACGGCGCGGTCTTACGGTTTAAGCGCTTTCTTTGGATAAATGTCATAGCGGCTGGACTTGCCATCGAGCGCATGGCTCGGCTTCGGCCCGGCGATGCACGGCGCCTTGCGCGGTCGCTTGACCACCACGCGATGGCTGGCCAGGGCCAGCGCGGCTTCGAGCAGCGCCGGGGCGTCCGGGTCATCGCCGACCAGAGGCCGGAACAGGCGCATTTCCTTCTTCACCAGCGCGGTTTTCTCACGATGCGGAAACATCGGGTCGAGATAAATCACCTGCGGCGGCTCCCCTTGCCAATCGCGCATCACCTCAATCGAATTGCCCTTGAGCAAACGCATCCGCGCAACGATTGGCGCCACTTCGAAGTCATCCCCGGCGCGGGCCAGGCCGTCTTCCAGCAATGCGCCAATCAACGGCTGGCGCTCGATCAGGCTCATCTCGCAACCCAGGCTGGCCAGCACGAATGCGTCCTTGCCCAACCCTGCCGTGGCGTCGAGCACCCGTGGTCGCACGCCTTGAGCAACGCCGACAGCCTTGGCGATCATCTGGCCGCTGCCACCGCCGTACAAACGCCTATGCGCCGCGCCGCCCTCGACGAAGTCGACTCGCACCGGGCCCGGCGCCTCCGGTCCAAGTTGCTGCAGTTGCAAACCCTGCTCGCCGAGCTGCAAGGCGAACTCCGCGTCATCGACCTGCAACGGCAGATTCAGGCGTTCGGCCCATTGATCGGCGCCGGCCTGAAAGGCTTCGCCCAAGGCCTGAACGTGAATGCGGGGCGCCGCCGGTTGCTCAATCATGGAAAACACACTCAAAAATATTAATGATCGGCGAAACCTGCCGATAACAAAATTACCGGGCATTTTGCCAGAGCTGAGCGTCGACCGAGAGAAATGTCAGACATTCAACGCACATCGATAGGTTACATCTCGCCTTACGGCGACTTTGGCCTGAAGAACACCCAAGCGCTGAGCGGCGTCAGTCACCTGTGGCAGGATTTTTTTGCCCAGGCTCTGGCCGATCACCTGGGCGATGCTGCGCCGCTGCCGGGCGAATACAAACCGCTCGACCTCGACAGCCCGATCGAGCCGCCCAGCGGCGATGAGCTGCTCTCGCAGATCGTCACCCAGCGCGCCTGCGAAGTCACCGACACCGAAGTGAAGCCGCCCGAGCCGCTGTTCCTGCCGATCGCCGAGTTCGAAACCGAGCTGCTGGACAAGCCCTTCCCGCCGTTCCCCGCCGACGAAATCGTCGCCCAGCAAAAACAGCAAGACTTCGAAGCCGGTTGGGTCCGCCCGATCGTGCTCACCGCCGGCCAACCGGCACCGCTGCCAGGCCCTGCTCCGCAGCCCCGCGCGCTGCACTTGCCGATCGCCGAATTCGAACTCGACCTGCTGGACAAACCTTTCCCGCCGTTCCCGGCCGACGAAATCGTCGCGCAGCAGAAAGCCATGGACTTCGATCTCGGCTGGGCTCGCCCGATCGTATTGCAGAACCTGCGGATCGCCGCCTAAAGCTTGCACCGATTTATCGACAGACCTTCCACGCGCCCACATCCAGATGAAAGTGGTTGTGATGGGCGGCGTTGTAATCCGGGCTCAACACCACGCTGAACGCCTCGCAGGCACCATCGCGCACCTGGCGCAAGAACTGCGCGTCCTGATTGGCCTTGGGCCAATCCTTGAGCACGTTGATGGCGCGGCCGTCGGCCAGGCGAAAACCAGCAATGTCCAGCGCATCCGCCGTGGCATGCTGACTGCGCCGGGCATTCTCGCGGCCGTAGACGTTGCGGCAGGCGAAACTGCCGAGATGATCGACCCGCGTCACCGCTTGCCCATACACCGCCTGCGCAGCGGGTTGAAGGGCGTGGTGCTCGAACAGCGCAAAGGCCACCGCCAGCGGGCAACTGGCGATGAAACTGCTGCTGAGCGCCACGTCACCGCCCTGCACGCGCAACGCGTTGCTCAGCGGGCAGGTCGCGTTCGGGCTGTCGGCCTGGCGCGCCACCCGCAGCCCGGCGCTGCTCAGGGCTTGATCGCAGAGCTGCGGATCGTTGCGTAGGCGCATGAGCTTGTAGCGGGTCAGCAGGTTGGGCGCAGCTTTCACATCCAGCGGTGCCCAGGGATTCCACTGCGGCGGCACGGCAATCCAGCCGCGCCACCAGCCCAGCGCCGCCCCCGCGAGAATCAACAGCAACACCAGGCTTTTCGCAAACCGCATGCTCAGTCCTTGAAGAACTGATTGGCCCGCGCGTACGGCATCGACCGAGCCGTGAAGCCAAAAGTGCCATGCGCCTGGATTTCCTCGGCAGCGCGGAAGAACTCGCCATACGCCGCCAAGGCCAGCGCCGAACCGACGCTGATGCGCTTGACGCCCATGTCGCGCAACTGCGCCACGGTCAGTTGCAAGCCGCCGGACATCAATACATTCACCGGTTTCGGCGCCACCGCGCGAACCACCGCCAATACGTCCTCGGCATTGCGCAAGCCCGGCGCGTACAGCACGTCAGCGCCAGCCTCGGCGAATGCCTGCAAGCGGCGAATGGTGTCATCCAGGTCGGGATTGCCGTGCAGGAAATTTTCCGCGCGGGCCGTCAGCACAAAGTCGAACGGCAGACTGCGCGCGCTAGCAACCGCCGCTTCGATACGTGCGACGGCGTCTTCGAAGCGGTAAATCGGCGCGTCGGCGTGGCCGGTCGCGTCTTCGATGGAGCCACCGACCGCGCCCGCCGCTGCCGCCGCCAGCAAGCTCTGCGCACATTCGGTGGGACTGTCTGCGAAACCGTTTTCCAGGTCGACCGCCACCGGCAATTCGGTGGCCGCGACGATCGCGCGAACGTTGTTCAGGGTGTCATCGAGGCTGAGTCCGCCGTCGGGGCGCGCCTGGGAAAAAGCAAAACCGGCGCTGGTGGTGGCGAGTGCTTCGAAGCCAAGGCTGGCGAGCATTCTGGCGGAACCGGCATCCCACGGATTGGGAATCACGAAAGCCCCGTCGCGTTCGTGCAAGGCTTTGAACGCTTGGGCGCGAAGGGTTTGCGCATCCATCGGCTGGCTCCTGAAGGCAAAAAAAACCCGCCTTAGAGCAATCCAAGTTGCTCCGAGGCGGGTTCTCTGTATAGCTCAGGCAGGGCCGACAGGCCAGGCAGACGTTGCATCAATTGTGCGTGGAAACGTTGCGCCAGTTTCGCCGCGAGCAGGTTGTCGGCGGTGTGCAGGAAGATATAGGGCGTGCGCCCCTCTTCGATCCATTGGGCGATTTTCTCGACCCAGGGCACCAGGAACGGGTCGTTGGCTTCCAGCGTGGGATGGCCGATGAAGCGCACTTGCGGGAACTGCGTGAACGCTGCGGGGCGCGGCGGCACTTTGGGTTTTTTCGATTGCGCGTGCAGCACCGACGGTTCGGTGGAGATACAACTGAACAAGGCACGGGGGTCAAGACAAATGCGTTCGACGCCACGTTCCAGCAGTAACCGATTGAGTTGGCGTTCGGCGTCGCCCTTAGCGAAAAAATCGTCGTGCCGCACTTCAATGGCCAGTGGGCGGTCCACCGCGTCGATAAACCCGGCCAGTTCGTCGAGACGCCGAGGCGTGAAGCTTTTCGACAGCTGCAACCATAACGGCGATACCCGCTCGCCTAATGGGCTGAGCAGTTGCAGGAAGGTCTCGGCGGCGGTCAGGTGATCGCGCAGATCGCCGCCATGGCTGATGTCACCGGGGAATTTGGCGGTAAAGCGAAAGTGTTCGGGCATGACCTCGGCCCAGCGCTGCACAGTGGCAGCGGACGGGCTCGCATAGAAGGTGGTGTTGCCTTCCACGGCGTTGAACACTTGCGAGTAGAGGGCGAGGAAATCGCTGGTTTTTGCGTCTGCCGGATACAGGTAATCGCGCCAGGCGTTTTCACTCCAGGACGGACAACCGAGGTAGTAAGGCAGGCGCATCAGATGTAGAGATCGAGGCCCAACACGTCAGCGTCCCAATCGACAAAACCGGCGGTGCTCAGGTAACTGGCCAAGGCCATCGCCACGCTTTTTTTCATGGCGCGGTGGTAAATCATGTCTTGCTGACGGGCGGGGAGATTGCTCAAGCGTTGCGCCGAAGCTTTGGCAGCGCGGGCGGCCAGTTGCTCTTCGGACGGAATCTCCAGCTCACCGTCGATTTCGACGTAGTCATCTTCCGCCACCGGGCCTTTGCGGACCTTGCGCTTGAGTGGGTAAGACTGAGAGGAGAGGCCGTCTATACGCATAATGTCATGCTCGGTATCAGTGATGGCAGTTTAGTGGCCATTAACCCACTTCGCAAACCGCTTGGTGATAACTAGAACACATAAACGGTAAAAGGTTTAAAACCGGGGGAAGAAACTGACGATTGGAGGGGTTGGCAGCTCGCTGATCAAGGCGGGTTTCGCCAGTCATGGGCCAATCCGGAGGCTAGGCGATTGCCTGTTGTAAGGGGGGTTGCCGCCGTTGACCTGCGCGCCAGATCCCCTGTTTTAAAAGCACGACTGCTTCGCAGCCGAACGGGGGCAAGCCCCCTCACCACAAAAGCCAAAAGCCAAAGGCTAGAAAGCTAGCTAAAAGCAAAGCCAGAGTTAACCCGGGCCTGTGGGAGCGAGCTTGCTCGCGATTGGACCGACGCAGTGCTCAGACTTACCGCGCCTTCGGTGTCGCCACTTTGTCGCGTAAATAAACCGGCTGCGCTTCGTCCGCGACAATCGCCTCGCCCCGTGCCCAGGCGAAACGCGCCAAGGTCAGCAGATCTTCAGCGTGGGGTAGCATCCCGGCGTCCTGGCCGCCGAGTGTCACGCCGATACGCTCGGCGTATCCCCAACCGGTGCCGGCACCAAACCATTCGCCGCTGGCATCGCTCGGCAGTGCGGCGACTTCCGGCGGCAAGACCGCTTCGTGGCCAACCAGGCGCATCTCCCCTGCCGTTTCGCGGTAGCAGCCCCAATACACTTCATCCATTCGTGCATCGATGGCCGCCGCCACCTGGCTGGCGCCGTGTTCGCGATAAGCGCGCTGGGCCAGCACCGCCAGGTTCGACACCGGCAACACCGGGCGATCCAGCGCGAACGCCAGGCCTTGCACCACGCCGATGGCGATGCGTACGCCGGTAAACGCGCCCGGGCCACGGCCGAAGGCAATGGCGTCGACGGCTTGCAGGCTGGTGCCCGCGTCGGCCAGCAGTTGCTGGATCATCGGCAGCAGTTTCTGCGCGTGCAGGCGCGGGATCACCTCGTAATGGCTCGTGACCTTGCCGTCATGCAGCAAGGCAACGGAGCAAGCTTCAGTCGCGGTGTCCAGGGCCAGCAAGGTACTCATGGGTGTGTCCGTAGCAGAGGTCAAAAAAGGTGCGCCAGTATAAACAACTACGGCCCGCAAGCGGGCCGTAGAAGATCAAGCGGTGCAGACATTTCAGCTCAGGGCGGCCAACACCTTCTGAGTGATCGAGTCCACGGAACCGACGCCTTCGATATGGCCGTATTTCGGCTTGCCTTGAGCGACCGACAGTTCCTTATAAAACTTCACCAGCGGCTCAGTCTGAGCGTGGTACACCGACAGACGATGGCGCACGGTTTCTTCGGTATCGTCCTTGCGCTGCACCAGGGCTTCGCCGGTGATGTCGTCTTTGTCGGCTATTTTCGGCGGGTTGTAGACGGTGTGGTATACGCGACCGGAAGGCTCATGCACGCGACGACCGGCAATGCGCTGCACGATGTCTTCGTCGGCAACGTCGATCTCGACCACGTAGTCCAGTTCTACATTGGCTTTAACCAGGGCTTCAGCCTGGGGAATGGTGCGCGGGAAACCGTCGAACAGGAAACCCTTGGCGCAATCAGGCTGGCTGATGCGTTCCTTGACCAGGTTGATGATCAGGTCATCGGAGACAAGACCGCCGCTGTCCATGATGCTTTTGGCCACCAGGCCCAGCTCGGTGCCGGCCTTGACCGCGGCACGCAGCATGTCGCCGGTGGAGATCTGTGGAATGCCGAATTTCTCGGTGATGAACTTAGCCTGAGTACCTTTACCGGCCCCGGGAGCTCCCAGCAGAATGACGCGCATCGATGTGCTCCTCAATTTTTTATATAGATAACGTCAGATTCGCCTCGTGGGGCCAATCTCAAAAATAGGGTCGTGACCGCCCAAACGGCCAAAGGCTGATCAAGATACACAGCAGGCCTTGCCCACACAAGCCGCCGAAAGTCGGAGAAACCGACGCCCCTCGCGACCTCACGACGAGGTGCCCCAAGTCGCAACCCCGTCATTAACTGTCGCTTGGCCGACAACCCTGCGCCCTGTTCGCCGGACATCCGACGCCCACGTCCAGTGCCCCGCCCCAGCCGAAAACCTTAGCCGGTATTTCGCAAACCGGCGGCAATCCCCGCCACAGACACCAGCAATGCCTGCTCCACCGGGCTGCCCTGAGCCACTTCCTGCTGCCGCGAACGCGCGAGCAACTCGGCCTGTAACAGATGCAGTGGGTCGAGATAGGTGTTGCGCAGGCTGATGAATTCCAAGGTGTCTGGGCTATGTGCCAGCAGTTGCGACTGGCCGGTCAAGCCCAGCACCACCGTGCACGCCTGCGACAATAGGTCGCGTAAATGTGCGCCCAGCGGCAGCAGATCTTGCTCGACCAGGCGATCGTCGTAGGATTGGGCAATCTCGGCATCGGCTTTGGCCAGGACCATTTCCAGCATGTCGATGCGCGTGCGGAAGAACGGCCACTGCTCGCGCATCTGCCCCAGCAATTCACCTTCGCCGCGCGCCAGCGCCTTGCTCAACGCCGCCTCCCAGCCGAGCCAAGCCGGCAGCATCAAGCGCGTCTGGGTCCAGCCAAAAATCCACGGGATTGCCCGCAGGCTTTCGATACCGCCGGCGCGACGCTTGGCCGGGCGGCTGCCGAGGGGCAAACGGCCCAATTCCTGTTCCGGGGTGGACTGGCGGAAATACTCAACGAATTGTGGGTTCTCCCGCACCACCGCGCGGTAAGCGCTGACACCGTCGGCGGCCAATTCGTCCATCAAATCGCGCCACGCCGGTTCTGGCGGCGGCGGTGGCAGCAGCGTCGCTTCGAGCACCGCCGCCAGGTAGAGGTTGAGGTTCTGTTCGGCGATGTCCGGCAGACCGAATTTGAATCTAATCATTTCGCCCTGCTCGGTGGTGCGGAAACGCCCCGCCACCGAACCCGGTGGTTGCGACAGAATCGCCGCGTGGGCCGGGCCGCCACCACGGCCAACAGTGCCGCCGCGACCATGGAATAACAGCAGCTCCACTTGCTGCTCGCGGCAGATGTCGACCAACCGTTCCTGTGCCCGGTACTGCGCCCACGCGGCAGCGGTGGTGCCGGCGTCTTTGGCCGAGTCGGAATAACCGATCATTACTTCCTGCGGACCTTGCAGCCGCGAGCGATAGCCCGGCAGCAGCAACAACTGCTCGATCACCGGTCCGGCGTTGTCCAGGTCGGCGAGGGTTTCGAACAGCGGCACCACGCGCATCGGCCGCAACACGCCAGCCTCTTTGAGCAGCAATTGCACGGCCAGTACATCGGAAGCGGCGCCGGCCATGGAGATGACGTAGGAACCAAGAGACGCCCCCGGCGCAGCGGCGATTTCCTTGCAAGTATTGAGCACTTCAGCGGTATCGGCGGACGGCTTGAAGTGCGCCGGCAGCAACGGTCGACGGTTATTTTGCTCGCGCATCAGGAAGGCGATGCGTTCTTCCTCGTCCCAGTCTTCGTAGCGACCGAGCCCAAGGTAATCGGTGATTTCGGTCATCGCGGCGGTGTGCCGCGATGAGTCCTGGCGCACGTCGAGGCGCACCAGGAACAAACCAAAGGTCACCGCCCGACGCAGGCAATCAAGCAATGGTCCGTCGGCAATTACGCCCATGCCGCAGCTGTGCAGCGACTCGTAACACAGCTCCAGCGGATCGAGTAGATCACGGTTGTGGTGCAGCACGTCAACCGGCGGCGGGGTGGTTGCTTTCAGTGAGGCTTGTGCCCAATTGCGCGTCGCCCGCAGGCGTTCGCGCAGTTGCTTGAGCACCGCCCGATACGGCTCGGCGCTGTCGCCGGCCTTGGCTTTCAAGGCGTCGCTGGCTTGCTGCATGGACAGTTCGGCGGCGAGATGATCAACGTCGCGCAGGTACAAATCCGCCGCCATCCAGCGCGCGAGCAGCAACACTTCGCGGGTCACGGCGGCGGTGACATTGGGGTTGCCGTCACGGTCGCCGCCCATCCACGAAGCAAAGCGAATCGGTGCCGCTTCCAGGGGCAGGTGCAGGCCGGTGGCCGCGTGCAGCGCCTGATCGGCCTTGCGCAAATAGTTCGGGATGGCCTGCCACAGCGAATGCTCGATCACCGCGAAACCCCACTTGGCCTCATCGACCGGGGTCGGCCGGGTACGGCGGATTTCCTCGGTGTGCCAGGCTTCGGCGATCAAGCGTTGCAGGGTTTGCTTGATCTGCTCGCGCTCGGCGGTGGTCAGATCTCGATGGTCTTGTGCGGCCAATTGCGCGGCGATTGCGTCGTACTTCTGGATCAGCGTGCGGCGCGCTACTTCGGTCGGGTGCGCGGTCAATACCAACTCGATTTCCAGGCGTCCCAACTGCCGCGCCAGCGACTCGGCGCTATGGCCTTCAGCCCGCAGCCGCGCCAGCAACTCCGGCAACACCCGCGCTTCGAACGGTGCCGGCTGCGACTCCTCGCGGCGGTGAATCAACTGATACTGCTCGGCGATGTTGGCCAGGTTGAGGAACTGGTTGAACGCCCGCGCCACCGGCAGCAATTCGTCCTCACTCAACTGATTGAGGCTGGCGCTGAGTTCGGCGTCCATCGAGCCGCGTCGGTCGGCCTTGGCGCCTTTGCGGATCTGCTCGATCTTGTCGAGAAAACCCTCGCCATACTGCTCACGGATGGTGTTGCCCAACAGCTCACCCAACAGGTGAACGTCCTCGCGCAAGCGTGCATCGATATCAGTCATCAGCAGTTCTCCAGCAGTCAGTCCGGCGGCTCAACAGTCCATGCTTCGATCGCCAAGAGTGCCGCCACGGGCCGCTTCTGACAAGCGCACGACGAAGGGACTTTAAACCTTGCGGCTTGCAGCTAGTCTGTAAGGTAAGCCGTACAACGGCTGCACCGGCCCGCGTGGCCGGACACTCACACTGCCCTGCCACGAGCAGGTGCCATGAGGTCATTATGAAAATCCGTGAACTGGCCCAGCATTGGGAAGAAAACGCCAAGGGCCGCTTGACCAAGACCGGCTACACCATCCATCTGGACGTGGAAGCTGCCGCGCGACTGGCGGCGATCGCTGAGATGTACCCCAAGCGTCACCCCGATGAATTGCTCGGCGAATTGATCGGCGCCGCCCTCGAAGAACTCGAGGCGAGCTTCCCGTACATCAAGGGCCAGACCGTGGTCGCCACGGATGAAGAAGGAGATCCGCTGTACGAAGACGTCGGTCCGACGCCGCGCTTCCTGGCATTGTCCCGTCGGCATCTGCATGATTTGTCGTCGGGCAATGACAAGCAGAAACACTGAAATTTTCTCTGAACACGGTGGGAGCGAGCCTGCTCGCGAAGTGGTCTGAACATTCACCTTATGGGCTGAATTCGGGATCGCTTTCGCGAGCAGGCTCGCTCACACATCGGCTCATTTTTACCTCTTGAATTCGCGTATTCGCGCGCGCCACATACCCCTCCGCACCGTAAAAGTTCCCGTTTCAGAGCCCTGCCCAAACGGTCAACTATTTTTTCGGGCAATGCGCCATCGTCGCTGAACTTTTGAAAAACGCCTCGGGTCACAGCCATTAACCACGCCTGGAACGGCCGTTTCAAAACGCGCTTTCACATGACGGTGGCGGCTCCTCGCCCAGGATGGATTTTGAAGTATTTCAGGAGTTACCCAATGGAGTTGAAGACCATGAAGACAAGCATTGCCAAACCCTCGTTCAACCACCTGCGCGGTCTGAAACTGGCTGCCTTGGCGATCGGTACCAGCTTCATCCTCGCCGGTTGTGCTGGCAACCCGCCTACCGAGCAATACGCAGTGACTGAATCGGCCGTGAATAACGCCGTCAGCGCTGGCGGTACCGAGTTTGCCGCAGTAGAGATGAAGTCGGCGCAGGACAAGCTCAAGCAAGCCGAAATCGCGATGCACGACAAAAACTACGACAAGGCCCGCATGCTCGCCGAACAGGCCGAGTGGGACGCCCGCGTTGCTGAACGCAAGGCTCAGGCCGCTAAAGCCGAACAGGCTGTGAAGGATTCCCAGAAAGGTGTTCAGGAACTGCGTCAGGAAAGCCAGCGCACTGTGCAGTAAGCGCGCATCCCGACTCAACGCTGAAGCTCTTATCGATTAGAAAGGACGAACCATTATGCGTAAACAATTGATGATCCCTGCCCTGTTGGCCGCCAGTGTTGCCTTGGCTGCATGCTCGACGCCACCTAACCCGAACCTGGAAAGCGCGCGCACCAACTACTCGTCCCTGCAGACCAATCCGCAGGCCAGCAAAGTCGCCGCGCTGGAAACCAAAGACGCCAGCGATTACCTGGACAAGGCCGACAAGGCTTATCAGGACAAGCAGGACGCGGCCAAGGTTGACCAACTGGCCTACCTGACCAACCAGCGTGTGGAAGTGGCCAAGCAGACCATCGCTCTGCGCACCGCAGAAGCCAATCTGAAAAACGCCGCCGCGCAACGTGCCCAGGCTCGTCTCGACGCCCGTGACCAGCAGATCAAGCAACTGCAGGACAGCCTCAACGCCAAGCAAACCGATCGCGGCACCGTCGTGACTTTCGGTGACGTGCTGTTCGCCACCGACCGCGCTGATTTGAAGTCCAGCGGTCTGGTCAACATCAATAAACTGGCGCAGTTCCTCTCGGAAAACCCTGATCGCAAAGTGATCGTCGAGGGCTACACCGACAGCACCGGTACCGCCGCCCACAACCAGTCGCTGTCCGAGCGTCGCGCCGGTTCCGTGCGCACTGCCCTGGTGAAAATGGGTGTCGACCCGGCTCGCATCGTGGCCCAAGGTTACGGCAAGGAATACCCGGTCGCCGAGAACACCAGCGCATCCGGCCGTGCCATAAACCGTCGTGTGGAAGTGACGATTTCCAACGACAACCAACCGGTCATGCCACGTTCGACCGTCAGCACTAACTAAGCTTCACGCAGTAACCAAAAGCCCCGCCTGATCTGATCAGGCGGGGCTTTTTTATTGAGTCGGCGACAGCCCCTGTGGCGAGGGAGCTTGGTTATTCCTCGAGTTTCTGCGGCGTCTCTTGGCCCATGCAGCGCACGGCTTTTTTCTGGCCGTTGACCAGCACGCCGGTCAGGCCTTTTTGCTCGGTGTCGAACAGCACCAGCACGCCGTCGATGCATTGCGCCACTTGAGCCGCTGGCTGCAGCGAGACTTTGTAGTCCTCGCCTGGCACGGTCTTGAGCATGGTGAAGTCGTTCAGCAGCAACGCATCTTCGGGCCTGGCGAAGTGCAGGTAGCCGTAGTACCACAGGCAGCCAACGGTGCCGAGGATACTGCAGATACCGGTGATGATCAGCGGGATGGCGTTGCGTTCTTCAGTCATTGCGGACTCTCTGGGGTGTCGTCTTCAGAATTCGGCGGCGCCGGGTAGTTAGGGATTTCCCCCAAACGGCGCAGGCCATTGAAATGCTGCGGGTCGTCGAGGTAGCGCAGCATGACCTTGCGCCACACCGGATCGGCGAAGGTCTGCACATGGCCGCCGCGCGTCAATTGCAGGACCCTGGGCGGCGGCGCAGCTTGATACAAGCGGATGCCGTTGGAAAGGGGCACGATCGGGTCGTCGATGCTGTGGTAGATCAGTTTCGGCACACCGTTGAGCTGCGCCATGGAATTGATCGCGCTGTCGCCGTCCGGCACCAGCCACGACAGCGGCACCTGCAACGGCCAGGTCAGCCAGGAGTTGCTCAAGGCGAACTGGCCGATGCTGCGGTAACTCGCGGGCACGCCATCCAGAACAAAGGCCTTGAGTTGCTTCTGGCGTTCGGGGTGTTGCACCAGGTAATGCACGCCCATCGAACCGCCGAGGCTCTGGCCCAACAAGATCAGCGGCTTGCCCTTAACCTCGGGCGCCTGGTCGAGCCATTTGAACGCGGCCTCGATGTCCTGATAAATCGCCGGCAGGCTCGGGTTACCTTCGGACAACCCGTAGCCGCGATAATCAATCAGCAAGACCTGATAACCCTCTTCAGGCAACCACCAGCTACCGCCCAGATGCATCGGCAGATTGCCGCCGTTGCCATGCAGATGCAGCACCGTGCCTTTGACCTCGACACCTTTTTTCGCCGGCAGCCACCAGCCGTTCAGCTTCAGGCCATCGGCAGTGGTGAGGGTGACGACGCGATAGTCGAGCTTGGCCTTTTCCGGGGTGAACATCTGGCCCGGCTCAGGGTAGAACAACAGCGAACTGCAACCGCCGAGGGTTAGAAGCAGGCAAAAAATGCCGAGGATTCTCATCCGTTGAAGCCTCGCAAAATAAGGTTGAAATACAGACTGAGACCTCCCCCGCTTACAGAATGTTCGAGTAATCCGCCTCGATCCGGTCCAGGCTCAAATGGTTGAGGAAGTTCGAGAAGCACATCCAGGCCGATAACGCGTTCATGTCACGGAACTGGTCGGGCAGGTATTTCGGCGGCTCCACCAGGCCTTCGTCAACCAGCTGGCGCAAGGTACGCATGTCTTCCAGAGTCGTTTTGCCGCAAAAGAGCAGCGGCACTTGCTCAAGCTTGCCTTTACGCACGGCCAACTGAATGTAGTTGTAAACCATGATGAAGCCCTTGAGGTAGGACAAGTCTTTGGTGAACGGCAGACCGTTCGGCACCGACCCACGGAAAACTCGACTGGCGTTGCCGTAGCTTTCGGCCATTTCGAAGCCCTGCTCGCGGAAGAACTCGAACACCTGCAGGAAGTCCGCGCCCTCCTCCACCATATGAATGGCGCGAGTACGGTTGGTCAGTTTGCGCAGGCGACTCGGGTAGGACGCGAAGGTGATGATTTCCATCAGGATCGCCAGGCCTTCCTGGGTCACGGTCGACGAAGGCGGGCCTTTCGACAGGAAGGTGCAGATTGGCTGGTTCAAGCCGTTGAGCGTGGTGCCGACATGCACCAGACCTTCGTGGACTTCCAGGGCGCGCACGTCACGTTCGTTAAACATCGCGTCGGCGCGGATCTTGATGTAGTCGGCGCCCGCCGCCGCGTCGGCGACGATGCCATCGGACTCGAACACCCGAATGGTTTCCTCGGCCTCGCCAAAGGTTTTGTTAAGGCGTGTTTGCAGCATCTGCACCGCGTCCTTGGCGGTGAGGATTTTCGGCTCGTCCTTGAGGTCGCCGCGGCCGTCGATGTTGTTGAGGTAGTCCGAAAGCATCATGCCCAGGTCACTCAGGGTCGGGTCACCGGCGTGGAACGCATCGGAGGCGGCGCCGTACAGCTCCTGGGAAATCAACCCGAAATCCTCGGTGCCGCGCGCTTCGAGCATGCGCACCACCATGCGGTATTCCTTGCACATGCGCCGCATGATCTGCCCGACCGGGTTGAACTGCCCGAGCTGGCGGGTGATGTCGCGCTCGATGTTCTGGAACTCCAGCTTGACCTTGCTCGAATCAAACGACAGCGGTCGGTTGAGGTAGTAATCCCGGTCGACTGCCGGCATTTCCTTGCCTTTGGCCTTGAGAAAGCCCTTGCGGATGTTGTCGTCCCACTTCACCGCATCGAGCACGCGGATTGGCGTCTGCGCCAGCACTATGCGATCGGACAACATGCGTATCGTCTGCTGGTATTCGTCCACCCGGAGCTCCTTGGGAAATCGTGACATAGGTGTTTATTGGGCTTTTTTGACTGGCCGCTGGTAGCGCGCCGCTTCGACGAACACATCGGAATTGGCAGGGTCGTCGAGGTAGGCGAACACTTGATCCATGCTGTTTTTAATCAGCACCCCTTCGCCGTCGTCGGTCGGCAGGTGTTCGCCGTCCAGCAGCTTCTGCCCCACGGCCTGATTGATCTGCTCGAGGTCGAGGTTGTAGACCACCAGTTCCTGTTTATCGGTGAGTTCAAAGCCGGCGATGATGAAATGCCCGCCAAACCGCGCCGGCACCTTGGCCGAGAGGTACCAGCGGCTGCCATGGCGGATGACGGTGAACGGAAAGACTTCGCGCGCCTTGGGCCTGGCCTTGAAATAACTCACGGCCTGATAGCGGCTGTCGCCCAGGCGCTTGAGCTCCAGGTTCATCGGCTCGCCCCAGGCATTGGTGCTGGTCCATTGCCCGAGCAGCCCTTTGGGCGCGGGGTCGCTGGCAGGCAGCGGGTCGGTGAACGTCACCAGACAGCCGCTGAGCAGCAGGAACGACAAGGCGATCACGACGACACGCCAGGCTTTCATTCAACACTCCCTAATGAACACACACCGGCCCCATGTGGGAGCGAGCCTGCTCGCGAAAGCGTTGAGTCAGACAACATAGATGTTGAATGTCAAACCGTATTCGCGAGCAGGCTCGCTCCCACACAAGTAATGGTGACTACACCGACGCCAGCACCAAATGCATGTAGCGGGTCAGGATGCCCAGCATTTCAGCGTCCGACAGCGGCTCGGCATCGTTGAGCAGGCCCTGATATTCCATCCGTCCGATAATCGCCGTCAACACTTTGGCATCCTGCTCTGGCTCGCGGGAGCCCAAGACTTGGAAAAACTGGCCGGTGCCGTGCAGCAAAATTTGCTGATGCGAGCGCACCAACTCCGCCAGTCGCGGGTTGAGCAGCGCCTCCTGGCGAAACGCTTGCTCAGCCATCAGGTGCTCGCGGCGGTTGTGCAATTGGCGTTGCACGTAGTCGGCGGTCAAGCGCGCGATATCGTCCGCCAGTTGCGAGCGGGACTCTGGGCTGCCATCGCCATACGCCACCATTTCCCGCAGCAGCCCCTCGTTGCTGGCCCACAGCTTGCCCATGAACGCCGCGCTGCGCTCCACGTACTGGGCGAAGGTGTCGGTCAGCAGGTCGTCGATGTCTTTGAAATAATAAGTGGTGGCCGACAGCGGCACGCCGGCTTCCGCCGCCACCGCGCGATGGCGCACGGCACGCACGCCGTCACGCACGACGATCCGCATGGCCGCGTCGAGAATCTCCTGTCGACGCTGCTCGCTGCCCTGACGGCTGGCCTTGCGACCCTGGTACTGAACGCTCTCAGCAACCGCAGTGGCGATACCCGCTGCACCTTCTTCAGCCATTGCACGGTTCACGACGGGACATCCCCTCTCATTTCAAAAGTAACCAATTGATACGTTTGTACCAGACAGGCAATAAAAAGCCGCCTGTAAGCGGCGGCTTTTTAATCGGAGCATTTACGCTTGCGGCCGCATGTGCGGGAACAGGATCACGTCGCGGATCGACGGAGAGTTGGTCAGCAACATCACCAGTCGGTCGATGCCGATCCCTTCACCGGCCGTTGGCGGCATGCCGTACTCCAGCGCGCGAACGAAGTCAGCGTCGTAGTGCATGGCTTCGTCGTCGCCCGCGTCCTTGTCCGCGACCTGCGCCATGAAGCGCTCGGCCTGGTCTTCCGCGTCATTCAACTCGGAGTAAGCGTTAGCGATTTCACGGCCGCCAATGAACAGCTCGAAACGGTCGGTGACGTTCGGGTTGTCGTCATTGCGACGGGCCAGCGGCGACACTTCAAACGGGTACTGGGTGATGAAGTGCGGCTGCTCTAGCTTGTGCTCGACCAGCTCTTCGAAAATCATCACTTGCAGCTTGCCCAGGCCTTCGAAACCCAGGACCTTGGCGCCGGCCTTCTTGGCGATGGCGCGGGCCTTGTCGATGTCGGTCAGGTCGTCGGCAGTCAGCTCAGGGTTGTACTTGAGGATCGAGTCGAACACCGACAAACGCGCGAACGGTTCGCCAAAGTGGAACACCTTGTCGCCGTAAGGCACGTCGGTGCTACCCAGAACCAGTTGAGCCAGCTCGCGGAACAGTTCTTCAGTCAGGTCCATGTTGTCTTCGTAGTCGGCATACGCCTGGTAGAACTCCAACATGGTGAATTCCGGGTTGTGCCGGGTCGAAACGCCTTCGTTACGGAAGTTGCGGTTGATCTCGAACACTTTTTCGAAACCGCCAACCACCAGACGCTTGAGGTACAGCTCCGGCGCAATGCGCAGGTACATGCCCATGTCGAGCGCGTTGTGGTGGGTTTCGAACGGCTTGGCCGCGGCGCCACCGGGGATGGTCTGCAGCATCGGCGTTTCGACTTCCAGGAAGTCGCGCTTCATCAGGAAGCTGCGGGTGTGCGCAATCACTTGCGAACGCACGCGGAAGGTCTTGCGCACGTCTTCGTTGACGATCAGGTCGACGTAGCGCTGGCGATAACGCTGCTCGGTGTCCGACAGACCATGGTGCTTGTCCGGCAGCGGACGCAGGGATTTGGTCAGCAGGCGCACGTTGGTCATCTCGACGTACAGATCACCCTTGCCGGAGCGGGCCAAAGTGCCTTCGGCGGCGATGATGTCGCCCAGGTCCCAGGTTTTCACGGCGGCCAGGGTCTCTTCGGACAAAGTCTTACGGTTGACGTAGACCTGGATCCGCCCAGACATGTCCTGGATCACCATGAACGAGCCACGGTTGAGCATGATGCGACCGGCAACCTTGACCGGGATTGCAGCCTCTGCCAGCGCTTCCTTGGTCTTGTCCGCGTACTGTTTCTGCAAGTCTTCGCAGTAGTTGTCGCGGCGGAAGTCGTTGGGGAAGGCATTGCCCTTGGCGCGCTCGGCTGCAAGCTTTTCCTTGCGCAGGGCGATCAGGGAGTTTTCTTCCTGTTGCAGGGCTTGCGGGTCGAGTTCTTGGTCGCTCATGTCTTTAAAAATTCCATCACAGGTTCGTTGCCCCCACCGAGGGTGGGGGACTTAAGGTCTTGACTGACGGCTTACAGCCCTTGCTTGAGGCTGGCCACCAGATATTCGTCGATGTCGCCGTCGAGCACCTTGTCGCAGTCGCTGCGTTCGATGTTAGTGCGCAAATCCTTGATCCGCGACGCATCGAGCACGTAGGAGCGAATCTGGTGACCCCAGCCGATATCCGACTTGGTGTCTTCCAGCGCCTGGGACGCGGCGTTGCGCTTCTGCACTTCCTGCTCGTACAAACGCGCCCGCAACATTTTCATCGCGGTGTCTTTGTTGGCGTGCTGGGAGCGCTCGTTCTGGCAACTGACCACGGTGTTGGTCGGTACGTGGGTAATCCGTACCGCCGAGTCGGTGGTGTTAACGTGCTGACCACCGGCCCCGGAGGAACGGTAGGTATCGATACGCAGGTCCGACGGGTTGATGTCGATTTCGATGTTGTCATCGATTTCCGGCGAGACGAACACCGCCGAGAACGAGGTGTGGCGACGGTTGCCGGAGTCGAACGGGCTCTTGCGCACCAGGCGGTGCACGCCGATCTCGGTACGCAACCAGCCAAAGGCGTATTCGCCCTTGATGTGCACGGTCGCGCCCTTGATCCCGGCGACTTCACCGGCGGACAGTTCCATGATGGTCGCGTCGAAACCGCGTTTGTCAGCCCAGCGCAGGTACATGCGCAGCAGGATGTTGGCCCAGTCCTGGGCTTCGGTACCGCCAGAGCCGGCCTGGATGTCCAGGTAAGCGTTGTTGGCGTCCATTTCACCGCTGAACATGCGACGGAATTCGAGTTTTTCCAGCGACTCGCGCAGGCGCTCGACTTCGGCGGCCACGTCATCGACGGCAGCCTGGTCTTCTTCTTCAGCGGACATCAGCAGCAGGTCTTTGGCATCAGCCAGGCCGGAATGCATCTCGTCGAGGGTCTCGACGATCTGTGCCAGCAGCGACCGCTCACGGCCCAGTTCCTGGGCGTACGACGGGTTGTTCCAGACAGCCGGATCTTCAAGCTCGCGATTGACTTCAGTCAGACGCTCATGCTTTTGATCGTAGTCAAAGATACCCCCGAATAGTTTCGGAGCGCTCGGACAGGTCCTTGATACTGTTAAGGATCGGGTTGATTTCCATGGCGGGCAGCACTCGTTGGCGAACTTTTGAAAGCCGGCGAGTATAACGTAATCAAGCTGTCACGGCAGCCCGCCTGGCGGCTTTAGGGGTGAATGAAACCATTGATTCACTCAACCCCCACCTGATTGCGCCCATTATTTTTTGCCAGGTACAAGCCCTTGTCGGCTGCGGAGATCAATACTCGGCAATCGGTGCCCGCCTGTGGCGTCATGGTGGAAAGGCCGATGCTAATGGTCAGACTCGAACCCTCGACCGGGGCGATGTGGGGAATTTTCAGAGCAGCGACGGTCTGGCGCAGTTTTTCCGCGACCAGTCGCGCGCCGCCTGGCGATGTGTTGGGCAGTACCAGAGCGAACTCTTCGCCACCGTAGCGCGCGGGCAAGTCGGAAGGTCGGGCGCTGGCATCGCGGATCGCGGTGGCGACTTTGCGCAAGGCTTCGTCGCCTTCGAGGTGGCCGAAGCTGTCGTTGTAGGATTTGAAGTAATCCACGTCGATCATCAGCAGCGACAATTGACTCTGGTCGCGCAGGGCCCGGCGCCACTCCAGTTCCATGTACTCGTCGAAGTGCCGGCGGTTGGACAGGCCGGTCAGGCCGTCGGAGTTCATCAGCCGCTGCAGCACCAGGTTGGTGTCGAGCAGTTGCTGTTGGCTGACCCGTAGCGCGCGATAAGCCGCGTCCCGTTGCAGCAGGGTCATATAGGAGCGCGAGTGATAGCGGATGCGCGCCACCAGTTCGATGTTGTCCGGCAGCTTGACCAGGTAATCGTTGGCGCCGGCGGCAAACGCCGCGCTTTTGATCAGCGGGTCTTCCTTGGTCGACAGGACGATGATCGGGATGTCCTTGGTCGCCGGATGGTTGCGGTACTCGCGCACCAGCGTCAGACCGTCGAGGCCGGGCATCACCAGATCCTGCAGAATCACGGTGGGCTTGATGCGGATCGCCTGAGCGATGGCCTGGTGCGGATCGGCGCAGAAATGGAAGTCGATGTTTTCTTCGTTCGACAGCCCGCGACGCACCGCCTCGCCGATCATCGCCTGGTCATCGACCAGCAACACCATGGCGGCGTTTTCGTCGGTTTTGAAATCATCGAGTTGTAATTCATTCATGAGCGGTCACCTGAATACTGCCTGGTCCACGGTCGATGCGAGGCGTGATCATTTGACGAATACCTCCAGCAAACGTGGTGCGATCTGGTCCAACGGGCGAATTTCTGCGGCGGCATCAATGGCCGCAGCGGCTTTGGGCATGCCATACACCGCGCTGCTGGCCTGGTCCTGCGCGATGGTCAGGTAACCTTGCTGGCGCAGCAGTTTAAGCCCTTGGGCGCCATCGCGGCCCATCCCGGTTAATAAAACGCCGACCGCGTCACCTTGCCAGTAATTGGCCACGCTCTCGAAAAACACGTCGATGGACGGTCGGTAGATCTCGTTGACGGGTTCGGCGGTGTAGGCCAGGGTGCCGTTTTTCAACAGTCGGATATGGTGATTGGTGCCCGCCAGCAGAATCACGCCGCACTGCGGTGGCTCGCCCTCCTGGGCCAGGCGCACGTCCAGGCCGCTAGCGCTGCTCAACCATTCGGCCATGCCGGCGGCGAACACCTGGTCGACGTGCTGGACCAGTACGATAGCCGCCGGAAAGTCGCGCGGCAGGCCTTTGAGCAGGATTTCCAATGCCGCCGGGCCACCGGCGGATGAACCGATCGCCACCAGGCCCTGACGCTGCGCTGCGGCGCGCAGCGATGTCGGAGCGGTACGCTCGGGGTTGCCGCGTTCGCCGATCAGCCAGCCGATGTTGAGAATCTTGCGCAGCAGCGGCGCCGCGGCTTCCTGTGGATTACCGGCACCGAGGGCCGGGGTGTCGACCACGTCCAGCGCGCCATGGCCCATGGCTTCGAACACCCGGTGCACGTTTTGCTGGCGGTCGACGGTGACCACCACGATCGCGCAGGGTGACTCGGCCATGATCCGCCGCGTGGCTTCGACGCCGTCCATGACCGGCATGATCAGATCCATGAGGATCAGGTCCGGAGTATTCTCCGCGCACAGGCGTACCGCTTCGGCGCCGTCGCCGGCGACCCAGATCACTTGATGTGCCGGCTCGAATGCCAAGGCGCGGCGCAGGGCCTCTACCGCCATGGGCATATCATTGACGATTGCGATCCTCATGCCCGTGCGCCTCCAATGAGCTCGACGACAGCGTCGAGCAGGGCATCGTCGTGAAAACTGGCCTTGGCTAGATAATAGTCGGCCCCGGCGTCCAGTCCACGACGGCGATCTTCCTCGCGATCCTTGTAGGACACCACCATCACTGGCAGGGACTGTAGACGATTGTCGCGGCGCAGCAATGTGACCAGCTCAATGCCGTCCATGCGCGGCATGTCGATGTCAGTGATCAGCAGATCGAAATCCTCCGAGCGCAACGCGTTCCAGCCGTCCATGCCGTCGACCGCAACGGCCACGTCGTACCCGCGATTGAGCAACAGCTTGCGCTGCAACTCGCGCACGGTCAGCGAATCGTCGACCACCAGCACCCGTTTGCGCGCCGCGTCGGCAGTGTGCTGGTTGTGCCGGGCGATGCGTTCCAGGCGCCCGGTATTGAGCAGTTTATCCACCGAACGCAGCATGTCCTCGACGTCGACGATCAACACCACCGAGCCGTCATCCAGCAAGGCGCCGGAAGAAATGTCCTGGACCTTGCCCAGACGCTCGTCCAGTGGCAACACCACCAAGGTGCGCTCGCCGATAAAGCGCTCCACCGCGACGCCATACACCGCGTCGCGCTCGCGAATCACTACGACTTTGAGGGTTTGCCCAGTGTGCTGTGCCGCTGGCCGTTGCAGCAGTTGGCTGGCGGCGACCAGCCCGACGTGCCGCCCTTCGTGCCAAAAATGCTGGCGCCCTTCGACCTGCACGATGTCTTCCGGCTCCAGGTCGCGCATGCGCTCGATGTGCGCCAGCGGGAAGGCGTAGGCCTCGTCGCCGACTTCAACCACCAGGCTGCGCACCACCGACAAGGTCAGCGGCACCTCCAGATGGAAACGGCTGCCCTCGCCTGCCGTCTGCTCCAGCACGACCGCGCCGCGCAGTTCGCGAACCATGTGCTGCACCGCGTCCAGACCCACGCCGCGACCGGAGACCTCGGTGACCTTCTCGCGCAGACTGAAGCCTGGCAAGAACAGAAAGGTCAGCAGTTCTTCTTCGCTCAGTTGCGCCGCTGTTTGCTCGGGCGACAGCTGTCGGTCGACGATGCTGCGCCGTACCCGTTCCAGATCGACGCCGTTGCCGTCATCGCTGAGCTCCAGCACCAGTAGACCGGCCTGGTGCGAAGCGCGCAGGCGAATCACGCCCTCCTCGGGCTTGCCCGCCAGCAGGCGCTGCTCGGGCGATTCGATGCCGTGGTCGACCGCGTTGCGCAACAGGTGGGTCAGCGGCGCTTCAAGTTTTTCCAGGACATCACGATCGACCTGGGTTTTCTCGCCTTCGATTTCCAGCCGTACTTGCTTGCCAAGGCTACGCCCGAGGTCGCGGACCATCCGCACCTGGCCGCTGAGCACATCGGCGAACGGGCGCATGCGGCACGCCAACGCGGTGTCATACAAGACTTGCGCGCGTTGGCTGGCCTGCCAGGCGAACTCATCCAGTTCGGCGTGTTTGTCGGCCAGCAACTGCTGCGATTCGGCCAGCAGGCGTCGGGCATCGTTGAGCGCTTCCTGGGCTTCCAGGCTCAAGGACTGCTCGCGCAGTTGCACATTGAGCTCTTCCAGCGCACGCAAGCCGTTGCTCTGCATGCGTTTGAGGCGTTGCAAAGTGGCCAGATACGGCTTCAAGCGTTGGGTTTCGACCAGGGATTTACTCGACAGATCGAGCAGGCTGTTCAAGCGCTCGGCAGTGACCCGCAGCACCCGTTCGCCGCCCTCGGTCATGCGTTTGGATTTGCGCGCAGTGGCGATCGGAACCTCGGCTTCGGGCTCCACGATCACAGGTTCAGGCGCACGGGCGGCGGGCACCGGCGGCTCAAGTTGCAGCTCGGCCATCACCGGTGGCGCGGATGCGACCGCCGGGGCCGCGGCCGCCGAGGGATCGAGCAGGCGAGCCATCAGCGCCACATAAGCGTCGATATCACTCGGCCCGACCGTGTTGTTCGGTGTGGCAATGCGCATCAGCAGATCGGTACCTTGCAACAAGGCATCGATGTGCTCCGGACGCAGCAGCAAGCGGCCTTCCTGGGCACTGACCAGGCAATCTTCCATCACGTGGGCGACGCTGACCCCGGCGTCGACCCCGACAATCCGCGCTGCGCCCTTGAGCGAATGCGCCGCGCGCATGCATGACTCCAGGTGCGCGGCCTGGGTCGGGTCGCGTTCCAGCGCCAACAGCCCGGCGCTGAGCACTTGGGTCTGGGCGTCGGCCTCCAGGCTGAACAGTTCCAGCAACGAGGCGTCGCGCATCTGGTCGGGGGTCATGTGAGGCTCCGGGTCACGGCGGACAGCAACTGTTCTTCATCCAGCCAGCGCAGGCTGCGACCGTTGAATTGCAGCACACCCCGGGTGTACTTGGCACTGGCCTGGTTGCCTGAACGCGAGGCGCTTTCCAGGATCTGCTCATCGATGGCGTGAATGCCATCGACCTCGTCCACCGGCACCACCACCGGCCCGCCGTGCGCCGCGATGATCAGCATGCGCGGCATCACCCGCGCGCCGGACGCCACGCGGCTGTTGCCGTCGAGGCCGAGCAATTCCACCAGCGACAGGCAAGCCACCAGCGCGCCGCGCACATTGGCCACGCCAAGCAAGGCCAGTGACCGTTGGTGCGGCAGCGAGTGAATCGTCTGCAGCGGCGCTACTTCCACCAGGCTGCGGGTGGCCAGCGCCAGCCACTCATCGCCGAGGCGAAACACCAGCAATGATCGGGTTTTTACTTCGGTGTCGACCTGGGTCGAGACCTGCATGCGATCGTCCTGCTGCAAGGCATAACGATCAAGTAAACGGGTGGCCGCCGCCGAGTACACCGAACAGTTGCGGCAATGCACGTGTTCGACCAGCAACGGGCAGGACTTGTCGCCATGGACCCCGATGCGGTTCCAGCAGTCGTCAATGGCCTGGGCATCTTCATGGGTGACGTTCAAGGCATCGGTGCCGATCATCGTTTTCGCTCACTGTCAGCGGTGCGCTCGTTGCGCGCGGCACGTTCCTGCAAGCGCCGCGCGCCCGCGGTATCGCCCTGGGATTGCAACAACGCGGCCAGGTGCATCAAGGCTTCCGGATGCTGCGGTTCCAGGTACAACGCCTTGCGGTAAAACCCCTGTGCTTGCGGGGTGTCGCCGGCCATGTCGCTGAGCAGGCCCAGCCAATAAAACACTTGGGCCACCGGCTCATGGTTGCGTAAATATTGGTCACACGCGGCGCGAGCCTCAGCGCTTTTACCTTGATTGGCCAGGGCGGCGATGGTCGCGAGCAAGGCGTTGGCGTCCGCATTCGCAGACTTGATGGGCGCCGCCGGGATTGTCGAGGGTTTGACCCCACTGAACGGCCGCTGCCGGGGTGGCGGGGTCGTGGGCGCCGGCGGGCGAATAGGTGCAGGTTTTGCCACAGTGATCGGCCGCGGCTCAGGCAGCGGCTCGCTGTGCCGGCTGAAGGCGAACGATTGGGGAATGCCGATCGAACGCATGCCCAGGCGCCCGAGCAAACTGCCTTCGGCGGGGCCGATAAACAGCACACCGTCCACCTGGGTGAGGCGCTTGAGCATTTCGAACACTTGCTGCTGGGTGGCCTGGTCGAAATAGATCAGCAGGTTGCGGCAAAACACGAAATCGTACGGCGGCTCGTTCGCCAGCGCCGGGTCGAGCACGTTGCCGGTCTGCAGGCGCACCTGCTCGCGGACTTTGGCGCTGATGCTGTAACCGTCGTCCTGGGCCACAAAGTGCCGTTCCCGAAAGTCAGTCTGTTCGCCGCGAAACGAGTTTTTGCCGTACACCCCGCGCTTGGCCCGCTCCACCGACAGCGGGCTGACGTCCATGCCATCGACCTTGAACTGATGCGGCGCCAGGCCGGCATCCAGCAGCGCCATGGCGATGGAATAGGGTTCCTCGCCGGTGGAACACGGCAGGCTGAGGATGCGCAACGCGCGCATGTGGTTGAGTTGCGCCAAGCGCTTGAGCGCCAGTTTGCCGAGGGTGGCAAAGGACTCGGGATAGCGGAAAAACCAGGTCTCGGGGACGATCACCGCTTCGATCAAGGCTTGTTGTTCGTCCTGCGAGCCTTGCAGGTGCAGCCAGTACTCGTCGGCGGATTGCGCGTTGTGCGCCACGCTGCGCTGGCGTACCGCGCGCTCGATGATTGCCGGGCCCACCGACGTGACGTCGAGGCCAATGCGCGTCTTGAGGAAATCAAAAAAACGCTGATCGCTGCTCATGCCTGCGCCTCAAGCGTTGCCGGGTCGAGGGGCGGCGACGGAAACAACAGGGCTCGGACCTGCGCATCGAGCAGATCGGCAACCCGCACCCATTGCAGCAATCCGTGCGCATCTTCGCGCACCGGGCCGAGGTACGGCGCCTGGCGATTATCCAGCCCGTATGGCCGGAACTCTGCCGGGTCGCAACGCAAGGTATCAGTGGCCTGCTCCAGAATCAGCCCGAGCCGCTGACTGGCACTGGCCGCATCCGGTCGGTAATTGACCAGCACCAACCGCGTGCTGGTGCGCAATTGCGCCGGTTGGCCGAAGGTCAGCGCACTCAGATCGATCACCGGCACCACGCTGCCGCGGTAGGCGAACACCCCAACGACCCACGCCGGCGCCCGGGCGATCGGCTTGAGCGAGTGACGCGCCAGCACCTCCACCACTTCGGTGGCCTGCAAGGCATAGCGCTCGCTGCCGATGCGAAACACCAGGAACAGGGCATGCGGCGCCGCCGGGGCGAGGCCGCGCTTGGCGACGATTTCGCTCATCAGACTTTGAAACGCGAAACGCCGCCGCGCAGCCCCACCGCCACCTGGCTCAGTTCGTCGATGGCGAAACTGGCCTGGCGCAGGGACTCGACGGTCTGGCTGCTGGCATCACCCAACTGCACCAGCGCATGATTAATCTGCTCGGCGCCGGTGGCCTGAGCCTGCATGCCTTCATTGACCATCAACACCCGCGGCGCCAACGCCTGCACCTGGTGGATGATCTGCGACAGTTGCTCGCCGACTTGCTGCACTTCCGACATGCCGCGGCGCACTTCTTCAGAGAACTTGTCCATGCCCATGACCCCGGCCGACACCGCCGACTGGATCTCGCGCACCATTTGCTCGATATCGTAAGTGGCCACGGCGGTCTGGTCGGCCAGGCGCCGCACTTCGGTGGCGACCACGGCGAAACCACGGCCATATTCGCCTGCCTTCTCGGCCTCGATCGCGGCATTCAACGACAGCAGGTTGGTCTGGTCGGCGACCTTGACGATGGTCACCACCACTTGGTTGATGTTGCCGGCCTTCTCGTTGAGGATCGCCAGCTTGGCGTTGACCAGATCGGCTGCGCCCATCACCGAGTGCATGGTGTCTTCCATGCGCGCCAGGCCTTGCTGGCCAGAACCGGCGAGCACCGACGCCTGGTCGGCGGCGGTGGAGACTTCGGTCATGGTGCGTACCAGATCACGGGAAGTCGCGGCAATTTCCCGCGAGGTGGCGCCGATTTCCGTGGTGGTTGCGGCCGTCTCGGTAGCGGTGGCCTGCTGTTGCTTGGAGGTGGCGGCAATTTCGGTAACCGAGGTGGTGACCTGCACCGACGAGCGCTGGGCTTGGGACACCAGTGCCGTGAGCTCAGTCATCATGTCGTTGAACCCCGTTTCCACGGCGCCAAACTCGTCCTTTCGGTCGAGGTTCAGCCGGCGGCTGAGGTCGCCAGTGCGCATGATTTCGAGGATCTGCACGATGCGATTCATCGGTGCCATGATCGTGCGCATCAGCAGCAGGCCGCAGAGCCCGGCGGCCAGCACTGCGATCAACAGGGACACGCCCATGATGATTTTCGCGGTCAGTACCGCGTCGTCGATGGCGACGATGTCATTGTCGGCCACCGCCTTGTTCTGACGAATGATGTCGTTGAGTTTGACTCGGCCGGCCGTCCAGGCCGGGATCAGTTGTTCGTTGAACATTTTGATCGCCTGGGCTTCCTCATTACGCTTGTGCAGGTCAAGGACGGCGGCGAGGAGTGTGTGGTAATTCTCATGAAGCTTTTCGAAGTTGGCGTACTCGACCTTGTCTTCCTCGGTGGTCACGGTGGCTTTGTAGTTGTCCATCTGCGTCTGCAGGCGCTCTTCAAAGGTCTTGAACGCGGCGGCGACCTCGGCGCTGACGCCCTGCCCTTCCTTCAACCCGAGCATTTCCTGGATCTGCATGAAACTGTCGGACCAGGCGCCGCGAATCATCGAGCTGTAATAAACACCCGGCAACGCATCTTCGCGGACGCTGGCTTCGCTCTCTTCGATTTTCAACAGCCGCGAATACGAGACGACGACCATCAACAGCATGATGGTGATAATCACCGCAAAGCTCGCCAAGATGCGTTGGCGCAACGTCCAGTTCTTCACAGTCAGTCCTCGGGCCATTTCCAAATGCTGCGGAGTATAGCTGAGGGTGTTTCATTTATAAGACGGATAGTTATTGCTGCGGAGCAGAGTGATACGGACCGCTACTCATTTAGCCAGTTAAGCTCATCGCTCGCCCCACGGGTAGCAACCGGGCTGCACCTACCAAAGTCATATAAAAACCGGGAAAGACAGCCGAAAACACTCTAAAAAACTGTCAGATATGACAGTAGAAGCGAAGCGTAGCGATTTGTAGGCTTGGATCTCAATCTGCACAGTGAGACCTAATCATGACTGCCATCAGCTACGAAGACCTTTCAAACGACGTAAAAAAAGCGCAGCCCGCAAAGGGAGAACTTTCAGCCTTCGAAGGTGGAAAACAGATTTTACAAACAGACCATGTGTATTACTTACCTGGCGGCGGGAGCACGGCGATCCTGATTGGAGATAAAGACCAGCAGCATGTGGCGCTATGTTTTCCGGGAGGCCTCCAAATTGGCAAGCCCTGGGATTTCAATTACAAGAAAGATATCGTCACATTGCCAGACCACCTGAGGTGGTCTGTAAAAGTGAGTGGGCAGTATCACTTCGTCGAAGACGGCGAATTGAAAGTCACCCTTAACTCCCGCAACCATGCAGTGGGCAACTACCAAGTCACTCTGGAAAACGGCGGAGGAACCGTATACGGATCTTTCGACATGGAAAACACCTGATTTCCAGCAGAGCCAACCACCCTCCGATTTGATTAATGGGTGTTGTACATCACGGAGGGCGACTTGGCAGAAAAGCACAGTGGATGACGGAAGCGTGCCGGAATTGCGCTCGCAAGGAGATTCGCCCCCTGCAGGGTTGATCATGCGTGAACACACGGCGTTCACTAAGATCTCCAGCGGGGGCGGCCTGCTTGAGAAACCAGTCATCGTCCGAACATGAATTGCATGGCAATGCACGTTCGCGAGCAAGCCCGCTGCCACACTCGGGCAGTGCGTCTTGAGGATCTAAACAGCGGCCTGGCGCACCTGCTTCTCCAACTCGAGCTTCAATCCCGGTTCCAGCTTCAACTGACGGGCCAGTTCATCGAGGTAGGACTTTTCCATGAAGTTCTCTTCGTCTACCAGCATGACGCTGGCGATGTACATTTCCGCGGCGATTTCCGGGGTGCTGGCGGCGCGGGCGACGTCGCTGGGGTCGAGGGGTTTGTTGAGTTCGGCATGCAGCCAGTGCTGCAGTTCCTGGTCGTTATCCAGTTTGGTGAACTCACCTTCGATCAGCACTCGCTCACGTTCGTCGACATGTCCGTCAGCCTTGGCGGCGGCGACCAGGGCCTTGAGAATCGCCTGGCTATGCTGCTCGACCTGAGCCGGCGGCACACGGTCGACGGTCTGCGGTTCCTGCTTGGGCGCGCCGCCCTGTTGCGCCTGCCAATTGCCGTAGGCTTTATAGGCAATCACGCCGAGCGCCGCGAGGCCGCCGTAGGTCAGCACCTTGCCGCCGAGGCCGCGTCCCTTTTTGCTGCCCAGCAGCAGGCCCATCGCCCCGGCAGCCAGTGCCCCGCCACCGGAGCCACCGAGCAATCCGCCGAGGCCGCCGGCGCCAGCCCCGCCAAGCAAGCCGCCCAAGCCACCGCCGGACGATTTTTTCTGCTGGCCGCCGGCCTTGTTTTGCAACAAATCCTGGCCCGACTTCAGTAATTGATCGAGCAATCCACGGGTGTTCATGTGCGCCTCCACGTATTCGGTTTGACTGGATCATTAAGGCCTTCAGCCTAGATCGAAAGTGCCCCGCGCTCGCTCGTGAGTGTGCTTCCAGATGTTGCTCATCCACCCGCAGCACGCACTCATAGGTCGCTAAATGCTCGCGCCGGTGATTCTGAAAATCCGATATACACTCAGGTGCGTCGTGAAAATCGCCTGTGCGGGAAGTGCGGCACGTGATGGCCCGGTATAGACGGAAGCTTTAAGCGGCAAGCTTCAAGTCAACGTCTTATGCGATTTGCGCTTGATTGCCGCTTGCGGCTCGAAGCTTGCAGCTACTCTCAATTAACCCCTGATAAATAAAAGAGAGGTTTCCATGTTCGTGCACAAGACCGCATTGCTCAGCGCAATCACCACCGCCCTGCTGGCCAGCGCCAGCGTGCAGGCCGCCGACACACTGAAAGCGGTCGGCGCTGGCGAAGGCCAACTGGATATCGTCGCCTGGCCGGGCTACATCGAACGGGGCGAAAGCGACAAGGCCTACGACTGGGTGACGGGGTTCGAGAAGGACACGGGGTGCAAGGTCAACGTGAAAACCGCCGCGACCTCGGACGAGATGGTCAGCCTGATGGCTAAAGGTGGTTACGACCTGGTGACGGCGTCGGGCGACGCCTCGCTGCGCTTGATCGCCGGCAAGCGTGTGCAACCGATCAACACCGCGTTGATCCCGAACTGGAAAAGCCTCGACCCGCGCCTGAAGGATGCGCCCTGGTACGTGGTCAACCAGCAAACCTACGGCACCCCGTACCAGTGGGGGCCGAATGTGCTGATGTACAACACCAATGTGTTCAAGACCGCGCCCACCAGTTGGAACGTGTTGTTCGACGCGCAGAATCTGCCGGACGGCAAACCCAACAAGGGTCGCGTGCAAGCCTATGACGGGCCGATCTACATCGCCGACGCGGCGTTGTACCTGAAGTCGGCCAAGCCTGAACTGGGGATCAGCGATCCATATCAACTCACCGAAGCGCAGTACAAAGCTGTGCTGGATCTGTTGCGCGCCCAGCAACCGTTGATCCACCGCTACTGGCATGACACCACCGTGCAAATGAGCGACTTCAAGAACGAAGGCGTGGTCGCGTCCAGCGCTTGGCCGTATCAGGTCAACGGCCTGATGAACGAGAAACAACCGATTGCCTCGACCATTCCGAAAGAAGGCGCCACCGGTTGGGCGGACACCACCATGCTGCACGCCGACGCCAAGCATCCGAACTGCGCCTACAAGTGGATGGACTGGTCGCTGCAACCGAAAGTCCAGGGCGATGTGGCGGCGTGGTTCGGTTCTTTGCCAGCGGTGCCGGCGGCGTGCAAGGACAGCGAATTGCTGGGGGCTGAAGGCTGTAAAACCAACGGTTTCGACCAGTTCGACAAGATCGCCTTCTGGAAAACCCCGCAGGCTGAAGGCGGCAAGTTCGTGCCGTACAGCCGCTGGACTCAGGACTACATCGCGATCATGGGCGGCCGTTAAGGCCCATTCGCCAGCAGGCCCACTCCCACTGTTGATTGCACTCCATGGTGGGAGCGAGCCTGCTCGCGAAGCTTTTGAAGATTTCAGCTTTTGGAGCACCGCACCATGACGCTTGCAGTCCAGTTCACCAACGTGTCCCGACAGTTCGGCGAGGTGAAAGCCGTTGACCGGGTGTCCATCGATATCCAGGACGGCGAGTTCTTCTCCATGCTGGGCCCGTCCGGCTCCGGCAAAACCACCTGCTTGCGCCTGATCGCCGGGTTTGAACAACCGAGTGCCGGTTCGATCCGCATTCACGGCGAGGAAGCCGCCGGGTTGCCGCCGTATCAGCGCGACGTCAATACCGTGTTTCAGGATTACGCGCTGTTCCCGCACATGAACGTTCGCGACAATGTCGCCTACGGCTTGAAAGTCAAAGGCGTAGGCAAAGCCGAACGGCAGAAACGCGCCGAAGAAGCCCTCGAGATGGTCGCCCTCGGCGGCTACGGCGAGCGTAAACCAGTGCAACTGTCCGGCGGCCAGCGCCAGCGAGTGGCACTGGCCCGCGCCCTGGTCAATCGTCCGCGCGTGTTGCTGCTCGACGAACCTCTGGGCGCACTCGACCTTAAGTTGCGCGAACAGATGCAAAGCGAATTGAAGAAGCTGCAACGCCAGCTCGGCATCACTTTCATATTCGTCACCCACGACCAGACCGAGGCGCTGTCGATGTCCGACCGTGTGGCGGTGTTCAACAAGGGGCGGATCGAGCAGGTCGACACCCCGCGCAACCTGTACATGAAACCGGCGACCACCTTCGTCGCTGAGTTCGTCGGCACTTCGAACGTGATTCGCGGTGACCTGGCAGAGCAACTGAGCGGCAATTCGCAGCCGTTTTCGATCCGCCCCGAGCATGTGCGTTTCGCCGAAGGTCCGTTGGCCAGCCATGAAATCGAAGTCAGCGGCCAGCTCCACGACATCCAATACCAGGGCAGCGCGACACGCTATGAGCTGAAGCTGGAAAACGGCCAGACCCTGAACATCAGCCAGGCCAACAACCAGTGGCTCGACAGCAGCGCGCAACACCAGACCGGCCAGCGCCTGACCGCGCGCTGGGCGCGGGAAGCGATGATCCCGCTGCATGACACCGTGGCGAGCGGGGTCTGAGATGAGCGCCCTCGTCCTTCCTCAAACGCCCTCCGGCCGCTCGCCGCTGCGGCGGTTTGCCGACCTGCTGTACCGCCGGCCCAACTTGTACTTATCGATGCTGTTGGTGCCGCCCCTGATCTGGTTCGGCGCCATCTACCTCGGCTCGCTGCTGACGCTGTTGTGGCAAGGTTTCTATACCTTCGACGACTTCACCATGGCGGTCTCGCCGGACCTGACCCTGGCCAACTTTGCCGCGCTGTTCCAGCCATCGAACTTCGACATCATCCTGCGCACCCTGAGCATGGCGATTGTGGTGTCGATCGCCAGCGCCATCGTCGCGTTCCCGATTGCCTATTACATGGCGCGCTACACCACGGGCAAGACCAAGGCGTTTTTCTACATCGCGGTCATGATGCCGATGTGGGCCAGTTACATCGTCAAGGCTTACGCCTGGACCTTGCTGCTGGCCAAGGGCGGCGTGGCGCAGTGGTTCGTTCAGCACCTGGGGCTGGAGCCCGTGTTGCAGTTCGTGTTGGGAATTCCCGGTATCGGCGGCAGTACCTTGTCGACCTCGAACCTGGGGCGCTTCCTGGTGTTCGTCTATATCTGGCTGCCATTCATGATCCTGCCGATCCAGGCTTCACTGGAGCGCTTGCCGCCGTCGCTGCTGCAAGCCTCAGCCGACCTTGGAGCGAAGCCGCGCCAGACCTTTATGCAGGTGATTCTGCCGCTGTCGATCCCGGGGATTGCCGCCGGCTCGATCTTCACCTTTTCCCTGACCCTCGGCGACTTCATCGTGCCGCAACTGGTGGGGCCGCCGGGTTATTTCATCGGCAGCATGGTCTACGCCCAGCAAGGGGCGATCGGCAACATGCCGATGGCCGCTGCCTTCACCCTGGTGCCCATCGTGCTGATCGCGGTTTATCTGTCCATCGTCAAACGACTGGGGGCTTTCGATGCACTCTGAGCGCGCGTCACTGGGTTTGCGCATCGCCGCCTGGGGTGGGTTGGTGTTTCTACACTTCCCGATCCTGATCATCTTCCTCTACGCCTTCAATACCGAAGACGCGGCGTTCAGCTTCCCGCCCAAGGGCTTCACCCTGAAATGGATCGGCGTGGCGTTCTCGAGACCGGACGTGCTGGAAGCGATCAAGCTGTCGCTGCAGATCGCCGCCATCGCCACGTTGATCGCGATGGTGCTCGGCACCCTGGCCTCGGCAGCGTTGTACCGCCGGGACTTCTTCGGCAAGCAAGGCATCTCGCTGATGCTGATCCTGCCGATCGCCCTGCCCGGCATCATCACCGGCATTGCGCTGTTGGCGACCTTCAAGACGCTGGGGATCGAGCCGGGGATGTTCACCATCATCGTCGGCCACGCGACCTTCTGCGTAGTGATCGTCTACAACAACGTCATCGCCCGACTGCGCCGCACTTCGCACAGCCTGATCGAAGCCTCGATGGACCTCGGTGCCGACGGCTGGCAGACCTTCCGCTACATCATCCTGCCCAACCTCGGCTCAGCGTTGCTGGCTGGCGGCATGCTGGCGTTTGCCCTGTCGTTCGACGAAATCATCGTCACCACTTTCACCGCCGGCCACGAACGCACCCTGCCGCTGTGGCTGCTCAACCAGCTCAGCCGCCCACGGGACGTGCCGGTGACCAACGTGGTGGCGATGCTGGTGATGATGGTCACCATGCTGCCGATTCTTGGTGCGTATTACCTGACCCGAGGTGGCGAGAGTGTGGCGGGGAGTGGCGGCAAGTAAATGGATAACAACACCCCGATCTCTGTGGGAGCTGGCTTGCCAGCGATGAGGCCCTGACATCCGACATTGATGTGGACTGACACACCGCTTTCGCGAGCGGGCTCGCTCCCACATTCGACCACGTGTCGCCAACAGAACAACAACAGCTTCAACGAGGACAAACCCATGCAAACCAAACTCTTGATCAACGGCCAACTGATCGCTGGCGAAGGCCCCGCCCAACCGGTGTTGAACCCGGCGCTCGGGCGTGTGCTGGTGGAAATCAATGAAGCCAGCGAAGCTCAGGTCGACGCCGCTGTGCGCGCCGCCGACAACGCGTTCGAAGGCTGGTCGCAAACCCCGCCGAAGGACCGCTCACTGCTGCTGTTGAAACTCGCTGACGCCATCGAAGCCCACGGCGAAGAGCTGGCGAAACTGGAATCCGACAACTGCGGCAAACCCTACAGCGCCGCACTGAACGACGAGATCCCGGCGATTGCCGATGTGTTCCGTTTCTTCGCTGGCGCCAGCCGTTGCATGAGCGGTTCGGCCGGCGGCGAATACTTGCCCGGCCACACTTCGATGATCCGCCGCGACCCGGTGGGCGTGATCGCTTCGATTGCGCCGTGGAACTACCCGTTGATGATGGTTGCCTGGAAAATCGCCCCGGCACTGGCAGCGGGTAATACCGTGGTGCTCAAGCCTTCGGAACAAACCCCGCTGACCGCGCTGCGCCTAATGGAACTGGCGTCGGATATTTTCCCGGCCGGTGTGCTCAATCTGGTGTTTGGCCGGGGTCCTACGGTGGGCTGCCCTCTGGTGACCCACCCGAAAGTGCGCATGGTGTCGCTGACCGGCTCGATCGCTACCGGCTCGAACATCATTTCCAGTACCGCCGACAGCGTTAAACGGATGCACATGGAATTGGGCGGCAAAGCCCCGGTCATCATCTTCGACGACGCCGACATCGAGGCCGCCGTGGACGGCATTCGCACCTTCGGTTTCTACAACGCCGGCCAGGATTGCACCGCCGCGTGCCGCATTTACGCGCAGGCTGGAATCTACGAAAAGTTTGTGGAGAAACTCGGCGCAGCGGTCAGCAGCATCAAGTACGGCGTGCAGGATGACCCGACCACCGAACTGGGCCCGCTGATCACCGCACAGCATCGTGACCGCGTGGCCGGCTTCGTCGAACGGGCCGTGGCGCAGTCGCACATTCGTTTGATCACCGGCGGCAAAGCGGTGGAAGGCAATGGCTTTTTCTTCGAGCCAACCGTGCTGGCCGACGCCCAGCAGGACGATGAGATCGTCCGCCGCGAAGTATTCGGGCCGGTGGTCTCGGTGACCAAATTCAACGATGAAGCGCAAGTGCTGGCCTGGGCCAACGACTCGGACTACGGCCTGGCCTCCTCGGTCTGGACCTCCGACGTCGGCCGCGCCCACCGCCTCTCGGCGCGCCTGCAGTACGGCTGCACTTGGGTGAACACGCATTTCATGCTCGTTAGCGAAATGCCCCATGGCGGTCAGAAACTGTCCGGATACGGGAAGGACATGTCGATGTACGGGTTGGAGGACTACACCGTTGTGCGGCATGTGATGTTCAAGCACTGACAAGGGCATCGCTTATGCCACGGGACGGCGCAGACGTGGGATGACTGGGAGCTGGGGCGATCAATCAAGTCTGGGAGCAAGCATTTCGCAACATATCCGCTGTTCCCCGAGGCTCGCTCGCAGCTAAGGTTTTCTGATGCCAGTGCACGCACGGGTTGACGAAAATCTTGCCGCCGCCTACGGTGTTTACAACGTATACACTTTCAGGAGAGCCAACATGGCTTCGCCCGTTTTGTCTTTCCGTGTGGAAGAACTGTTGGCCCAGCAGCTTGATCTGTTGGCTGCCGCCACTGATCGCGACCGCCAGTATCACCTCAAGCGCGCACTGGTTCGTTATGTGGAGGCCGAATCCTGGCATCTGCAAGCCATCAGCGAAGGCATAGCCGATGCCGACGCTGGAAAATTGACCGAACTGGATGCCGTGAAGGCTAAGTGGGCAAAGCGTGCCGAGCGTAGTACTGACTGAAAAAGCCGACAGTGATCTTGATGCTATTCACGAGCACTACCAACGCGTCGCCGGCAATGCAAAAGCCATTGAAGTAGTTGCCACCATCCTGCACGGGTTCCAGCAGCTGGAACGTTTTCCGGGCTCCGGCAGGCCTTCTGCGATTGCCGACCTGCGCGAGTTGGTACTGGTCGATATCCCTTTTATCGCCCCCTATCGTTACAAGGATGGGCAGGTACAAATTCTGCGAATTCTGCATCAACGAATTGAACGATCACACCACTGGTAGCTGTCGTTGGTAAGAGAAAGCCCGGTCGCCAACAACACGACCGGGCTTTGCATCTCGCTCTAAAACCGCGAAATACTCCTCATCGCATCCACCAGATACCGCATGGCGATGCGATCACTTTCTGACAATGCGCGATATTGCTCGACCAGTTTCACCTCCTCCACGCTAAGTCGACGCGATCTTCGCGAATTGCCCAAACCTGATACCAAACCAAAGAAACCGGCAACACACTGCACTTTCGGCATGGACGATGTCCCTCACGTACGTCAAAGAAAATCCTGATAGCTCATCGCCCTCATGTTTTTTTCAGTAGCGGCCACGCGTTGCTCCTCTGCTGAACTCCACCGGCTTCAAGGGCCTAGCCGGTCATGGGTACAAGAATAGGAATATTCTGCGCGGTGAAAAGGGGGAATTAGAGTAATTAGTCGAAAAAAGCAGATATGCCCTATAAAACAGAAAGTACTGTGGGAAAGGTTACCGAAATATGCTGTTTCATTGCCGCTCCCAGGCTGTGTAACCAATCATTTTTGCTTGGCAACCGAACCGTTTAAGCTATCGGGCATCTGTTTAGTGTCCGTAGCGTTTGGCCGAAGGTATGTCCGAACTCCCCTCTTTGATCCACAACGTGCCAGGAACGGCGCGGGATTATTCAAGACAGGTTGTATCTATGCACCGCAGAAATCTGCTGAAAGCTTCCATGGCCATCGCCGCCTACACCGGTTTGTCGGCCAGTGGCCTGATCGCCGCCAACGCTTGGGCGGCGGGCGGCGCGGCCGACGGCGACGCGCAACACTTCGACTTCGAAGCGCTGAAGATCCAGGCCAAGCAACTGGCCAGCAATCGCTATCAGGACACCAAGCAAGTGCTGCCGCCGACCTTGGCGACCATGACCCCGCAGAATTTCAATGCGATCCGCTACGACGGCGATCACTCGCTGTGGAAGGAAGTGAAAGGCCAACTGGACGTGCAGTTCTTCCACGTCGGCATGGGTTTCAAGCAGCCGGTGCGCATGTACAGCGTCGACCCCAAGACCCGGCAGGCCCGCGAAGTGCATTTCCGCCCATCGCTGTTCAACTACGAAAAGACCACGGTCGACACCAAGCAACTGACTGGCGATCTGGGTTTCTCCGGCTTCAAGCTGTTCAAGGCACCGGAACTGGATCGCCATGACGTGCTCTCGTTCCTCGGCGCCAGCTATTTCCGCGCAGTGGATGCGACTGGCCAATACGGCCTGTCGGCGCGCGGCCTGGCGATCGACACCTACGCCAAGAAGCGCGAAGAATTCCCTGATTTCACCAAGTTCTGGTTCGAGACGCCGGACAAAAACAGCACCCGTTTTGTGGTCTACGCCCTGCTCGACTCGCCGAGCGCCACCGGTGCTTACCGTTTTGACATCGATTGCCAGGCCGAGCGCGTGGTGATGGAGGTCGACGCCCATATCAACGCACGCACCGCCATCGAGCAATTGGGCATCGCACCGATGACCAGCATGTTCAGCTGCGGCACCCACGAACGCCGGATGTGCGACACCATCCACCCGCAAATCCACGACTCTGATCGCCTGGCGATGTGGCGCGGCAATGGCGAGTGGATCTGCCGGCCGCTGAACAACCCGGCCACCCTGCAGTTCAACGCGTTCGCTGATACCGACCCGAAAGGCTTCGGCCTGGTACAGACCGACCACGAGTTCGCCAACTACCAGGACACCGTCGACTGGTACAGCAAGCGTCCGAGCCTGTGGGTAGAACCGACGACCGCGTGGGGCGAAGGCTCTATCGATCTGCTGGAAATTCCTACCACCGGCGAAACCCTGGACAACATCGTCGCGTTCTGGACGCCGAAGAAACCGGTGGCCGCCGGCGACTCGCTCAACTACGGCTACAAGCTGTATTGGAGCGCCCTGCCGCCGGTGGGCACACCGTTGGCGCGGGTCAACGCGACCCGCTCTGGGATGGGTGGTTTCACCGAGGGCTGGGCGCCGGGCGAGCATTACCCGCCGGTCTGGGCCCGTCGCTTTGCCGTGGATTTCACCGGCGGCGGTCTGGATCGCTTGCCGGAAGGCACCGGCATCGAACCGGTGGTGACCTGCTCGAACGGCAAGGTCCAGGACTTCAGCGTGCTGGTGCTCGACGACATCAAGGGTTACCGGATTCTGTTCGACTGGTACCCGACCAACGACAGCGTCGAGCCAGTGGAACTGCGCCTGTTCATCCGCACCAATGACCGCACTTTGAGCGAGACCTGGTTGTACCAGTACTTCCCGCCAGCGCCGGACAAACGCAAGTACACCTGAGCTTGAACCGCTGCGGGGTCTCCCACATTGGAAATGCTATCCCTTGTGGGGGCCAGCCTGCTCGCGAAGACGATATTCAAGCCAGACAAAAAAAGCCCCGATCACTTCGATCGGGGCTTTCGCATTTCCGGGCCTCACTCAATCGCGCAAATCAGATTCATGGATCGGCTGATCACGGTGAGTCGCGCGTTGGTATTGCGCCGGCCACACCGCTTTGCGCCCGCCCAGGTCGTCGTCGGCGTGCAACGGCCAGTACGGGTCGCGCAGCAGTTCGCGGGCGAGGAAGATCAGATCCGCCTGGCAGGTGCGCAAGATGTGCTCAGCCTGCGCCGGCTCGGTGATCATGCCCACGGTGCCTGTGGCGATGCCCGCCTCCTTGCGTACTCGCTCGGCGAAACGTGTCTGGTAACCCGGGCCGGTGGGAATCTCGGCGTTGGCCGCAGTGCCGCCTGAGGAAACATCAATCAAATCCACGCCCAGGCTTTTCAGGCGACGGGCCAGTTCGACAGTTTCATCGGGGTTCCAGCCGTCTTCCACCCAATCCGTGGCCGACAGACGCACCACCAGCGGCAGTTCTTCCGGCCACACCGCGCGAACCGCTTCGGTGACTTGCAGCACCAGCCGGATCCGGTTCTCGAACGAGCCGCCATACTGATCGCGGCGCTGATTACTCAATGGCGACAAGAATTGATGCAGCAGATAACCGTGGGCGGCGTGCACTTCCGCGACTTTAAAACCCGCCACCAGCGCACGTTTGGCGGCCGCGACGAAGGCTTCGATGACTTCGCCGATGCCCTGTTCATCCAGTTGTTTCGGCGGCGTGTGCTGCGGGTCGAAAGCAATCGGCGACGGCCCGATCGGCGTCCATCCGCCGTCCTCCACCGTCACGCTGCCGTGCTTGCCTAGCCACGGCCGGTGGGTGCTAGCCTTGCGCCCGGCGTGGGCCAACTGGATGCCGGCGACCGCGCCTTGAGCAGCAATGAAACGGGTGATGCGTTGCAGCGGTTCGATCTGTTCGTCGTTCCACAGGCCAAGGTCTTGGGCGGTGATGCGACCGTCGGCGGTGACTGCGGTGGCTTCGGTAAAAATCAGCCCGGCCCCGCCCACGGCACGACTGCCGAGGTGCACCAGGTGCCAGTCATTGGCCAGGCCATCGACGCTGGAGTATTGGCACATCGGCGATACAGCAATGCGGTTGAGCAGGGTCAGTTGGCGAAGGGTATACGGTTCAAGCAGCAGACTCATGGGGCACCTCTCGATCAGTGGGCAGGCTCCAGGGTTCTGTTTGAAAAGTCGACGAGTGACAAGAGAAAGGGTGCAGCGCCCGCCCCCACGGGCTTGAGAATTCGGTGGACTGTCACAAGGCCAATCAAGCAGTGCTTAGAGCCTAGTCGACAACGGGGGATGGTGGAGGGTTCAGATGGTTATTGACGTCGCTTCGCGACCCGGCGAGAGCAAGCTTCCTCGCCACGAGCGCATTAGCGCGGTTCGATGTGCGCAATCATCAGTTGTACGGTTTCCTGGCCGCGAAACTCGTTGAGATCAAGCTTGTACGCCAACTCGACCCAACGAATGGTCGGGTTCGGCCACACGTCGCGATCGATGCCGAAGGCAATGCCATCGAGCTTCACCGAACCGCACTCGCTCTTGAGCACCACTTTGAGGTGACGCTCGCCGACCACCCGCTGCTCGACCAACTGGAACACGCCGTGAAACAACGGCTCCGGAAAATGCTGGCCCCATGGCCCGGCGTGGCGCAAGGCGCGGGCAAGCTCCAGGTGAAATTCCTCGACCGCCAGCGTGCCGTCCGACAGCAGCCGACCGGTCAGGTCCTCTTCGCGCAATTGCCGGCGCACTTCCGCATCGAAGGCCTCAGCGAACAGCGGGAAGTTGGCTTCCGGCAAGGTCAGGCCCGCGGCCATCGCATGGCCGCCGTACTTGCTGATCAGGTTGGGATGCTGCGCTGCCACCACGCTCAAGGCATCGCGAATGTGAAACCCCTGGACCGAGCGGCCCGAGCCCTTGAGCAAGCCATCGCCAGCATCGGCAAAGGCAATGGTCGGACGGAAATAACGCTCTTTCATCCGCGACGCGAGGATGCCGATCACCCCTTGGTGCCACTCGGGATCGAACAGGCACAAGCCGAACGGCATGGAATCGACCGGCAAATCCTTGAGCTGCGCCAGCGCTTCACGCTGCATGCCTTGCTCGATGGATTTACGGTCCTGATTCATGCCGTCCAGTTGCGCCGCCATTTCCCGGGCGCGGCCGGCGTTATCGGTGAGTAGGCATTCGATGCCCAGGCTCATGTCATCCAGGCGCCCCGCCGCGTTCAGTCGTGGGCCGACGATAAAACCGAGGTCGGTGGAGGTGATGCGCGAAGGTTCGCGCTTGGCCACTTCTAGAATCGCCTTGATCCCCGGCCGCGCACGCCCGGCCCGAATCCGTTCCAGGCCCTGGTGGACCAGAATCCGGTTATTGGCGTCCAGCGGCACCACGTCAGCCACGCTGCCCAGCGCCACCAGGTCGAGTAACTCGCCGATGTTCGGCTGCGGCCGGTTCTCGTACCAGCCAAGACCGCGCAGCCGCGCGCGCAGAGCCATTAGCACATAGAAGATTACCCCGACACCGGCCAGCGCTTTGCTCGGAAAACCGCAACCGGGCTGGTTGGGGTTGACGATGGCATCGGCCAGCGGCAGTTCGTCGCCAGGCAAGTGGTGGTCAGTGACCAGCACCTTGAGCCCCGCCGCTTTCGCCGCCGCCACACCCTCGACGCTGGAAATGCCGTTGTCCACGGTGATCAGCAACTGTGGCTGACGCTCCAGCGCCACCGCGACGATTTCCGGGGTCAGGCCGTAGCCGTATTCAAAACGGTTCGGCACCAGGTAATCGACATGCGCCGCGCCAAGCAACCGCAAGCCGAGCACACCGACGGTGCTGGCCGTGGCGCCGTCGGCATCGAAGTCACCGACGATCAGGATGCGCTGACGCTGCTCCAGCGCCGTCACCAGCAACTCGACCGCAGGCTCGATGCCCTTGAGTTGCTGGAAAGGGATCAACCGCGCCAGGCTCTTGTCCAGCTCCGCCTCGGACAGCACGCCCCGCGCCGCGTACAGGCGGGTCAGCAGCGGCGGCAAGTCGCCGAGGAATGGCAGGGTGTCAGGCAGGAGGCGAGGTTCGATGCGCATGGGGTGACAGGTGCTTCTCTTGGATACGTAGGATAAAACCCGGTAGAGCGGACATGCGGCGAAAAATCAGCCGCGCTCGCCGCTCAACCACTGCAACTGGACTTCATGTTGACCACGGTCGTCGGTGACGAAAATCGTCCCTTCGCTGATCATCACGTCCCACTTGATTACGCGGGGCATTTCTTTGGCCAGGGTCTCCAGGACTTCCTGGGGCACGGCGGCGATGTGCACGTTTTTCAGGTTCTTGATTGCCGGGATCACTTTGGTCTCCCAGACCCGCAGGCTGCCGTAGGCCAGCAGGCTGGTGCGTTCGGTGCGACGCGAGCACCAGGTCAGGCGATCGGCGTCCGGCTGGCCGACTTCAATCCAGTGCAGCACGCGGTCATCCAGACTTTTTTCCCACAGCGCGGGCTCATCGACGTCTGACAGACCTCGGCCGAACGACAGTTGCTCGTTGTACCAGAAGGCGTAGGCCAACAGCCGCACGGTCATGCGCTCTTCGGTTTCCGAAGGGTGACGGGCGATGGTCTGCTTCACGGTCTCGTAAACGCCGCGGTCGAGGTCGGTGAGGTTCAGTTCAAACTTGTAGGTCGTGGACGGCTGGGCCATGAACGGGCTTCTTGATGCGAGGAAAGGCGGCAAGTCTAACCGATGCCGGCCGATTCAACGAATCCTCGGCAGGATCCTTCGCCGGGTGGTCACGGGCTATGCTAAAACGCTGTACCCGCTCAGTCCTTGAATCACAGGAATCGTCATGCCGCTCACCGCCAAACCCCTCGCCGGCGTCAAAGTCATTGAACTCGGGACCTTGATCGCCGGACCCTTCGCCTCGCGCATCTGCGGCGAGTTCGGCGCCGAAGTGATCAAGATCGAATCCCCGGACGGCGGTGATCCCCTGCGCAAATGGCGCAAGCTGTATGAAGGCACGTCGCTGTGGTGGTTCGTCCAGGCGCGCAATAAAAAGTCGCTGACCCTGAACCTGAAGCACCCCGAGGGATTGAAGATCCTCAAACAACTGATCAGCGAAGCCGACATTGTCATTGAGAACTTTCGCCCCGGCGTATTGGAGAAACTCGGCCTCGGCTGGGAGGTGCTGCACGCCCTGAACCCGAAACTGGTGATGGTCCGGCTCTCGGGTTTCGGCCAGACCGGGCCGATGAAGGATCAACCGGGCTTTGGCGCGGTGGGTGAGTCCATGGGCGGGCTGCGCTACATCACCGGTTTCGAGGACAAGCCGCCGGTGCGCACCGGAATTTCCATCGGCGACTCGATTGCCGCGCTGTGGGGGGTGATCGGCGCGCTCATGGCGCTGCGGCATCGGGAAGTCAACGGCGGTCAGGGCCAAGTGGTGGACGTGGCGCTGTATGAAGCGATCTTCGCCATGATGGAAAGCATGGTCCCGGAATTCGATGTGTTCGGTTTCATCCGCGAGCGCACCGGCAACATCATGCCCGGCATCACGCCCTCGTCGATCCACACCAGCGCCGACGGCAAGCACGTACAGATCGGCGCCAATGGCGACGCGATCTTCAAGCGGTTCATGGTGATCATTGGCCGCGAGGACCTGGCCAACGATCCGCTGCTGGCCAGCAATGACGGCCGAGACAGCCGTCGCGATGAGCTCTACGGGGTGATCGATCGCTGGGTCGGCTCATTGCCGCTGGCCAGCGTGATCGCGCAACTGAACCAGGCCGACGTGCCAGCCAGTCGGATCTTCAGCGCCGAAGACATGTTCAGCGATCCACAGTACCTGGCGCGGGAAATGTTCCTCAGCGCCAAGCTGCCCGATGGCAAAGATTTCAAGATGCCGGGCATCGTGCCGAAACTCTCTGAGACACCCGGCCATTCAGAATGGGTCGGGCCGCAACTGGGCGAGCATAACGCACAGGTACTCCAGGATCTTGGCTATGACGAGACCCAGATCGCACAACTGCGCAGCGACGGCGCTATCTAAGCGCAAGCTTGCGCGCCCGGCATTTTGCACCCTTCGCCTCAGTGGCGGCGTAAAGGGGCGCCGCGCGTTGGCGATGGTGATGCTGCTCTGGGGTCTGGCGGTTTGGCCGGCGGCTCAGGCCAAAGAAACACTAGTCTGGCTGCTGCGCGACTTGCCGCCGCTGATGATTTTCGATGGTCCGAGAAAAGGTCAGGGGGTGATCGATCAACTGTTGCCGGAATTGATTGCCGGCATGCCGCAGTACTCCCACAGCGTGTTGCACGTGAATCGCGCCCGCGCCCTGCAAATGCTCTCGGAACCGTCTTTCACGTGCGACGCGGCACTGAACTGGAGCAAGGAGCGCGAGCAATGGATTGTGTTTTCGATGCCAGTGTTTCGTGCCATGAGTAATGGCCTGGCGGCGCGACGTGCCGATCATGCGCTGCTGGCGCCGTTTATCAAGAACGGCGAAATCGACCTGGCGGCGCTGCTGGCCAGCGGGCGTGAAAAACTCGGGGTGATCGCCGAGCGCAATTACGGTGACTACCTCGACGGCCTGCTCAAGCAAGCGCCCGCCGACGCACTGACCGTGCATTACGGCAACGATGCGTTGGGCAGCCTGCTGCAAATGCAACGCCTCGGGCGCGTGCAGGTGCTGCTGGGGTATCGGGCGGAAATTCGTTACCAGGCGCAACAGCAAGGCATCGCCGACGACGAGTTGCAGTTCTATCCTATCTTCGGCACCGGCAAATACTTGTCGGGCTACATTGGCTGCAGCGACACACCGCAAGGCCGACAAGCCATCGTCGAGATCAACCAGTTGCTGCGCGCCATGCCTACTGAACGATTGAGCGAGGCGTACGCGGCGTGGCTCGATCCGCAAAGCAGGGACGATTACCTGGAAGCGGCCAAGGCGTTTTTCCTTGAACAGCAATAGCGACCCTAAAACCTGCGGACAAAAGAAACCCCGAGAAGTGGGGAGACGACTCGGGGTTAAACGTGGCCTTACTTAGACCAGTGACAACAAGCTACAAGCACCGGAGCACAATGCTTGATCCTGCTGCTACAGGGTCTGACGACCTCGATGCGGGAAGGTTCCCCATCGCTCGATTCAATTTCAATTAGCCAGGGACTTTTCCTGTGCAGCGTTGCGCAACGCTGCGATCACGCAGGGTTCCAAACGACCTTCTGCAATCATCAAATCGCGATGCAGGCCATCCACGACGTCGGTCAGCGCACGTTTGTCATTCAGTTGTGCCTGATTGAACATCCGCTCGATCACGATCGCGCCAGCGGGACTCTTCAAGGTCACCAGGCATTCGCCCTGCAAACCCGATGGAGTCAATGTCACCTGATACGGGCTCAGAGCCTCACCGAGCAATAGACTGATACTTTCCAAATCGATCACCACTCAATAGTCCGAAAACAAAGTGCCTGGGGCGTGCTTACAGTAAATGACCATCGGCCAGAGCAGAAAGTTCTTTTCGTCAGCGGCCCGTGCCCGCTCCGGGAGATCGAGCATGCGCCGTGAAGATGACAGAGAAAAAACATTCGCGGATCAGTTCACACCGCCCACGGCATCGCCGTAGGGCTCGGGATCGCTGCGGCGGCGCTGAGCATCGATCCAGCCCCCCAACAAACCGCGCAACTGGCCATCGGCGCCATAAAAGGGCACGGACCACTGGTACACCTCCCTGACGCCCCCGAGAAACCCGAGCCGGCGGTCACCAAATCGGGATCGGCGCGTTCTGATCTGCTCCATCAATTCCCTATGCAATTGTTCGGCCGTCGCCCGAGGCAGCAGCTGGGTGTCCAGCAACGAGGTACCCTGGACCTGCTCGAAACGGGTAACCAGTTGCTCCTCGTAACTGCGATTACACATGATGAGACGCCCCTGCAGATCCCGAATGAAGATCGGGTCGGGCATGGCATCCATCAACGCTTTCTGAAAGGCTAATTGGTCGCGCAATTCGGCCTCGGCTGTCAGGCGTTGCTCGATCTGCGCTTTCAAACGCCGATTCCACAACAACGACAGCCAGCCAAACACCCCAGCGCCAAACACGCCCCAGCAGCCCCATTCGGTCAATTGTTGCCAAGTCGAAGGCGCCGGACGGGGGGCCACGCCATCGAGCCATTGGCGGCGCAAAGCGCGCATTTCTTCGGCGGAAAAAGTCGCCAGGGCTTTGTTAAGGATGCCCAGCAGTTGCGGCAAATCCTTGCGCAACGCCAAGTGATCGGGCTCCCACTTGCCCTCGACAACGCGCCCGACGGCCAACTGCCCGGCCGGATACAAGTGAGCCCCTGTTTCGTTCTCAATGGTGGCCCAGGCTTCGCCGCTTTCCACCAGCGCCCGTGCCTCGGCAGAGGTCTGCACCGAGCGCAAGCGAATCCTGGGGTAATCCCGTCGAACCAGTTCTTCCAGCGCATGCCGCGCCGGCAACACCAGGACCTTGCCCTCAAGATGCGCCAGGCTTTGCACCGGGGGCTGATTCTGCCGTTCGACGAATACCCAGCCCGACCCGCCGTAGGCATGGCTGAAATTCAGAAAAGCCTTGCGTTCATCATTCACCGCCAGGGTTGTGCTGAGGTGAGCACTGCCGCTTTCCAGTGCCTCCAACAGTTGCGCGGTGGAAAACGACTCCTCATAGACGAATTGCAAACCGGTCATGCGGCTGATGCGCTTGAGAATGTCGGTGTTCAAACCGCTCCACTGACCCTGTTCGTCCTTGAACACGTACAGCGGAAACTGCACAGCGGCCACGGTTACCTGCGGGTGTTGTTCGATCCACTGCCGCTCTTCGGCACTCAATGCCAATCGGCCGTGCACGACCGATGCGGGAGGCTCGAACGCCACCAGTTGCGCCGCCCTCGCCCCTTCCATCCAGCCCAGCAGGCATAACACTACCCAGCCTAGCGCTGGTCTCATCCCGGTCAAAAACAGCATTGCCACTTCCTTCGTGATCAACTCGCCCGTCCTTCAGGGGCGATAACGCGACCAGTGTGGCATGCAAAAACAACAAAGCCCGTCAGGAGACGGGCTTCAAAATGTGACAGCTTGATGACTTACAGCGGCTTGCCACGGTTGCCATGCTGGCTGACAAAGGCCTGGACGGCTTTCAAGTCATTTGGCAACACGGTGCAACGCTCATCTCTCGCAAACAAATCAGAAAGATGTGCAGGTAGTTCGAGCGCTTTTCCTACACCGGCTTTTTCCACTGCGTCCGGGAATTTGACCGGATGCGCCGTGCCGAGGATCACCATCGGGATGTCCAGGCTACGACGGCACTCACGGGCAGCTTTCACACCGATCGCGGTGTGCGGGTCGAGCAGCTCGCCGGTCTGTTCGTACACCTCGGCGATGGTTTCGCAGGTCTGCGCGTCATCCACGGCCAGGGAATCGAACAGCTTGCGCGCTTCGGTCCAGCGTTCCTGCTCGACGCTGAAACCACCGCCCTGCTTGAACGAATCCATCAAACCGGCGATCGCCGCGCCGTTGCGACCGTGCAGGTCGAACAGCAAGCGCTCGAAGTTCGACGACACCATGATGTCCATCGACGGCGACAGCGTAGCGTGCAGGGTCTCCTTGACGTACTGATTGCCGCTCATGAAGCGGTGCAGGATGTCGTTGCGGTTGGTGGCGACGATCAACTGGTTGATCGGCAAGCCCATGTTGCGCGCCAGGTACCCGGCGAAGATGTCGCCGAAGTTGCCGGTCGGCACCGAGAACGACACCGAACGCGCCGGCCCGCCCAACTGCAGCGAGGCATGGAAGTAGTAAACGATCTGGGCCATGATCCGCGCCCAGTTGATCGAGTTCACCGCCACCAGGCGCGTGCCCTTGAGGAAACTCTGGTCGGCGAAGCTGGCCTTGACCATTTCCTGGCAGTCATCGAAGTTGCCTTCGATGGCGATGTTGTGGATGTTCTCGCCGAAGATCGTCGTCATCTGCCGACGCTGCACTTCAGACACACGGTTGTGCGGGTGCAGGATGAAGATGTCGACGTTTTCGCAGTGCTTGCAGCCTTCAATGGCGGCCGAACCGGTATCACCGGAGGTGGCGCCGACGATCACCACGCGCTCGCCGCGTTTTTCCAGCACGTAGTCGAGCAAACGACCGAGCAGTTGCAGGGCGAAATCCTTGAACGCCAGGGTCGGGCCGTGGAACAGCTCCAGCACCCACTCGTTGCCGTTCAACTGGCGCAACGGCGCCACGGCGTTGTGCGAGAAAACGCCGTAGGTTTCTTCAAGAATTTTTTTGAAATCGGCATCCGGAATGCTGCCGGTGACAAACGGGCGCATCACCCGGAAGGCCAGTTCGTGGTACGGCAGGCCGGCCCAGGAAGCGATTTCTTCCTGGGTGAAACGCGGCAGGTTTTCCGGCACGTACAGGCCGCCGTCGGTGGCCAGACCGGCCAGCAGGACGTCTTCGAAATTGAGGGCCGGTGCCTGGCCGCGGGTACTGATATAACGCATGACTGGCTCCAATAGACAGTGTTCGTAAACCGGGCCGCATGGGCCCGGCGAACGATAGCGACTTAGTTCAAGTGCTCGACACGGATCCGCACGACCGGGCCAACCACGTCGGCCAGGGCTTCAAGCGCGGCGATCGCGTCGTTGATGTGCTGCTCCAGCACGCGGTGGGTCAGCAGGATCATTGGCACCAGGCCGTCGTGTTCTTCGACTTCCTTCTGCATGATCGATTCGATATTGATGCCGCGCTCCGACAGGATGCTCGCCACTTGGGCCAGTACGCCTGGATGGTCCTTGGCCTGGATGCGCAGGTAGTACGCGCTCTCGCAGGCTTCGATCGGCAAAATCGGGTGCGCCGACAGCGAATCGGGCTGGAAGGCCAGGTGCGGCACGCGGTTCTCCGGGTCGGAGGTCATGGCACGAACCACGTCCACCAGGTCGGCGATCACCGACGACGCGGTCGGCTCCATGCCGGCGCCCGCGCCGTAGAACAGCGTCGAGCCTGCGGCGTCACCGTTGACCATCACCGCGTTCATCACGCCGTTGACGTTGGCGATCAGGCGATCGGCCGGGATCAGCGTCGGGTGCACGCGCAACTCGATACCGGCGGCCGTGCTGCGCGCAACGCCCAGGTGCTTGATGCGATAGCCCAGCGCTTCGGCGTAGTTCACGTCAGCGGTGGTCAGCCTGGTGATGCCTTCGGTGTAGGCCTTGTCGAATTGCAGCGGGATGCCGAACGCAATCGACGCCAGGATCGTCAGCTTGTGCGCGGCGTCGATGCCTTCGACGTCGAAGGTCGGATCAGCCTCGGCGTAACCCAGAGCTTGCGCCTCGGCGAGCACGTCTTCGAAGGTGCGACCCTTCTCGCGCATTTCGGTGAGGATGAAGTTGCCGGTGCCGTTGATGATCCCGGCCACCCAGTTGATGCGGTTGGCGGACAGGCCTTCACGGATCGCCTTGATCACCGGAATGCCACCGGCCACGGCCGCTTCAAACGCCACAATCACGCCCTTCTCGCGCGCCTTGGCGAAGATCTCATTACCGTGAACGGCGATCAGCGCCTTGTTCGCGGTCACCACATGTTTTCCGTTTTCGATCGCTTTGAGTACCAGCTCACGGGCGACGGTGTAGCCGCCGACCAGCTCTATGACGATGTCGATCTCAGGGTTCGTGGCCACTTCGAAGACATCGTTGGTAATCGCAATACCGGTCGTCTGGAACTGAGGCTTTGGCGTGCGGGTGGCAATTTGTGCCACTTCGATCCCACGCCCGGCACGACGAGCAATTTCCTCGGCGTTGCGCTGAAGTACGTTGAAGGTCCCGCCACCGACGGTCCCTAACCCACAGATGCCTACTTTGACCGGTTTCACTGTGAACTCCCCATAAAACGGCCGACGCGGGGTCGGCCGTGAACACAACCGCAGGTTCGCGGTTCTCTATTGATGGCCCGGCCAATGGAACCGCCGAGCCATGATCGTCAAAGGCTGACGGCGAATCTACTTCGCGCCCAGCGCCAGTTTGGCGACTTGTGGCGCAGGCTGGTAGCCCGGAATGACCTGACCGTCGGCCAAAACGATGGCCGGCGTGCCGTTCACGCCAATCGACTGCCCGAGGGCGAACTGTTTGGAAACCGGGTTATCGCACTTGGCGGCCTTGATTTCCTTGCCATCGACCATTTTGTCCATGGCCGCTTTCTTGTCTTTGGAACACCACACCGCTTGCAGCTGTTCGTCGCCCGGCGAGCCGAGACCCTGGCGCGGGAATGCCACGTAACGCACTTCAATGCCGCGCTTGTTCAGCTCCGGCACTTCTTCATGCAGCTTGTGGCAGTACGGGCAGGTGGTGTCGGTGAACACGGTAATGTGCGACTTGGTTTCGCCGATGGCCGGGTACACCACGGTTTCGGCGACCGGAATGTCGTTGATCAGTTTGGACACGCCCAGGCGTTCGGTTTTTTCGGTCAGGTTGACCGGTTTGCCGTCCTTGAGCTGGAACATGTTGCCCTGGACGATGTACTGGCCGTCAGCGCTGGCATAAAGCACGCGGCTGCCCTTGAGCTTGATTTCATACAGGCCGGGCATCGGGCTGGCGCTGATGGAATCGACCGGTACGTCGAGCTGGAGATTGTCGAGGCTTTTACGGATGGCTTTGTCGGCCGCGTCATCGGCGACGGCAAAGGTGCTGACCAACGCAATGGCTGCGGCGGCGAAAATCGGGGTCAGACGCATGAGAACTCCTGAAGGCGGACAAATGGAACAGCCAGAACGCCCGTGCCGAAACACCGGGTCACAACCGCCCACCGTGCAAACCGGCAAAGCCTACCACAGAAGGGCTGCGGGGCCGAATGGAGGTGACGTAAGCGCATGATCCGGTGGCGTAGGAGCTTGCTCCCTCGCCACAGGTCATTTCGTTAGCCGCGCGGATGGTGTTTAGCGTGCAAGTCCTGCAATCGAGCGCGTGCGACGTGGGTATAGATCTGGGTGGTCGACAGGTCGCTGTGGCCCAGCAGCATCTGCACCACGCGCAGATCGGCACCATGGTTGAGCAGGTGCGTGGCGAAGGCGTGGCGCAAAGTGTGCGGTGACAGCGACTTGCCGATCCCGGCGACTTTGGCCTGATGCTTGATGCGGTGCCAGAAGGTCTGGCGGGTCATCTGCTCGCCGCGCAGGCTGGGGAACAGCACATCGCTGGGGCGCCCGCCAAGCAACTCGCTGCGGGCATCACGCATGTAGCGCTCGACCCAGACAATCGCCTCCTCGCCCATGGGCACCAGACGCTCCTTGCTGCCCTTGCCCATCACCCGCAGCACGCCCTGGCGCAAATTGACCTGCTCGAGGGTCAGGCTGATCAGCTCGGTCACTCGCAAGCCGCAGGCGTACAGCACTTCAAGCATCGCGCGGTCGCGCTGGCCGATGGCTTCACTGAGATCCGGCGCCTTGAGCAACGCCTCGACATCGGCTTCCGACAGGGATTTGGGCAACGGCCGGCCGAGCTGCGGCATGTCGACGCGCAAGGTCGGGTCGACCGCGATCAACTTTTCCCGTAGTAAATAGCGGTAGAAGCCACGCACCCCGGAGAGGAATCGCGCGGTTGAACGGGGTTTGTAGTTTTGTTCCAGACGCCAGGCCAGGTGATCGAGGATCAGCTCGCGGCCGGCGTTGATCAATTCGAGGTTCTTTTCCTGCAGCCAGCCGTTGAACAACGCCAGGTCACTGCGATAGGCATCGCGCGTGTTATCGGACAGGCCTTTCTCCAGCCACAGAGCATCGAGGAACTGGTCTATCAAAGGGTGATCAATGGCGGACATAAACACTCGGATAACGGGAAAACCGACGGCAAGTCTTTCATAGCCAGGCGTCGCTTTACAGTGCCCCGCCACGAAGAGTCGGCAACTGAATCGCAGGCAACAAAAAAGCAGCCCGCAGGCTGCTTTTCTTTCGCATCGGACGCTGGACTTAAGCCAGTTTTTCCTTGATGCGAGCTGCTTTACCGGACAGGTCACGCAGGTAGTACAGCTTGGCTTTACGTACGTCACCGCGACGTTTAACGGCCATGCTGTCGATTTGCGGGCTGTAGGTCTGGAAAGTACGCTCTACGCCAACACCGTTGGAGATTTTACGAACGGTGAATGCACTGTTGACGCCGCGGTTACGCTTGGCGATAACAACACCTTCGAACGCTTGCAGACGCGAACGGTCGCCTTCCTTCACTTTCACCTGAACGACAATGGTGTCGCCCGGGGCAAAGGTAGGGATTTCTTTGGTCATCTGCTCTGCTTCGAGTGCAAGGATGATTTTGTTAGTCATGCTGTGCTCCTAAGGTAAATCGTCGGATCTACCATCGATACGTTGTTAACTATCGTCCCGCTCGCGGATGTATTCCTCGAGCAGCTTCTTCTCTTCTCCAGAAAGCGAGCGGCTTTCCAGAAGATCGGCGCGTCGTTCAAAGGTCCTACCAAGGGACTGCTGTAAACGCCATCGCCGGATATGCGCGTGATTGCCACTCAGCAACACGTCGGGAACACGCTGATCCGCATACACCTCAGGTCGTGTGTAATGCGGGCAATCCAGCAAACCATCCGTGAAGGAATCTTCCTCCGCGGAGTCCGCATGCCCTAAAGCTCCAGGCAGCAGTCGTGTAACCGCATCGATCAGGACCATCGCCGGCAGCTCGCCGCCAGACAGTACATAGTCGCCAATCGACCACTCTTCATCGACGTGAGCCTCAATAAAGCGCTCGTCAATGCCTTCGTAGCGGCCGGCAATCAGGATCAATGCATCCTCATTCGCCAACTCGCGTACCGCCGACTGATTAAGCTGGCGGCCCTGGGGCGACAGGTAAATCACCTTCGCACCCTCTCCGGCGGCTGCCTTGGCCTCGACCAATGCATCTTCCAGAGGCTTGATCTTCATCACCATGCCCGGACCACCGCCAAATGGGCGATCATCCACCGTGTGATGTCGATCCGTCGTGTAATCTCGCGGGTTCCAACAGGTCAGCTGCAACAGCCCCTGTTTCACCGCACGACTGGTGATGCCGTAGTCGCTGATGGCGGCAAACATCTCGGGAAACAAACTGATGACTTCTACGCGCAAATTAGCCACGTTTAGAAGTCCGCGTCCCAATCCACCTTCATCTCGCCTGCGGCAAGGTCGACGGCCAACACGCATTGCTCCGTATAGGGCAACAGGCGTTCGCGATCATCCAGGCTGCCAGTGCAAGGCTTGACCACCATGACATCGTTCGAGCCAGTCTCGAGCAGGTGATCGATTTTCCCGAGCAGTTGCCCGAGGTGGTCGATGACCTTGAGACCTTCCAGCTGGTACCAGTAGTACTCGCCGTCGGTCAGTTCAGGGAACAGGTTGCGCGGCACGCAGATCTCATAACCGGCCAGAAGACGCGCTTCTTCACGATCATCAAGACCCTTGAGCTTTGCGACCAGGAATTTGTTATTCCCGCGTCCGCTGACCAGCTCTACCTGCTTCACATTGCCGTCACGCTTGAGCGTCCAGGTTTTGTAGTCCAGCAGGTTTGCAATTGGATCAGTAAAGGAAAAGACCTTCACTTCGCCGCGAACGCCATGAACAGAATAAATTTTGCCAATAACGATCAAATCATCGGCAACAGCTGGCGTCGCGTTCATATTGCTCAGGCCGCAGCCTTAGCAGATTCCTTCAACAACTGAGCAACGCGCTCAGAAGGCTGTGCACCAACGCTCAGCCAGTAGGCTACGCGCTCTTGGTTCACGGACAGACGAACTTCCTGACCACGAGCAACAGGGTTGAAGAAACCAACCTGTTCCTTGTGCGAACCGTCGCGCGGGTTGCGGCTGTCGGTTACGGTCAAGTGGTAAAACGGGCGCTTTTTGGAGCCGCCAAGGGCAAGACGGATTGTTAGCATGTGAACATCGTTCCTGTAGTCGGTGCTGCAAATCTAAAGGCACAGCGGGCATAGGTGCCCGAAAGGCCGCATATTCTAAGGAATATCCGGACTTTTGCAAATGACTTTTTCCGGCGGTCTATCGGCCGCCATCCAGATTTGCTATAGAGCCGTCATTAATGACGGCCAGTCAGCCCTCGCCAACAGCGAGGTGCTGGAGAACCCACGTCCCCGTGGGCAACGCAGGAGCAAGCCCCCGCGCGGATTCTTTACATTTTCGGCATGCCGCCGCCGGGCAGCATGCCGCCCATGCCGCGCATCATTTTTGCCATTCCGCCTTTCGAAGAGAATTTCTTCATCATCTTCTGCATCTGCTTGTGCTGCTTGATCAAGCGCCCGATGTCCTGCACCTGCGTGCCGGAACCCATGGCGATCCGGCGTTTGCGCGAACCGCTGATCAGCTCAGGATCGCGGCGTTCGGCTGGGGTCATGGAGTTGATGATGGCTTCCATCTGCTTGAACTGCTTCTCCGCCGCGCCCTGGGCATTGCCCATTTGCGACAGGTTCATGCCGCCGATGTTTGGCAGTTTATCCATGAGCCCGCCAAGGCCGCCCATGTTCTTCATTTGTTGCAGCTGATCGCGGAAGTCTTCGAGGTCGAAGCCTTTGCCCTTCTTCAGCTTCTTGGCCAGTTTGTCGGCCTTGTCCTTGTCGAGGGTTTGCTCGGCCTGCTCGATCAGGCTGAGCACGTCGCCCATGCCGAGGATGCGCGAGGCGATACGTTCAGGGTGGAACGGCTCGAGCGCTTCGCTTTTCTCGCCCATACCGATGAACTTGATCGGCTTGCCAGTAATGGCGCGCACCGACAGTGCGGCACCGCCACGGGCATCACCGTCGACCTTGGTCAGGATCACGCCGGTCAGTGGCAGTGCATCGCCGAACGCCTTGGCGGTGTTGGCGGCGTCCTGGCCGGTCATGGCGTCCACCACGAACAGCGTCTCGACCGGATTGATCGCGGCGTGCAGCGCCTTGATCTCGCCCATCATCTCTTCGTCGATGTGCAAGCGACCGGCGGTGTCGACGATGACCACGTCGATGAATTTCAGGCGCGCTTCTTTAATAGCCGCTTCAGCGATGTCGACCGGCTTCTGGCTCAAGTCGGACGGGAAGAACGCCACGCCGATGTCGTTGGCCAGGGTTTCCAACTGCTTGATCGCCGCAGGACGGTAAACGTCCGCCGACACGACCATCACGGTTTTCTTCTTGCGCTCTTTGAGGAAGCGCGCGAGTTTGCCGGCGGTGGTGGTTTTACCGGCACCTTGCAGACCGGCCATCAAGATCACGGCAGGCGGCACGGCGCTAAGGTTCAAGTCCTCGTTGGCGGCGCCCATCAGGCTTTCGAGTTCAGCCTGGACGATCTTCACGAACGCCTGGCCCGGCGTCAGGCTGCGCGACACCTCGGTGCCGACGGCACGTTCCTTGACCGAATTGACGAAGTCTTTGACCACTGGCAAGGCGACGTCGGCTTCCAGCAACGCCATACGCACTTCACGCAGGGTGTCTTTGATGTTGTCCTCGGTCAGCTTGGCCTTGCCGGTGACGTGGCGCAGCGTCTGCGAGAGACGGTCGGTTAAGTTTTCAAACATGCGCGATCCTTTCAGGCCCTATGGAGACCGAGGTAATGGCGGCCCAGACCGTGATAAACATGTGCTCGGCGAGCCTGCGGCGTGGGCAGGTCGCGGATTATAGCGAGAACTGCGTCTGGCGCACACCCGCCGTCTGGTTGTGTGGTCTTTCGTGCGGTATGGGTTCTATGCCAAACTCAGCGACTTTCGGGCTTGCCTAACAGGATTTATGCTCCCCTTGTCACCCAGTTTGCTTGCAACCCTCGCCGCCGCCTGCTTATACGCCGCTGCGACTCTCTATCAAGGCACTCGCCTGGCCACCGGCGCCAAGGCGCACAAACGCCTGCTGGTCACGCTCGGCGTGCTGGCGGTGCTGGCCCATGCGACCAGCCTGATCACCCACTTGCTGACGCCGATCGGCCTGGCCCTGGATTTTTTCAGCGCCGCCAGCCTGATCGCCGTGGCGGTAATCGCCCTGACGTTGCTGGCCTGCTCGCGGATCCCGGTGGAAAACCTGCTGATCCTGCTGTTCCCGCTGGGTGCGCTAACCGTGCTGATCGCACAATTCGCCCCGGCCGGTACGGTACAGATCATCGACGAAGAGCCGGGCATTCTCGCGCACATCCTGTTATCGATCCTTGCATACGGCATGTTCACCATCGCAGTGTTCCAGGCGTTGCTGCTGCTGTTGCAGGATCACCAGCTCAAACACAAACATCCATCGGGCCTGATCAAGAATTTCCCGCCGCTGCAAACCATGGAAAGCCTATTGTTCGGCTTCCTTTGGGCCGGCTGGACGCTGTTGTCGCTGTCGCTGATCTCCGGCTGGCTGTTCGTCGAGAACCTGTTTGCCCAGCACCTGGTACACAAAACCCTGCTGGCGTGCCTGGCCTGGATCGTGTTCAGCGTGCTGCTGTGGGGCCGCAACCGCCTCGGCTGGCGCGGTCACAAGGCGATTCGCTGGACCCTGGCGGGCTTCTGCCTGCTGATGCTGGCCTACTTCGGCAGCAAACTGGTCCGCGAATACATCCTGCATATCTGAAGGGCGGCCTTCATGGATAACTTGCCCCTGGGGCCGATGCTCGCGGTGTTGGCCCTGTTGATTCTCTGGTCCGGGCTGTTCACCGCCATTGAAGTCGCCCAGCAGCACCTGCTGGCCCAGCGTACCGCGTCACGGGCCAGCGACAAGCCGCTGGCGAAGCTGAGTTTCCCCCTTCATAGCCTGATTTTCTGCAACACCCTCTGTCGCGCCCTTGTGGTGGTGATCAGCACCTTGCTGGCGATTTTTCTGTGGGCGGAGAACGGTCCATGGGCCGCGTGCCTGGGCGCCGGCGCGGCGCTGCTGGTGCTGGCGGACTTCCTGCCACGGATTCTTGCCAACCGTCACCCTGACGCGGTGTTGGCGCTTGGTAACAATTTGTTGAGCGTGCCGCTGAAGATCGTCTACCCGGCCGCCTGGCTGTTGAACGGCATCAGTCAATTGCTGATGAGGCCTTTTGCGCGCAAGGTCAGCGTGGTGCAGCACAGCGACGACGAAGCGGCGGACAATCACGCCCATGACAACGATCACGATCAACCGCCGGTTCGCCTGCATCCGGTATCCGGCATTCATGCGCTGGACAACATCACAGTCAATGACATCCTGGTGCCGCGCAGCGAAGTCGACGGCATCAACCTCGACGATCCACTGGATGAGATCATCGAGCAACTGCGGGCCAACCGCCGCACGCGTCTGCCGGTGTTTCACAGCGACATCAATCAGGTTGAAGCGGTGCTCAATACCCGGCAGATCCGCCATCTGCTGCCGGACGCCAGCCTGACCTTGCCCGCGCTGCTCGCCGCCTGCCACGAGCCGTACTTCGTGCCGGAAAGCACGCCGTTGCAACTGCAACTGCTGAACTTCCATAAACAGCAGCGGCGCCTGGGCATGGTGGTCGATGAGTACGGGGAAGTGCTGGGCATCGTGACCCTGGAAGACATTCTTGAAGAAATCGTCGGCGAATTCGAAAGCGAGCACAGCCTCGACAACCCGCACATTCATCCGCAGGCCGATGGTCGCCTGGTGATTGAAGGCGCGGCGTCGATTCGCGAATTGAATAAAAGCCTGGGCTGGCACCTGCCAAGCGATGGTCCGAAGACCCTCAACGGGCTGGTCACCGAGGCGCTGGAAACCATCCCTGATTGCCCGGTGTGCCTGAAAATCGGCCGCTATCGCCTGGAAATCCTCGAAACCGAAGACAACCGCGTCAGCCGCGTGCTGATCTGGCACACCAGTTCGTTGCCGGTGCTGATCTAACCTGCGCCACCCCATGGCGGCCGCTGCGCGCCCGAACGGGGGCAAGCCCCCTCACCACAAAAGCACCGCACAAACTGCAAGCCCCCTCACCACAAAAGCACTGCACACGCTGCAAGGCCCCTCGCCACGAAAGCACTGCTTATGCCTTTGAGTCCAAAAAGCCCAGGCTTCCATCAGACAGGTTGCCCCCTTGTGGCGAGGGGGCTTGCCCCCGTTGCCCTGCGCAGCAGGGACCGGTAAACGGCAAGTTTTGCCCCTTGTTCATTGCTTAGCCCGCTTCCTATAATCGAGCCGCTCTTACCCGAGCGCGCGTCACCCCCGGTGCTACCCGCACCCTTGCGTTAAACCCACATCCCTGGGTGTTCGACCATAATAATTCGCTCCACTGGAGCACATGACTGTCAGGGATATTCGCATGACGACCAGTACCACTTTCAACGAAGCTGCGCCTGCCCAGCCCACCAACTCCGCCACGCGGGTCGCCACGGCAAGCTTTATCGGCACCGCCATCGAGTTCTACGACTTTTACGTCTACGCGACGGCTGCCGCGCTGGTGATCGGTCCGGTATTTTTCCCGCAGACCTCCGGCACCGCGCAAATGCTCTCGTCGTTCCTGACCTTTGGCATCGCGTTCCTCGCCCGGCCGCTGGGCTCAGCACTATTCGGTCATTTCGGCGATCGGATCGGGCGCAAATCAACCCTGGTCGCTTCCCTGCTGCTGATGGGCATCTGCACCACGCTGATTGGCGTACTGCCAGGTTACGCGAGCATTGGTGCCTGGGCGCCGATCCTCCTGTGCGTGCTGCGTTTCGGCCAGGGCCTCGGCCTCGGTGGCGAATGGGGTGGCGCGGCGCTGCTGGCCACGGAGAACGCGCCGCCGGGTAAACGGGCGTGGTTCGGCATGTTTCCGCAACTCGGGCCGTCGATTGGCTTTTTGGCCGCCAACGGCTTGTTCCTGACCCTGGCGATGACCCTCAGCGACGAACAGTTCCGTTCCTGGGGCTGGCGCATTCCGTTTCTGTTGAGTGCGGCGCTGGTGATGGTCGGCCTGTACGTGCGACTCAAACTCCACGAAACCCCGGTGTTCGCCAACGCCGTGGCCCGCCAGGAACGGGTGAAAATTCCGCTGTTCGAGCTGTTCGGCCAGTACTGGATGCCGGTATTGCTGGGCGCTTCTGCGATGGTGGTGTGCTACGCGCTGTTCTACATCTCGACGGTGTTTTCGTTGAGTTACGGCGTATCGACCCTTGGGTATAGCCGCGAAACCTTCCTCGGTCTGCTGTGCTTCGCCGTGCTGTTCATGGCCGCTGCCACGCCACTGTCGGCCTTGGCGAGCGACCGTTACGGACGCAAACCGGTGCTGATCGTCGGGGCGCTGCTGGCGATTGCCTCGGGGTTTGCCATGGAGCCGCTACTGACTCAGGGTTCGACCTGGGGCGTGGCGCTGTTCCTGTGCATCGAGCTGTTCTTGATGGGCGTGACCTTCGCACCGATGGGCGCGCTGCTGCCCGAACTGTTCCCGACGCACGTGCGCTATACCGGCGCTTCGGCGGCGTATAACCTGGGCGGTATCGTGGGGGCATCGGCAGCACCGTTCTTCGCGCAAAAGCTGGTGGCGATGGGCGGTTTGAGTTACGTCGGCGGGTATGTATCGGGGGCGGCAGTGCTCAGCCTGATTGCGGTGCTGTGCCTGAAGGAAACGCGCCATAACGATTTGAATCGGGTGGCCTGAAAGCGCTTCGCGACCAGGCTCGCTCCCACATTCGACTGCGTTATGGAACGCGGTTCTTGTAGGAGCGAGCCTGCTCGCGAATGTCGCGCCTCGGTTTACAGCTCGACCACAACAGCCTGCGAAGCACGGGTCGCCTTGGCACGTGCCAATTCGATCGACTCATCCCGCGCCAACGCCACACCCATCCGACGCTGACCATTGACCTCAGGCTTGCCAAACAGACGCAACGCCGTGTCCGGTTCGCTCAGTGCTGCGCCGAGGTTGGCGAATGCGGTTTGGGTCGACTGGCCTTCCACCAGAATCACCGCCGAGGCCGAAGGGCCGAACTGGCGAATCAATGGGATCGGCAGGCCCAGAATCGCCCGAGCGTGCAGCGCAAACTGCGACAGGTCCTGGGAAATCAAGGTCACCAGGCCGGTGTCGTGCGGGCGCGGCGAGACTTCGCTGAACCACACTTGATCACCTTTGATAAACAGTTCGACGCCGAACAGGCCACGGCCGCCCAAGGCTTCGGTCACCGCTTTGGCAACGCGCTCGGACTCAGCCAGGGCCACCGGGCTCATGGCTTGTGGCTGCCAGGATTCCTGGTAATCGCCCTTCTCTTGACGGTGACCGACTGGCGCGCAGAAGGTGGTGCCGCCCACATGGCGCACGGTCAGCAGCGTGATCTCGTAATCGAAGTCGATGAAGCCCTCGATGATCACCCGCCCCTTACCGGCACGCCCGCCTTCCTGGGCGTAATCCCACGCGGTTTTCACGTCATCGGCGCTGCGCAGCAGGCTCTGGCCCTTGCCCGACGAACTCATGACCGGTTTGACCACGCACGGGAAACCCAGGTCTTCAACGGCTTTGCTGTAGTCCTCGAAGGTGTCGGCGAAGTGGTACGGCGAGGTCGGCAGGTCCAGTTCTTCGGCGGCCAGGCGACGGATGCCTTCGCGGTTCATGGTCAACTGCGCGGCACGGGCGGTCGGGATCACGGTGAAGCCTTCGGTTTCCAGTTCCACCAGGGTGGCGGTGGCGATGGCTTCGATTTCCGGCACGATGAAGTGCGGCTTCTCGGCTTCGATCACCGCACGCAGGGCGGCGCCGTCGAGCATGTTGATCACGTGGCTGCGGTGCGCGACCTGCATGGCCGGCGCATTGGCGTAGCGATCGACGGCAATCACTTCAACGCCCAGGCGTTGCAGCTCGATCACCACTTCCTTGCCCAACTCGCCACAGCCACACATCAATACGCGGGTCGCGGTGGGCGACAATGGAGTTCCGATACGGGTCATCTCAGGTCCTCAAAGGAGCGGATCATCGAGGGATAGACGCTGCACGCGCTTCCCATGGGGAGAAAGCGCGGCATTTTACATGAACTGCGCGGTTTGGCCTCAGCCGGCGACGGGGTGTTTGCGCAACCGCCAAGCCATGGCCAGCCAGACAATGGTCACCCCGGCGAATTTCGAGCCCAGGGCGGTCAGGACAACGCCCGGCGTCAGGGCATCGATCAGGCCGAAAAAGATGAAAGTATCGATCGGAATGCTCAGCGCCGAACTGATCCACAATCGGTCGTGCAACGGCCGCTTGGTGATGGTGAACACCAGCCAGTCGATGCACTCCGACACCGCGAACGCCGTGGCACTGGCCAGGGCAATCGTCGGGTCGGAGGTCACGTATGAGAGCACCAGCGCCGCCAGCATGGCGATGATCGCGCCATGGCCGAAGCGGGTTTGCACCATGTCGCGCAGCACAAACACCAACCCGCCCCAGGCCGACCAGATGATGTCCAGGTGCGGGGCCGTGGAAAACGCGTAGTTGATCAGCACGACACTGCCGATGTAGGCGATGAGAAAGAGCATGGGCGCGGGGTTACCTGTGAATGTGCCGCACAGGGTACTTCAGCCGGAAGTTTTGCCCAACATCCACAGCAAGCCGCTCGACTTCGCCCGCTCGTGGCACAAGCCCAAGACCTGGCGCCGTTCGTCGTTGTCCATGCGGCTCCAGCGGGTGATTTCCGAGACGGTGCGCTGGCAACCGGTGCAAATGTCCTGCTCGTCCAGCGCGCAGATACTCACGCAAGGGGATTTCACCGGGCGTTCGCTGTGGGTCATGCTTCCTGCTCGGCCAGGTCGCGGGCGTAGCGTTGCGAGTTATGCACATAGTGCGCGGCGCTGGCTTCAAGCATCTTCTTTTGCTGCTCGGTCAGTTCACGCACCACTTTGCCGGGCGAGCCCATGACCAGCGAACCGTCAGGAATCTCCTTGCCTTCACCGATCAGCGAATTGGCGCCGATGATGCAGTTCTTGCCGATTTTCGCGCCGTTGAGGATCACCGCATTGATGCCGATCAGGCTGTAGTCGCCCACCGTGCAGCCGTGCAGCATGGCGTTGTGGCCGATGGTCACGCCGGTACCGATGGTCAGCGGGTAGCCCATGTCGGTGTGCATCACGGTGCCGTCCTGCACATTGCTGTTCTTGCCGATCAGGATCAGTTCGTTATCGCCACGCAGCACCGCGCTAAACCATACGTTGGCGCCTTCTTCCAGCTTGACCTTGCCCACCAGCACCGCATTGGGGGCGACCCAGCTCTGTGGGTGGGTTTCGACACGGGCGTCGCCCAGGCGGTATTTCATTTGATTGTCCTCAGAGCTCAGGCAGCCGCGACAGGCGAGCGATGGTTTCAGGTGTTGATAAAACTTTTCGGCGGACGGTGCAGGCTGATCTGCGCGTCATAGAGCAGGTTGATCAGCTCGACGATCATGATCGCCGTCAGGCCCCAGATCTTGAATTCGCCGTAACGATAACTGGGGACATACCAACTGCGGCCTTGGTAATCGATGCGATGGGTGTGTTCGCGCGGGTCTTTGCGGAAGAACTCCAGCGGCACGCTGAACACCGCAGCGATCTCGGCGTCGTTGGCGCGGTATTCGACAAAATCCGGGATCACTCCCACGTAGGGCGTGACCTTGATGCCATGCAGGGAAATCAGCGGGCTCAGGGGGCCGATCACTTCCACCAGGCCCGGCGGCAGGCCGATTTCTTCTTCGGCTTCGCGCAGCGCGGTGAAAATCAGGTCCGGGTCTTCGGGGTCGCGACGGCCACCCGGAAAGGCCACCTCGCCGCCATGGGTCGAAAGCCCGCTGGCACGCAACGTCAGGACCAGTTCCGGTTCGTCACTGCGGGTAATGGGCACCAGCACCGCGGCCTCGGGGAACCGCTTGTCGGTCTCCAGGGTGCGCGGTGTGTGGGTGCTTACCCGATGCAGTAGCTCATCCAGCATGAGTCATCTCGATCTGTCGCTTACCCTGCATCATGCACCAATCACATCGGCCGCCCAACCCCCGAAAGGCTGCTTGTCGCGAAACGACAACTTGCCGACAGACACCGCCGCACGCCAAGATAGGCGCAGCCTTCAGGAACCCAAGCATGAAATTCTGCAGCCAGTGCGGTAACCCGGTCATCCAGCGCATTCCCGAAGGCGATTCACGCCTGCGATTTGTCTGCGAGGCCTGTCAGACCATTCACTATCAAAACCCTAATATTGTCGCCGGTTGTGTCGCTACCTGGGGCAAGCAGGTGCTGTTATGTCGACGGGCGATCGAGCCGCGCCTCGGTTACTGGACCCTGCCCGCCGGCTTCATGGAAAACGGTGAGACTGTGGAACAGGCCGCCGTGCGCGAAACCGCCGAAGAAGCCTGCGCGCGGGTGCGCAATTTAAGCATCTATACGCTGATCGACGTGCCGCACATCAGCCAGGTTCATGTATTCTTCCGCGCCGAACTGGTCGATCTGGACTTCGCCGCCGGCCCTGAGAGCCTGGAAGTGAAACTGTTCGACGAAGCCGATATTCCCTGGGATGAGCTGGCGTTCCGCACGGTGGCCCGCACCTTGGAAGTGTTCTTCGCCGACCGTCAGGTCGAGGATTACCCGGTGCGCTCCGAATCCATACCGCCGCTGGCTCAGCCGGCGATCACCTAACCGACACGCCGTACTTTCAGGGATACCGTTTTCAATGCGCTGGTTGCTTGCCCTTTTCTGCCTGACCTTGGTCACGGTTTCCCAGGCGTCCTCCACGGAATCGCTGAACGGTAAAGTCGTCGAAAAAGTGCTGATCCTCAAATCCGCCCATCGCCTGGAGCTGATCAACGACGGCAAACCGATGCGCACTTACCGCATCTCCCTCGGCAAGCAGCCCAAGGGCGCGAAGTTGATGGAAGGCGACAAGCGTACGCCGGAAGGCTTCTACTGGGTCGACTGGCGCAAGGTCAGCGATCGCTTCAACCTCGCGCTGCACATTTCCTACCCGAACATCAGCGATTCCGCCCGTGCCCGCCGGGAAGGCGTCGACCCCGGCGGCATGATCATGATCCACGGCACGCCCGACAGTGAAGAGTACCCGGAAGACCTGTTCCACACCCTGGACTGGACCGACGGCTGCATCGCCATGCGCAACATCGACATGCGTGAAGTCTGGGGTTTGGTGCCGGACGGTACGATGATCGAGATTCGCCCGTAGCGTCCAGATTCCCACCTGTGGCCGCCAGTTTCGGCAAGGGCTTTGGTGGTGAGTCGCTTTGGTAGTGAGTCACTTTTGTGGTGAGGGGGCTTGCCCCCGTTGGGCAGCGAAGCAGCCCCCCCACGGGCCAAGCCCCCCTCACTAAAAAAGCGCCATCCGCAAAAATAATTTAAAAACTCCCAAAGCCCCCGCGCTGATACCAATACCCCCGCCCAACGCCATCGTCACCAAAGATTCAGCCCCCACCCATCGCCCCCTCTAATACCACTTCAAACCCACCCCCCATCCAAGCCTTCATATCGCCCATCCACGCTCGATCCACCGCGTTGACATGGTATGCAAGTGGTATTAGTTTCGCCCCACAACCGGGCGACAACACTCCTACAAACGCATCGGACCAAACCTACATGAACGACATCCAGGCCCTACGCCCTGACGACAGCCAGCCGACGCCTTTGTACTTGCAACTGGCGCGCAATCTGGAAGCCGCGATCCACGCCGGCCAGTGGAAAGCCGAGCAGGCGATGCCGTCGGAACGCAGCCTCAGCGAATTACTCGGGATCTCCCGCGTTACCGCACGCAAAGCCTTGGAAGTGTTGTTCGCCCAAGGCCTGATCCGCCGCAATCAAGGCTCCGGCACCTTTATCACCCCACGGCTGGAACAACCGCTGTCGCGCCTTTCAGGGTTCAGCGAGATGTTGCGGCTCAAGGGCTTCGTGCCGGGTTCGCAATGGCTGGAACGGGAAATCACCCCGCCAACCCACGAAGAACTGATTCGCCTGGGCCTGTCGCCCACCGACAAAGTGGCGCGGCTCAAGCGCTTGCGCAAAGCCGACGACACCGTGATGGCCATCGAGATGAGCACCCTGCCCGCCTCGATTATTCCCAAGCCGCAAGCCGTGGGCGCCTCGCTCTACGAATACCTGGACGGCATCGGCAAACCGATTGTCCGGGCGCTGCAGCACATTCAGGCGATCAACGCCTCTGACGAGTTCGCCGCGCTGGTAGGGATCGCCCCCGGCACCGCCATGTTGCTGATGACCCGGGTCGGCTACCTCGAAGACAACACGCCGATCGAAGTCACCGACACCTATTGCCGCAACGACTATTACGACTTTGTGGCCGAGCTGCGCCGCTAAACCGCGCCGCCCAACCGAGAACCGAACATGTCCGAAGACAACATCCTCACCCCCGACGGCTGGGTACGCGGCCGCGTGATCCATGCGCACGGCAAGGTCGTTAGCATCGAAGGCCAGCCCTGCGATCCGGCCGACAATGACCTGCCCTACCTGCTACCGGGTTTTGTCGACTTGCACGTTCACGGCGGCGGCGGCAAAGACATCATGGAAGGCGCGCCGGCCTTCGACACTATCTGCAAAACCCACGTGCGCTTCGGCACCACGTCCCTACTGGCAACCACCATGACCGCGCCGCCGGATGAGATCTCCAGCGTGCTCAAAGCCGTCGGCGAATATTGCGCGCAGCGCTCACCTGGCAGCGCCCGGGTCCTCGGCGTGCACCTCGAAGGTCCGTACATCAACCCCGGCAAACTCGGTGCGCAACCTAACTTCGCCCACACCGCGCTGATGGCCGAAGTCGAAGCCTACCTGGCCCTGGCGCCGATCCGCGTGATCACCATCGCCCCGGAAATCGCCGGGCACGACGCTTTGATCCGCGCCCTCAGCGCCCGCGGCGTGCGCATGCAGATCGGCCACACCCTCGGCAGCTACGAAGAAGGCGTCGCGGCGCTGGCGGCCGGCGCCAGCAGTTTCACTCACCTCTACAACGCCATGAGCCCGCTGCATCATCGCGAGCCGGGCATCGTCGGCGCGGCCCTGGCGCACGCGACTTACGCCGAGCTGATCCCGGATTTGCTGCACGTCCATCCCGGCGCCATGCGCGTGGCGCTGCGCTCGATCCCGTGCCTGTATTGCGTCACCGATTCGACCGCCGCCGCCGGGATGCCGGACGGCGAATACAAGCTCGGCAGCCACACCGTGACCAAATGCCTGGGCGGCGTGCGCCTGGCCGACGGCACGCTGGCCGGCAGCACCCTGACCATGGACCAGGCCCTGCGCAACCTGGTGAAGATCGGCTTGCCGATTGCCGAAGCCTCGCAGCGCCTGTCGCAATTCCCCGCCGATTACCTCGGCCTCAACGAACGCGGGCGACTCGCCCCAGGCGCCTGGGCCGACTACGTGCGGCTCGATCGCGCCCTCACACTCACCGCCGTCACGGTCGAAGGAGAAGACATTGACTTCAAAAATGCTTGAAGAGGCGCTGTCCTCGGACGCCGCGGTACAGGCCCAAGTGCAGCAGCTCGAGGGGCAAATGATCGAGATTGCCGGGCGCCTGCGCCGTCAGCCGCCGCAAGTCGCGATGACCGTGGCCCGTGGCAGTTCCGACCATGCCGCCAGCTATTTCGCCTACCTGACCATGCAGCACCTGGGCATTCCGGTGGCATCGCTGCCGATGTCGGTGGTCACCATGCAACAGGCGCCGCTCAAGGTCAGCGGCCAGGTGGCCTTCGCCTTCTCGCAATCGGGGCAGAGCCCGGACTTGGTCAACAGCCTGCTTCTGCTGCGCAAACGCGGGGCCTTGAGCATTGCGATGGTCAACGCCGAAGGATCACCCCTGGAAGCCGCGTGCGAGTTCAGTCTGCCGTTGTTGGCGGGCACGGAGAGCAGCGTTGCCGCGACCAAAAGTTTTATCGCCACCCTCAGCGCCAGCGCGCGGCTGATCGCCCACTGGAAAGACGAAGCCGAACTGCTCGACGCCGGTTTGGCCTTGCCCGACGGCTTGCGCGAGGCCGCACGCCAGGACTGGAGCCTGGCCATCGAGACCCTGCGCGATTGCCGGCAGTTGATGGTGATCGGCCGGGGCGCCGGGTTCGCCATCGCCCAGGAAGCGGCGTTGAAGTTCAAGGAAACCTCGGCGATCCAGGCTGAAGCCTTCAGCAGCGCCGAAGTGCGCCATGGGCCGATGGCGCTGATCAATGCTGATTACCCTTTGCTGGTGTTCGCCCCACGCGGGGCCGAGCAGGCCGGCCTGCTGAGCCTGGCGGCCGACATGCGCCAACGCGGCGCGCGGGTGTTGCTTGCGGCCCCGGATGACATCGCCGAGCGCGACCTGACCTTGAGCCGCGCCGAGCACCCGGCGCTCGACCCGATTCTGGCGATCCAGAGTTTCTACGTCATGGCCGCCGGCCTCGCCGCCGCCCGCGGCATGGACCCGGACCAGCCGCGGCACCTGAGCAAAGTCACCCGCACGCACTGACCCCTTTTGACCTGACGAGCACCGCGCCCATGCACAACAACAATAATGAGCTGACCCTAAGCGCCCCGCTCAGCGGCCCGGTGCTGACCCTGAGCAACGTTCCCGACCCGGTATTCGCCAGTGGCGCCATGGGCGACGGGATCGCCATCGACCCACTTAACGACACCCTGCATGCCCCGTGCGCCGGCGTCATCGTGCACGTCGCCCGTACCGGCCACGCAGTGACCCTGCGCGCCGATAACGGCGCCGAACTGCTGCTGCACCTGGGCCTCGACACCGTTGAACTGCAAGGCGAGGGTTTCTCGATGCTGGTCGCGCAAGGTGCGCGGGTCAGCCATGGCCAGCCACTGCTGCGCTATGACCAGGACAGGGTCGCGCAACAGTGCAAAAGCCTGGTCAGCCTGATGATCCTCACCAACAGCCAGGCCTTCCATGCTCGGCCGATGGACCTTAAAACGGTCACGGTCGGCGAGCCATTGCTGCATATCGTGCCGCGCGAAACCACCGCCTCGTCGGTGGGTGCCGACATTGCCGGCAGTGAAGTCCGAGGGCAGGTGCGGATCACCCATCGCGGCGGCTTGCATGCGCGGCCGGCGGCATTGGTCCGCCAGACCGCGCAAGCCTTCAATAGCCAGTCGCGGCTGCACTTCGGCGGCAAGTCTGCGCCCTGTGACAGCCTGACTGGCCTGATGGGCCTGGGGATCGGCGAGCAGCAAGAAGTGCACGTCAGTTGCCAGGGCCCCGACGCCGAAGCCGCGCTGCAAGCGTTGCTCGCGGCGTTGTCCATCGCGGTCAGCGAAGCGCCACCCGTCGCACCTGCCGCCACACCCATCCGCCAACGCCGCGCCGAGGCCGGTGTGCTGCAGGGCGTTTGCGCGGCGCCGGGATTAGTCGCCGGGCCGATCTTCCACCTGAGCGCGATTAGCCTGCCAGCGGACGATCGCCAGCACGCTCCCGAGCCACAACTGCAAGCACTCGACGCTGCGCTGAGCCAGGTGCGCAGTGAAATCCACCAAACGCTTGCCCACGCGCAAAAACACCGACACAGCGACGAAGAAGCGATCTTCGCCGCGCACTTGGCCTTGCTCGAAGACCCGGCCCTGCTCGACGCCGCGCACCACGCCATCGAGCGCGGCGTGGCGGCGACCCACGCCTGGAGCGCATCCATCGACACGCAGTGCGAGGTCTTGCAGCAGGTGGGCAGCGCGCTGCTGGCCGAGCGCACCAATGACCTGCGCGATCTCAAGCAACGGGTGCTGCGGGTATTGCTCGGTGACGCCTGGCACTACGACGTGCCGACCGGCGCCATCGTCGCGGCCCATGAACTGACGCCGTCCGACTTACTGCACCTGAGCGCACAAGGGGTGGCCGGGTTGTGCATGGCCGAAGGTGGCGCGACGTCGCATGTGGCGATCCTCGCCCGGGGCAAAGGCGTGCCGTGCCTGGTGGCGCTCGGCGAAGAGCTGTCGGCGCTGAAGCCCGGCCAAGCCGTGGTGTTGGACGCCGACGAAGGGCGCCTGGAAGTGACACCCACTCCCGAACGCCTGGCCGAAGTGCAACAGGCGCAGGTCGCGCAGCACCAGCGCCGCGCACGGCAACAGGCCGAAGCGCACCATTCGGCGCAGACCCTAGACGGCGTGCCGATCGAAGTGGCGGCCAACGTCGCCTCCAGCGCGGAAGCCGCCGACGCCTTGGCCAATGGCGCCGATGGCGTCGGCCTGCTGCGCACCGAGTTCCTGTTCGTCGACCGCCAGACCGCGCCCAGCGAAGAAGAACAGCGCCAGGCTTATCAAGCGGTGCTCGATGCCATGGGCGACACATCGGTGATCATCCGCACCATCGACGTCGGCGGCGACAAGCAACTCGACTACCTGCCGCTGCCCGCCGAGGCCAACCCGGTGCTTGGCCTGCGCGGCATTCGCCTGGCGCAACGGCACCCGGAACTGCTCGACCAACAACTGCGCGCGCTGCTGCAAGTCTGCCCGCTGGAGCGGTGCCGGATTCTGCTGCCGATGGTCACCGAGGTCGACGAACTGCTGCACATCCGCCAGCGCCTCGACACCTTGTGCGCCGAACTCGAACTGACCCTGCGTCCGGAGCTGGGGGTGATGATCGAAGTCCCGGCCGCTGCACTGCTGGCCGAGCAATTGGCCGAACACGCGGACTTCCTGTCGATCGGCACCAACGACCTGTCGCAATACACCCTGGCCATGGACCGCGACCACGCTGGCCTCGCCGCGCGGGTCGATGCCCTGCATCCGGCGCTGCTGCGGCTGATCGGCCAAACCTGCGCCGGTGCAGCCGTGCACAACCGTTGGGTCGGTGTGTGCGGCGCCCTGGCGTCCGACCCACTGGCCACGCCGGTGCTGATCGGCCTGGGCGTGCGCGAGTTGTCGGTGAGCCCGCCGCAAATTGCTGAAATCAAAGCCCGAGTGCGCCAGCTCAACCTCGCCGAATGCCGCAGCCTGAGCCTGGAACTGCTCAAACTCGGCAGCGCCAGTGCGGTGCGGCAGGCCTGCCATCGCCACTGGCCGCTGAACTGAATAACAAAAACAACACAGGGAGATCCGCCATGTACCAACTTTTTATCGAAGGCTTGCAACGCCTCGGCCGTGCGCTGATGTTGCCGATCGCCATCTTGCCGATCGCCGGTCTGCTGCTGCGCCTGGGCGATACTGACCTGCTGAACATCGCGATCATCCACGACGCCGGGCAAGTGATCTTCGCCAACCTGGCGATGATCTTCGCCATCGGTATCGCGGTCGGGTTCGCCAAGGACAACAACGGCACCGCCGGCCTGGCCGGCGTCATCGGCTACCTGGTGATGATCTCCACCTTCAAGGTGCTCGATGCCAGCATCAACATGGGCATGCTCGCCGGCATTGCCAGCGGCCTGATGGCCGGCGCGCTGTACAACCGTTTCAAGGACATCAAGCTGCCGGAGTACCTGGCGTTTTTCGGTGGCCGGCGCTTCGTGCCGATCGTCACCGGTTTCGCGGCCGTCGGCATGGGCGTGGTGTTCGGCCTGATCTGGCCGCCGATCCAGACCGGCATCAACAGCTTCGGCGCATTGCTGCTGGAAAGCGGCAGCTTCGGCGCGTTCATCTTCGGTGTGTTCAACCGCTTGCTGATCGTCACCGGCCTGCACCACATCCTTAACAACATGGCGTGGTTCATCTTCGGCAGCTTCACCGACCCGGTCACTGGCGCGGTGGTGACCGGCGACCTGTCGCGCTACTTCGCCGGCGACCCGAAGGGCGGCCAGTTCATGACCGGCATGTTCCCGATGATGATCTTCGGCCTCCCCGCCGCGTGCCTGGCGATGTACCGCAACGCCCTGCCGGAACGGCGCAAAGTCATGGGCGGGATCTTCCTGTCGATGGCCCTGACTTCCTTCCTCACCGGCGTCACCGAACCCATCGAATTCGCCTTCATGTTCCTCGCGCCGTTCCTGTACTTGCTGCACGCGTTGCTGACCGGCCTGTCGATGGCCATCACCAACCTGCTGAACATCCACCTGGGCTTCACTTTCTCCGGCGGCTTTATCGACATGGTGCTCGGCTGGGGCAAGTCCACCAACGGCTGGCGGGTGATCCCGGTGGGGCTGGCCTATGCGGTGATCTACTACGTGGTGTTCGATTTCTGTATTCGCCGCTTCAATCTGCGCACGCCAGGTCGTGAAGAGATCGCGACAAGCGAGGCAGCGGTCATTACTGACAGCGAGCGCGCAGGAGCCTACATCCAGGCATTGGGTGGCGCGCAAAACCTGATCAGCGTCGGCGCCTGCACCACGCGGCTGCGCCTGGACATGGTCGACCGCAACAAGGCCAACGACGCGCAGCTGAAAGCCTTGGGTGCGATGGCCGTGGTGCGCCCCGGCAAGGGCGGCAGCTTGCAAGTGGTGGTCGGGCCAATGGCCGACAGCATCGCCGACGAAATCCGCTTGGCCATGCCCGGGTTGAGCCGAGCGGTGGTGGCTGCGGTGGTTGAGACTGCCCGGCCGGTGGCTGTGCCCGAAGCCCAGCAATGGCTCAATGCATTGGGTGGCAGCGACAACATCCTGCAACTGGATTGCGTAGCCATGAGCCGGATTCGCCTGCAACTGGCGGATGGCCGGGGGGTGTCGGAAGCTGAGTTGCAGGGGCTGGGGTGTCAGGGTGTCAGCCGATTGGCCGACGGGGTCTGGCATTTGCTGGTGGGCGACAAAGCGCCGGGGTTGAGCGCGGCGCTGGAGGCGTTGGTCGATCGCCGTGAGGTGGGCGCCAAGGTGTAAAGCCATTGAGGTGAGACAAAACCGGAGCTCCCCCGTGGCGGGTGCCGCTGGGTGTTGAAGCCGCCTCGCTGTTTCTACAGCGAGGCACTGCATTCAGTGGGTGGGCCTGCTTCGCAGGCCAGCGGGAGCAAGCTCCCTCGCCACACAGTTACGCGTCTAGCCTTGCGGCACCATCTGATCCAAGACCCGATTCACCGACAACTCCGCCAGCGAAATCATCTGCTGAATCCCCAACGCCAGATTGCAACTGGGCCCGGTCAAATCGAACGCCAACTCACTCGCCATCACATTGGCCGACGCCAGGTTTTCACAGGCATGGGCCAGCAACGTTTCCGAATCCATGTCCGGCGCGATAACAAAAATCGTACTGGGGCGGGAATCCGTCTTGGCCTGCTTGGGCGGTGGCGGCGAGAGGTAATGATCGAGCGCACGAAGGGCTGCGTCGTGGAGCTTTTTGGGATCCAGACCGGCGTAGGGGGAGACGGATTCGGTGTCGGTCTCTGCATGAGGTGGAATGTCGGATTCTGCCTCTGGAGGATTTGGACTGTCTTTGATCATGGTGTACTCCTAACGAAATGGAGCAGCCAGCATCACTTGCAGATGATGGGTGGCAGCTGTGCACGGGCCTGCAAGACCGAGTCGTTAGGTAACCCCGGCAGATCCGAAGACCTCCCGCACACAGCCACCATGAATCGATGACCATAAATCAAGCGCGCGAGTATAAGTGCGCTTGGATATACCTAACAAACTATCGGCGGGCTTGCAGTCCCGATCGCTGAATTGGCAGCGACAGCCAAAGGTTAGAGACGCTGCTTCCGACGGACAACCTGAAAGTCTTGTGGGAAGGTTCTGCTGATTGGGCAGATTGTTAAACATCGGTGGCTGATAGGCCGCTTTCGCGAGCAGGCTCGCTCCCACATTTTGGATGTCGGTATAGCTGATAGTGATTGGTCGGCTGTAAGGCCGCCATCGCTGGCAAGCCAGCTCCCACAGAATCGGAGGTGTCTGAAGTTATTGCGTACACCATCAGGTCGAGTGTCAGCTCGCCGCGCTTTGGCTTTTGATCCACCCGCCCCGTCGGGAGGCTGAGTGGAGGCGTTTATCCGGGGATTGGCGCGCAGCGCCGTTCGACGCAGTCGAACTCATCGCATGTAGGTGCAGCGAAGCCAACCGGAGGGCGATGCCCCCGGATGAATGCCGGAGCGAAGGTACGCCGAGCCTTAGCGAGGGGCCGGACGTCAGGGGCGAGACCTTTGCTTACTTTGGGCTGGGCCGGCACTCCGGCGTTTGCCAAAGTAAGGCGCCGTAAGGGCGCAACCAAAAGCAGCCGTTACCGCAGCAACGGATATGTACACCTGCAAAATCTCCAGCGCCAGCCAAATAGCCTTCGTCGGAACGCCGCCCGGAGCAAGCTCGCTCCCACAGTTTTAGTTTGTGTACAGCCGCTAGTGGTTGGTTAGCTGTGAGGACGCCATCGCTGGCAAGCCAGCTCCCACAGGGGGCGGAGGTGTCCGCAATAATTGCGTACCCCATCAGGTCGAGTGTCAGCTCGCCGCGCTTTTGATCTGGCTTTTGCTTCTGCTTTTGATCTGGCT
>NZ_JAVLSB010000007.1:0-171079 GCF_031583775.1 Pseudomonas rhizozeae
ACCCCGAGCCTCAGCGAGGGGCCGTACGTCAGGGGCAGCCTTTTGGGTTACCTTTTTGGCGTTTGAAAAAGGTGACTCGCTGTAAGAGCGAAACCGTCAGCAGCCGTTACCGCAGCAATGGATATGTACACCCTCTTGCTCCCGCTGGCTTGCGCAGCAAGCCCATCACCAGGCGACTCGTGTTGTCAGTGAAGTCGGGGGCTCAGGGTTTGGGGCGGCTTCGCCACCCAGCGGGAGCATGCTCCCTCGCCACAATGGTTTGCGGTGAAACCCATAGTGCTTGGTTGGCAGTCAGGCCGCCATCGCTGGCAAGTCGAATCGTCGCACCGCAGCTCCCACATTGTCCGCGTATATCTCGAGGATTGCGTACCCCATCAGGTCGAGTGTCAGCTCGCCTCGCCGTAAAGGCGAAACCATAAGCAGCCCTTACCGCAGCAATGGATAAGCCCACCCAACCAACAGCACAAATTGCCCCACCCCCCAAAAAGAATGTTAGCGTGCTTCCCATTCCCAAAGCCCGACGAGCCCTCGTGCCATGAAAAAGACCGTCCTCGCCTTCAGCCGCGTCACCCCGGAAATGGTTGAACGCCTGCAACACGACTTCGACGTGATCGTGCCGAACCCGAAAAACGGTGACATCAACGCCCAGTTCAACGAAGCCCTGCCCCACGCCCATGGCCTGATCGGCGTCGGTCGCAAACTGGGCCGTACACCGCTGGAAAACGCCCCGCTGCTGGAAGTCGTGTCCAGCGTTTCGGTCGGCTACGACAACTACGACGTGGCCTACTTCAACGAGCGCGGGATCATGCTCACCAACACCCCCGACGTGCTGACCGAAAGCACCGCCGACCTGGGTTTCGCGTTGCTGATGAGCAGCGCACGCCGGGTCGCTGAACTGGATGCCTGGACCAAGGCCGGCCAGTGGCAAGCCAGTGTCGGCGCGCCGTTGTTTGGCTGCGATGTGCACGGCAAGACCCTCGGCATCGTCGGCATGGGCAACATCGGCGCGGCCATCGCACGGCGCGGTCGGTTGGGTTTCAACATGCCGATCCTGTACAGCGGCAACAGCCGCAAGCACGAGCTGGAAACCGAGTTGGGCGCGCAATTCCGCAGCCTCGACCAGTTGCTCGCCGAAGCGGATTTCGTCTGCCTGGTGGTGCCGCTCAGCGATAAAACCCGGCACCTGATCAGCCACCGCGAACTGGCACTGATGAAGCCGAGCGCGATCCTGATCAACATCGCACGCGGGCCGATTGTCGATGAGCCGGCGCTGATCGAAGCGCTGCAAAAAGGCCAGATTCGCGGCGCCGGGCTGGATGTCTACGAGAAAGAACCGTTGGCCGAATCGCCACTGTTCCAGTTGAAGAACGCCGTGACCTTGCCGCACATCGGCTCGGCCACCCACGAAACCCGTGAGGCTATGGCCAACCGTGCGCTGGAAAACCTGCGCAGCGCCCTGCTCGGCCAGCGCCCGCAGGATCTGGTGAACCCGCAGGTGTGGAAAAGCTGATCGACGCCGGGCGGGCGACTTGCCCGCCCGGCATTCTTCTAACTAACTGGTACAACTACACAACTTGCAAATGAGTGTCACACCGTTTATTCCGAGCGCGCTATAAACTCTCCCGGCTTTACCCCTCATGGTATTTAGTTATGGAGAACACCTACCTTGATTTTCTCGAGCACCGACCAACTTATCCGTGTCAGCAAAGCCTTATTAATGGCTTTCTTCAGTTTCTTCGGATTGTTAATGATGTACAGCAACTTCACCGACTACTCGGTCAACCATGAATATGTCGCACATATTCTGAGCATGGACACCGTGTCAGACAAAGTGCGCTACAGCTACCGGGCCATCACCTCACCAATGATGCACCACCGGATTTACTGGGCAATCATCACGCTGGAAGTGATTTACACCCTGTATTGCCTATTGGGCACTTATCAGTTGTTTCGCACTATCAACAGCAGCGCAAAAGACTTTCATGAAGCCAAAAAATTTTCGATTGCCGGTTTACTGATTGCCATCTTCACTTATTACGTGTGCCTGCAAGTCATTGGCGTCGAATGGTTCAACATGGACGAATCCACCGACTGGAACTACCAAGACTGGGCGCGGCATATCGTCGATTTCATCTTTCCGTTACTGGTCTACATAACACTGAAGACCGAGCGCTGAGTGCGCCCGATCTTCGCTCTGCTTCAAGCCAGTTTGCCGTGACCCGGTAACACTGCCGCTCTGGGTTTGCGAAATACCAACACGTTGCCCAGCATTACCAGCACCAGCCCCACAAGGGCCGGTGCTGTCCATTGATAGCCTTCGGCGAAAGCCGACACGTTCAACGCCACCACCGGGAACAGCACCGTGCAGTACGCCGCCCGTTCCGGGCCCATGCGCCCGACCAGGGTCAGGTAGGCGGTGAAGCCGATCACCGAACCCGGGATCACCAGGTACAGCAGCGAGCCGATATACCGCGTGTTCCATTCCATGTCGAACGGGATGCCCTTGATCAGGCACCAGACCGTCAGCATCGCCGCGCCATAGGCCATGCCCCAGGCGTTGGTGGTCAATGGTTTGAGCCCGGCCTTCTGTTGCAGGCTCGAGAGCATGTTGCCGGCGGAAAAACACAGCGTGCCGAACAAGGCCAGAGCCAGGCCGAGCAAGGTTTGCGGGCTGGCGGCGTGGCCGGCCAGTTCCGGCCAGAACAACAAGCCCAGGCCCATCAACCCCAGCGCACCGCCCAACAGCACGTTACGGGCAATTTTCTGGCCGAAAAACACCCGAGCGTTCAGGGCGTTCCACAGGGTCGCCGTGGAGAACACCACCGCCACCAGACCGCTGGGGATCCACTGGCTAGCGGTCAGGAAGCACATGAAATTGACGCAGAACAGGCACAAGCCCTGGGCCAGGCAAATCAGATGTCCGCGCCGGTTCATCACTTGCAGGCGACGGCTGAGCAGCAACATCACGAACAGCACCAGCGCCGCCAGGCCGAAGCGGTAAACGATCGACACCGGAATCGCCACCACGCCCAATTGCAGTTTCAGGGCGATCCAGGTGGTGCCCCAGATCAGCACGGTCAGCAAATACAACGACAGGTTCATGGCATAGCTCCTCAATAGACGCTCAGTCTCCGTCGGGTTCGCGGGGTGGCGCTTGCATAAACTTGCGCTTTTGTCGGGCGCCGGGCTGGCAGGCGGCAGTTGACGGAGTAGGATGCAAGGCGTCGGAGAGAAGCGATCATGCCCGCACTGGAAACCCTGCAAGTCTTTCAAGCCCTTAACCGTTCGCCGAATGCTCACCTGGAGCACAGTGCCGAACTCGGTGACGGCTTGTCGGCGGCGTTGTGGAGCAACCATCACGATGCCCAGGAATACGAAGCGCCAAGCCATCACACGCTGTCGTGCTACATCGCCGGCGGCACCGGCACCTTTCGCCGGGGTCAGCCTGGGACTAAGGGCGGCCCGGACAAGTTGTGCATCTTGCCGGCGGACCACCAGTCCGGTTGGGTGATCAACGGCAGCATTCGCCTGGCGCATCTGTATGTCAGCCCGGAGCAGTTCGCCCTGGGCTGCGTCACGCTACTGGATCGCGAGCCGCGAGAATTGCAGCTACGCGAACAGACCTTTCTCGAAGACCCGCTGCAAGCCCAGCGCTTTCGGCAACTGATCACCCTTAACTGGGATGAGCCGGGCGAGCGCCTGCTCACTAGCAGCCTGGCGCACGAAGTGCTCAGCCATGCTCTGCTCAACCAGGTCAACCCGCGCCAGGGCTTGCGCCTCAAGGGCGGATTGGCTGCGCATCAGCGGCGGCGCCTGGTGGAATTTATCGACAGCCAATTGGCCGAGCCGATCAGCCTCGGGCAACTGGCGGCGATGTGCGCGTTGTCGGAATACCACTTCGCCCGCATGTTCCGCGAAAGCTTCGGCTTGCCGCCCCATCAATACCTGCTGGCCCGGCGCATGACCCGCGCCCGCGAACTGCTGCGCACCACAGCGTTACCACTGGGCGAAATTGCGTTGGCCTGCGGGTTTGCCAGTGCCAGCCATTTCACCAACCGGTTCCGCCAGGTGTTGGGCGGGACGCCGGGGGAGTATCGGTTGGCGTTTTTGCGCTAGCCAGATCAGGATTGTTGGCGTCTGCACCGACGCCTTCGCGGGCAAGCCCGCTCCCACAGTGTTTTGTGGTGTGAACACTCACGTATGAACACCACAAAACCTGTGGGAGCGTGGCTTGCCCGCGATGAACGATAACGCGGTCTCCGATCAGAACTCCAACGTACTCGACAACGAAATCTGCCGCGAATCCCCCATCGACACAAAGAACCGACTCGCCGCCGAGGTGTAGTAGGTGCGGTCGAACAGGTTCTTCACGTTGAGCTGGAACTTGACCTTCTGCCCGTCGAGTTGCGTGTCGTAGGTGGCGAAGGCGTCGGCCACGGTGTAGCCCGGCAGGTCGAAATCGTTGACCGCGTTGCCGGCACGCTCGCCGACGTAACGCGCCCCGGCGCCGATGCGCAACTGGTCACCGCCGACCAGGCTGCCGAAGTCATACACCGCCGACAGCGAACCGCTGTTCTTCGCCACGTTTTGCAGGCGATTGCCCTGATAGTCCGGGTCCTTGGTGACTTCGGCGTCGGTGTAGGCGTAGCTGCCGATCAGGCTCCAGCGCTCGGTGAGTTGACCGCTGAGGTCGATTTCCAGGCCTCGCGAACGCACTTCGCCTGCAGCGCTGTACAGCGTGGTGGGGCCTTCGGCGTTGGCCACCAGCACGTTGCGTTTCTTGATGTCGAACAGCGCGATGTTGCCGGTGACGCGCCCCGCAATATCGAGCTTCGCCCCCAGCTCCCAGGCCTTGGCTTCCTCCGGAGCAATGCTGCCATCGAGCACCGTGCTACTGCCGGACAACGGCGCGATTGTCGAGTTGGGTTTGAACGATTCGGTGTAGCTGCCGTAGAACGACAATTCATCGGTATAGCGGTAAACCAGGCCGGCGCGCGGCACCCACTTCTGACCGTTGCTGTCGGTGTTGGCCTGGAACGGCACACCCTTGCCGGCGTATTGGTCGTACATCTGGAAGCGCCCGCCCGCCACCAGAATCCATTGGTCGGTGAGGTGGATCGAGTCCTGCAGGAACAGCGAGTTGCTGCGCAGCACATCGGTCTGCGCGCTGTCGGCCGGGCTAACGGTGGTGCCTTCAACTTCGCGGCCATAGACCGGGTTGACGTAGCTGAAGGTGCTCAGGCTGCGCTGGCGGATCAGGTCAGCGCGGTAGATTTTGCGGTACTCGTCATCGATGCCGAACACCAAGTCGTGCCGCATACCGGCGACGTCGACCTTGCCTTCGAGGCTGGCGGTGGCGAAACGGTCGGTGGAGAGCGCGTCGTGGGTGCCGTCCATGCTGCGGGTCAGGGTGCCGCGACGGGTGTCGATGGCGGTGACGCGCACCTGGCTGGCGTCGTAGGTCTCGCGGTTCCAGCTGTAGCCGAGGTGGGCTTTCCAGTTGTCGTTGAGCTCGTGATCGGCTTCGAAACGGTACAGATCAGAGCGCCCCTCCATGTCGTTGAAGGGCTCGTCGAGTCGCTCGTTGCGCGAGATGTCCAGCGGGTGGTTAGTGCGCGGATCGATCAACGTACCGCGATCGAACGGGGTGAGGAATTCCCGGTGTTCGTAGGCGAACAACAGCGTGGTGCTGTCCCCGGTCCAGGACAGCGACGGCGCCACCAGGCTTTCGCGGTGGGTGCCGAAATTGCGCCAGTAGTCTTCGTCCTCGTGGTCCAGCACCAGCCGATAAGCCAAGCCGGTATCGCCCAGGCCACCGGTGCTATCGAAGGTGCCGCCGCTGCCGTTCTTGCCGTCGCCGTAGCTTGAACCGCGCAGGGTCAGGGCGTTGTACGGCGTTTGCTCAGGTTTCTTGCTGACCAGGTTGACCACACCGCCGGGGTCCTGAATGCCGTACAGCAACGAGGCCGGGCCCTTGAGCACTTCGACCCGCTCCACCGAGGCATTCAGGCCACGGCCCTGCACCAGCGGCATGCCGTCGCGCATGATCGAACCGTTGCGGTTATCGCCGAAACCACGAGTCATTACTGAGTCCTGGGTGCTGGCCAAGGTGTTGCCCTGAGTGATGCCGCTGACGTTGGCCAAGGCGTCATCAAGGTTGCGCGGCGCCTGGTCACGCAGTACTTGAGCGGCGACGACGTTGATGGTTTGCGGAATCTCTTGCAGCGGTGCCGACGAGCGCATCACCGAACTGGTGGGCGGTGGCTGATAGCTGGTCGAATCCTGCACCAGCGAAGTGATGGTGGTGGCGCCGAGGTTCAGTGCGCCGTCAGTGGGCAGCGGTTCCAGCACCAGAGTGCGGGCGTCAGCGCGGCGGAAGGTGAAGCCCGATGTGCTCAGCAAGCGCTGCAGGGCTTGTTCAGCGCTGAACGGGCCATTCAGCGCCGGCGCGGTCAGGCCGTAAGGCGCTTCGTCGGTGTAGACCACACTGATGCCGGTGATCCGGCTGAAGTCGCTCAATGCCTGGGGCAGCGGCTTGGCGGCCATCGCGAAATTGAACGGCGCACTGTGCTGCATGCCGGCGGCGTCCGCCGCGAGCGCCAGGCTCAGGGGCAGCAACGCCAACGCCGAGACCGCAATCACGCAAACGCCAACCCTGTGTGTGAACGAACGACCTGCCACCGATTTTGCCCTGGACTTCATTGCTCATGACCTGTGTAGAACCACTACGGATGCGAACGACTCGCAGTTTCAGTCACTACACGGTTGGCGCTGTGGTTTACCTCACCCCTTTTTTGAAATTATTTTGCCGAGCAGATCGCTTTCCAGGGTGGGCGCGAGCCTGCTCGCGAAGGGGGCAACGGATTTACCGCAAAATAATCAGCCGCCCCATCACACTGTGCTGCTCAAACCCCATCGCACTTTGCAACGACGCCAGCACCGCTTGCGGGTCCTGACTCGGAAAGCTGCCACTGACCCGGCGCGCCGCCAGTTCATCGTTGAGCACGACGATGCGACCGGGGTAGTAACGACGCAAATCCTCCACCACTTCCGCCAGGCTGGCCTTGTAGTAATTCAACCAGCCCTGGCGCCAGGCCAATTGCCCCTCGCTGTCGGCGGCGTGCAAGGTGGCGGCACTGCCGGCGCCATACGCCACTTGTTGATTAGCACTCAGCACTTGCGGCGCCGCGCCATGCTGCGCCGTCACCGCGACCCTCCCGGACAGCACCGTGACTTGCGCGCCGACCGGCAACAAACGAACCTCGAATTGCGTGCCCAGGACCCGCGCCTGGCCCTGTTCGGCGTCGACCACAAACGGCTCGCCGGTGTGGGTCACGCGGAAAAAAGCGGCGCCTCGGCGCAACCGCACATGCCGTTCGCCACCGCTGAAATCCACGGCAATCGCACTGTCGGCATCGAGTGTGACTTGCGACTGATCGGCCAGGGTCACGGTGCGTACCTGCCCCGGTGCCGAGACGTAATCGGCGCCCAGATCATCCAGCCAACGGCTCGGCTGCCAACCGGCACCTACCGCGATCATCATCAGCAGGCACGCGGCCATCGCCAGCGCACCAGACCAGCGCCTGACGCTTGAGCGACGCGCAGGGTTCATTGCATTCAAGTAACCCTGCAGCGCCAGCGCGTCTTCATCGGCCAGGGTTCTGGCTGGCACTTCACTCAATTCCCACAGCACTTGTGCCTGGGCGTAGGCCTCGGCGTGGGCGGGATCGGCTTGCAGCCATCGACTGAAGGTCGCTTGATCGCCGCTGCTGGGCTGGTCATGCAACAGGCTCAACCAGGCCAGGGCGGCCTGCTCCTGGGCAGGCGTCGGCGTGATGCGGGCGGAAGGGTTCACGGGGCATTCCTTGGCGTGCGCGGTGGGGGTTCTCGCAGGCTGGCCTTGCAAGCGTCGAGGGCGCGCATCATATGTTTTTCCACGGCACTTTGGGACAAGCCCATAGCCTTGGCGATGTCCGCGTACTTGCGACCGTGAATGCGATTGAGCAAAAAGATCTGCCGCGTGCGCTCAGGCAAGGCGCGCAACGCCGCTTCGACATGCCGCAAATCGTTGCCCGCCTCCAGCGCCGCTTGGGGTTCGCTGCCCTGGCTGTCGGGCTCGTCCGGCGCCCAACCTTCGTTGACCCGCACCCGCGTGCCTTCGCTGCGCAGATGGTCGATGGCAATGTTGCCGGCGCAGCGCAGCAAGTAGGTGCTGAGTTCTTCCACTTGCACCAGAGGTCGCCGCCAGAAGCGCAGGAACAAATCCTGCACCAGGTCCGCTGCCGTCGCCCGACAGCCCACGCGCCGACTCACCAGCGCTTCCATCTGCGAGCGCTGGGACAGAAACACCCGTAGAAAATGCGCGCGACCGCCTCGCTGCTCGGCGCTGTCGGCGTCTTGGGAATCGGGAGGAAGGCTCATCAACACGCGCTGTCGGTTACAGCGGCACGAACGCGGCCACCGGGCTGAGCAGCAGGCTCACCCCCGCCAGCGCCAACGCCAGACGCGGCCAATACGGCAACAGCAACACCAGCGCCAGACCGCTGGCCATCAACACCGCCGACCACAGCACCAACCCCAGCGCCCAGCCTTTGAGCGCCATTGCCACCCACAGCGACAGCAGCAGCAACAACCAGCCGCCGATTTGCAGGGTCCGGCGTCGGCGCGGCGATGGCTTGGCGCCGAGCAGGTCACGGTGGTGCCGGTCCATCGACAGGCACAACGCGGTGAAACCGCCGTAACACAGGAACAAAGGAAGCCACATCAGTTGAGTTCCTGCTTCAGGCTGATGGAATGCGCGCGCGGTTGTTTGGCGCTGACCGCCGTGTGACCGGCGCGGTGCATTTTCCACGCCGCCCAGGCGAGGAACACGCCGCTGCCCAGGCACGTCAGGTCAAAACCGGCCATGGCCCAATCGCTTTGGGCGAGGCTGTTGGCCAAGTGATAAGGCGTGGTCAGCGCATTCAGCAACGGCACCCCGGCGAACAACAGCGCCGCCAGCGCCAATTGCTCGACCCACGCTTTGCGCCCCGGACGCAGCACCGCGTGCAACACGCCCAGGCCCCAGGCGATGAAGAAACTCTTCACTTCCCAATCCGCTCGCCCCGCCAGCTCCAGCGGCAACAAACGGTTGGCCCAGAAGAACACCGCGACCGCCACTACCAGCCCGGCCATGCCGGCGATGTTCAGCACCTGCACCAGGCGCAATTCGAAGGGCAAAGCGCGACTTTTGACGTGTTTGAGCGAACGCTTGCTGAGCCAGATCACCAACCCGGTGCCGATCAATGCGGTGCTCGCCAGACCAAAAACAAAGTAGACCCAACGCCACACCGGCCCAGCGAAATGGCCCATGTGCAAGCCATAAAAACTGCCGCCAATGGCCATCGCCAGCGGTTGTTCCGGTGTCACACCCAGCAGTTGCCCGGTGGTGCCGTTAAAAGACACCGCGCTGCCAAAGTCGTGGGCGATCTTGTCGGCGCCGTCGCGGAACACGTTAACCGAGGCATTGGCATCGCCGGGGTTGTTGATGGTCAGGCGGCCGACCCGGCCATTGTCCCAATGCGCCTGAGCTTGTTCGAGCAACGGCGCCAGTGGCAACAATTGCCCCGGCTGGCCGGACGGCGTGGCGGTGTCGGATGCAGGGAACACTTCTTTGAAAAAGGTTTGGGTGTCTTTGCCATAGGAGGCAATGATGCTGGCCGGCATCACCAGACTCATGAAGATGATCAGGCTGCTGTAAGTGATCATCAGGTGAAATGGCAGCACCAGCACGCCCACCGCGTTATGGCCGTCCAGCCAGGAGCGCTGGCCTTTGCGCGGGCGGAACGTGAAGAAATCCTTGAAGATTTTTTTGTGGGTGATGATGCCGGTGATCAGGCCGATGAACATCACCAGCGCGGCGAACGTGGCCAGCATACGCCCCCACGGATGCGGCATTTGCAGCTGGAAATGGAAGCGGTAGAAGAACTCGCCGCCGCTGCTGGCCCGGGCCTGGACCTCGTCGCCAGTCTGCGGGTCGAGGTGTTTCTCGGTGAACTTGCCGCGCTCGCCGGGCTTGCCTGCGGTTTGCCACATCACCGACAGCGCCGGCTCGCGGGCGTCGGGCAGGCCAATAAACCAGCGCGATGCGCTCGCGGCATGCTTCTGCAGATACTGTTGCGCGCTGGCCACGCTGGCTTGCGGATTGAGCGGCCGCGCGCTGATTTCCGGTTGCATCCAGTGCGTGGTTTCGTCCTTGAAATACGCCAGGGTGCCGGTGAGGAAAATCGCAAACAACAACCAGCCGAACACCAACCCCAGCCAGGTGTGCAGCCATGCCATGGACTGGCGGAAACCTTCCTTCATCAGTGCGCCATCCAGTAAGCCAGACCATCCACAGCGCCCAACACGGCGCTGACCGCCAGCAACCCGCCCCAGGCCTGCCACGCGCTGCGGCAGGCAAAACACCAGATCACCGCCAGCAGGTAAAACAGGAACGACAGCATCATGCCGCTGACCACCGCTTCTGCCCGGGCGATTGGCAACAGCAGCGAAAAGCACACACTGGCCAACGCAGCGACCAGATAGCCGCCCACCGCCGCTGCCACTACCCGCGAGGTAACGGCCAATCGATAGGACACCGGGAGCGACGGGGCTTTGCTTTTCATGGATCGACCTTGAAACCGGAAGTTACAAGGTGGCGATATTAATGATAAATATTCTCATACGCAAAGGAGTCTGCACGCCTATCTCGTTGACGGGCATGGTCTGCCGTTTCCGGGTGAGGCTTTTCCCTGATTTTTTGCTGGCCCAGAAACCAAAACGGGCCTGCAAATGCAGGCCCGTTTTCAGTGGGAAGTTTAAACAGTGGCTCAGGCCTCAGCCGTTTTGCGCAGCCTGTTCGTTCTCGAGAAATTCTTCTTCCAGCAACACATCGGCATGGGCGCCTCGTTCGAACGGCACCACGGCGGCACGCGGTTTGGCGCGCAACTTGCCAAATAAATGTTCCAGCGCATGTTCCAGCTTGGTAGCCGCCCCGTCGATCGCCAGTTCCAGGGTATCGGCTTTATGGGTAACGGAAATCGGCTGGTGGCCTTTTGGCCGCGCTTCCAGTTGGCAGCGTATATCGTGCGGACCGGGCTTATCGCCGTTCTCGTCGCGCAGATGGACTTCGACCCGAGTCAGGTCTTCTTCGTAACGGTCGAGCGTGCTCTCAATGGTGGTTCGTACCCACTCCTCCAGTCGGATGCTGCTTTGAATATGGTTATCGCTGTTGACTTGGATTTGCATAGTTCATCCCTTATTTCAGCTAGCTCGCGAGAGGTCTTGGACGATAAGTTCGTGACCCCTTGATTACAGAGTTGGGCAGACGGACAAACAATTCAACCCCTAAAAAAAGATAAATTTCTATTCGCAAATAAAGCCGGACAACGGCAAAAAGCGCTGTTAAGGTCGGGAGTTGGGTCGCCCCGCTTAACCGCCACAATTACTCGTAATTCTCCTCGCCCACCGGGTGCAGGCCGCGAAAAATCCCCGCCTCTTCCACCAGCCAGTCGTGCACCGCGCGCACGCTTGGATGGCTCAGTGCGCCCGGCGCATACAGCAAGACGTAACGTTTGTGATTGGGCACCGCCAGCCCGAATGGCACGATCAATGCGCCACGCTCCAGTTCGTCATTGAGCAGCGTGCGCCGCGCGATCGCCACACCCATGCCGGCAATCGCTGCTTCGATGGTCAGGTGGTTGCGATTGAAGGTATGCCCGCGCCGCACGTCGGCATGGTGGAAACCGATGGCGTCCAGGTAGAACGCCCACTCCGCGTATTCATAGCTGCCGCGCCAGGCAGTGATGTCGTGCAGCAACGGAAAGTGCACCAGGTCCGCCGGACCGTGCAGCGGCGGTCGACCACGCAACAGGCTGGGCGCACACACCGGAAAAATCTGTTCATCCAGCAAGGCTGTGGATAACAGCCCCGGATAGCTGCCGTCGTTGAGGTCGATGGCGAGGTCGAAATCCCCTTCATGCAGCGCCACGCTGCTGTCCTCGGCCACCAGCCGCAACTGGATGTCCGGAAAGCGTTGCTGCAAGCGCGGCAAACGCGGTGTCAGCCACTTACCGAGGAACGACGGAATCGAGCGCAGCCGCAAAGTGCCGCTGATCATCCCGGAGTCGAGCCGCGCCAGTTCGGCGTCAATGCTGCCATAGGCTTCGTTGACGGTAATGGCCAGGCGCTGGCCCTCGGCGCTGAGTTCGACGCCGCGCGCACGCCGATGAAAAAGGCGCAACCCGAGGCGCTCCTCGAGCTGGCGAATCTGCTGGCTTACCGCACCCGGTGTGATGTGCAGTTCTTCGGCGCATCGAGTGAAGGACAGATGCCGGGCCGCGCAGGAAAACACATGCAGCAAGCCATAAGTCTGCGTATGCAGTTGACGACTCATCGTTTAGCACCACTAAAGACTGTCTTAGGAGCTTTCGTTGGTCACGGCCCTAAGGCCAGCGCACTATCGCCATTATTGCGCCTGTCCTACAAAAAATGGCAGCGACTTTTACTGCATTGCTTGTGAGGCTTTAGCATGGCTATCAGTGTTTTTGATTTGTTCAAGGTCGGCATCGGCCCGTCCAGCTCCCACACGGTCGGCCCGATGCGCGCCGCTGCGACCTTCGCCCAATCCCTCAGCGATCAGGGTTTGCTTGACGCCGTGCGCCGCGTGGAAGTCCGGTTGTACGGCTCACTCTCCGCCACCGGCGTCGGCCATGCCACCGACCGCGCCTGTGTCATGGGCTTGATGGGCGAATGGCCGGATCGCGTTGACCCGACCACTATCGATAGCCGCATTCGATCCTTGCGCGAAAACCAGCAACTGAGCCTGGCAGGTCAGGTGACCATTACCTTCGACTGGCCGCGCGATCTGCTGCTGCTCGACGAAACCTTGCCCTATCACCCGAACGCCATGTCCCTCACCGCATTCGGTGACACCGGCGAATTGTGCGAGCAAACCTATTACTCGGTCGGCGGCGGTTTCATCGTCGAAGCGGCCGAAGCCGAGTCCGGCATCGCGCCAACAAGCGACGTCGAATTGCCTTACGACTTTTCCAGCGCCGCTGAATTGCTGTCGCTGTGCAACCAACACGGTTTGAGCGTTGGCCAGTTGATGATGGCCAACGAACGGGCCTGGCGCAGTGATGAAGAAATCCGACAGGGTCTGCTGCGCATCTGGTCGGTGATGCAGGAATGCGTCGAGCAAGGCCTGCGCCACGAAGGCATTCTCCCGGGAGGGCTGAACGTACCGCGCCGTGCTGCGAAGCTGCACCGCAGCCTGTTAGAAATCGGCAAGCCGAATGTCATCAGTTCCACGCTGTCCGCCATGGAGTGGGTCAACCTGTTCGCCCTGGCCGTCAACGAGGAAAACGCCGCTGGCGGGCGCATGGTCACCGCACCCACCAACGGCGCCGCCGGGATCATTCCAGCCGTGTTGCACTACTACATGAAATTCAACCCGGACGCGTCCGACGACGACGTGGTCTCGTTCTTTCTGGCGGCGGCCGCCGTCGGCATCCTGTGTAAGAAAAATGCCTCGATCTCCGGCGCTGAAGTCGGTTGTCAGGGTGAAGTCGGTTCTGCCTGTGCCATGGCGGCGGCCGGTCTGGCAGAAATTCTTGGCGCAACGCCTGAACAGCTAGAAAACGCCGCCGAGATCGGCCTGGAACATAACCTCGGCCTGACCTGCGATCCGGTGGGCGGCCTGGTTCAAGTGCCGTGCATCGAGCGCAACGCTATCGCTGCGGTGAAGGCAATCAACGCCACGCAGATGGCATTGCGCGGCGACGGCAAGCACTTCATCTCGCTGGATCGGGTGATTCGCACCATGCGCGACACTGGGGCCGATATGCACGACAAGTACAAGGAAACGTCGCGCGGTGGCCTGGCCGTGAATTGGGTGGAATGCTGATCGGTTAAGAGGCACGACCGGCGATCCTGCCCCCAAACGGACCGTCAAAAAAAAGACGAGCGCGACCGTTCATCTTTTTGACGCCCATTTTATTGTTCGACAATATTCCCGGCATGCCGATTGCTATAGCTCTGACCGAGGCTAAAAGGATTTTTGCCCTTTCAGCGAGCGACGTGCCGATGGTCTGGTGTTGCGAACTAATCACGATCACGGCCGGTCAACAACTGCACGTTCAATCAGGCGGTGACGCAATATGGACAACCCTTTTCAAGTCATTACCGATGCCTTCGCACCGGAGTATCAGATCAACCTGAGTATCCAGGGCCTGGACGGCAGCATCATGCTCACCCTGTCCAACGCCGGGCGTATCGTCGCCAAACGCATGATCAGCAGCGAACAGCGTAACGATCCACAGCGCTTGAAACGATTGGTACAGAGTATTCAATTCGGCATCGCCATCGAACAGGGCCACAGCGCCATGGCCATCCTCGAAGCCATGACCGATGGCGACAGCCTCAACCTGCCGCCGCCACCGAGCAAATCCCGCCTGCCGTTCCGAGTAGGGCTTTAGAGTTCACCCTTCTCCACTTCAACGTGTTCACTGGAACCCGCACCGATTTTTCTGTGCGGGTTTTCTATTTTCACCGAAGGAAATTTCGACGAGGCGTAACGTACCACCAGGATCGCGAACGCCAGCAGCAGAATCCCGCCACACAGGTAGATGATCCCCAGGTCGGGCGGGTTGTGGTGCGAGACGTTGGAGATCAGCAGCCGGGTCAGCGCGGTGATCGCCACGTAGATCAGGAAGCGCACCGGCATGTGGTTGGTCTTGAAGTAAATCCCGACCATCGCCCCGAGTTCGAGGTAGATGAACAGCAGCAAGATGTCGTCGATCTTGATGTGACCTTCCTCAATCATGCCGAGGAATTCCATGACCGCCGCCCAGGCCGTAACCGCGCCGATGGCGAACAGCGCCAGGTAGTGGAAGGTCTCAACGAACAGGTTGCCCAGGGACTCGGCGAGTTGGTGCACGTTCTGCCGCAGTTTCTCGGCCCAATTGATTTTCACGGTGTACTTCCTTAGGTCGGCTCGACCGGATGATGCGGGTTGGACGTGACGGTTGATCTGCATGCAGAAAAAAGGCCAGAGACATCATGGCGAGGTGCTGGCCAAGGCGCTCCGTGGCGTTTGGTCGCACCTGGGTACACATCGGCGTCACTCACGGCAATTTCGGTCTACATTAAAAAGCCACTACCCAAAGCGCAGGGATTCGCTTATCCTTTTCGCTGTATATAAATACAGTGGTCGAAACAGACAACTAATGTGAAGGCATGTGAGGTGGTGAATGGCCGTCGAAGTGGTATACCGCAGCAGCCGAGATCTGGAGCGCTTGTTCATGGATAAAGCCGAAGCTGACCGTCATGACAAAATGCTCGAACTCGCTGAGTTGCTGGCTGAAGTGTTGCAAAGAGCCGTGCCGTCCCTGAGCGAACAGCAAGTGGAGGAAGCCGGGATCTACATGGCCAAGAACCGCGATGTGTTCGCCAAGGCATTCAAGAGCCAGCCGGACGCGCTGTCCGAACTGCTCAGCGCTCCGGCTGAACCCGTGGCACCGGTTGCAGCCGTGGAAGAAGACGTCGAGGCCGAGGCACCGACGCCGGCCAAGCCGAGCAAGGCCGCTAAAGCGGCAAAGTAGGCACCTGCCGAATTGAAATGGCCCTGAGCATTGCGTTCAGGGCCTTTTTCATGGCTGGGATTTTTTCGGGGTGAGGCTCTTTTCCTTGTAGCGCTTAGCGGTACAGCAAGCGCTCCGCCAGTTCGTCCGCGACTCTGGCTGGCGAGCGTTTTTCCGCTTGGGCGTGGGCGAAGATTTCCGTCAGGCGGGTACGGATTTTCGACAGGTGCGCGGTAATGGTCGGCAACTCTTCGCCTTGATGCTTGAGCGCCACATAGATCAAACCGCCGGCATTGATCACATAGTCCGGCGCATACAGAATCCCGCGGCGCTCCAATTGGTCGGCTACGTCCAGGCTGGTCAACTGATTGTTCGCCGAACCGGCTACCGCCGAGCAGCGCAATTGCGCCACCGTGTGGCTGTTGAGCACACCGCCCAGACCGCAGGGGGCGAGTATGTCGCACGGGGTGCTGAGCAGCGCATCGTTGGCGATCGGGTGCGCGCCCAGTTGCTCCATCGCCAGTTGCACCTTGCCGTGGTCGATGTCGCTGACCAGCAACTCGGCGCCCGCCGCGTGCAGTTGTTCGGCCAGGGCGAAGCCAACGTTGCCCATGCCCTGGATCGCCACGCGCAAGCCTTCGAGGTTATCGCTGCCCAGACGGGCCATGGCGGTGGTGCGGATCCCGGCGAATACGCCCATGGCGGCATGCGGCGAGGGGTCGCCCGAAGCGGTGGTGCTGGTGACGTGCTGAGTCTGTTGGGCGATGCAGTCCATATCCGCGACCGAGGTGCCGCTGTCGATGGCGGTGATGTAGCGCCCGTCCAGTTGCTCGATGCAGCGGCCAAACGCTTCGAACAGTGCGGCTCGGCTTTCGACGTGGGCAGGCCGAACGATAACCGCCACTCCGCCACCTTGCGGCAGGCCGGCGAGCGCAGCTTTGTAGCTCATCCCACGGGCCAGCCGCACAGCGTCCTCGACCGCGCTTTCGTCGTCGGGGTAAGCGAGATAACGGCAGCCACCCAGGGCGGGCCCGAGTCGACTGCAATGGATGGCAATGACCGCCTTCAACCCGCTGACCGGGTCTACGCTTAAGTGCAGCGATTCAAGGCAAGAGCTTTGCATGAGAGCGAACATCGTAGGGCTCCCGAAACACTTCTTGTCAGTCGCCAGTATAGGCGTGCGCTTGAAAATTGCTGAAGCGCACCGGAATAACCGCCCGCGCCGGCCAGTCTTTCGGGCATAACCGGCCGTGCACCGCGCAGAGCACTGGACGAATCGCGGCCAGCGGGCTAAAAACGAGGCAACCGCCGGAGATACCGATGACACCGCGCCAAGCTTTTTTCGACTGCCTGCACCGCTCGCCTCCGGCGCTTTTCGAAGCGGCGTTGTGGATGGCGGCCGAACATGACCCGGGCCTGCGACCGGACACAGTGATGTCCGACCTCAAGGATTTGCAGCAACGGGTCAGCGGTGGCTTGCCGATGCTGCCGGTCAGTGAGTTGGCACAACCGATGTTACGACGGCTGAACGACATGGGTTTCGCTCAGGATGATTTCACGCCGCTGCGGCCGCAGGCTGCGCTGGTCGACAAAGTATTGGAGCGTCGGCGCGGCCAACCCCTGGCCCTCGGCCTGATCGCTCTGGAGCTGGCCCGACGCCTGGAAATCCCCATGACTGGCGTCAACTTCCCCGGGCATTTTCTGCTGCGAGTCCCCGGCGCCGATCACCTGCTCGACCCTTGCGGCGGACGCCGGTTGTACCCCAATGATTGCCGCGAGCTACTGCAACGCCAGTACGGCGCGAACATGAAGCTCAGCGCCGAACACCTGGTGACCGCCGAACCGCTGCAAATGCTGCAACGGCTGTCGCGCAACTTGCGGCAGTTGCACCTGGCCAACGACGACTTCATCGCGGCTCTGATCGACGCCGAACGGGTGCTCGAACTGGGCAACGCCAGCGCCGCTGATTACCTCGCCCGCGCCAGCCTGTATCAACGGCTCGATTGCCCTAACGCCGAGCGCTTTGACCTGGAACATGCGCTGCTGCTCAGCGACGACCCGATCCAGCGCCTGCGCCTGACCGAACGCCTGGGGCATTTGCCGCCGAATTCGGTGGTGCACTGAATCCACGAAACTCTAGACGCGCTCACCCGCGATGACTGCCGCTCAGGCGCTGGGCGTATCCGCCTGATTCGCCGGGTGCGCCTTGATAAACGCCGGATGCGCCGCCGCCAATGCCGCCACCCTAAGAATCCGCGGATAAGCCTCCAGTGCAACGTTGAACCGCTGCGCCGCATACAGCTGCGGGATCAGATACACGTCCGCCAAACCCGGCTCCGGGCCGAAACAATAACCGGCATCGCCAAGCCGTTGCTCTACCGCCGCCAACCCATGGCTGATCCAGTGCTCGATCCACTCCTGCACCTGTGCTTCATCACGACCGAGCTGACGCAAGCGGTTCAGCACGCTGACGTTGTGCAACGGGTGCATGTCGCAACCGATCAGCGCCGCGACGCCACGCTCGTGCGCGCGAAGGATGAGGTCTGTGGATAACAGCGGCACCTGTGGATAACGCTCTTCCAGGTACTCGATGATCGCTGGCGACTGGATCAGTAACGCACCCTCGTCGCTGCGCAATGTCGGCACCCGACCTTGTGGATTGAGTGCCAGATAAGCCGACTGCCGATGCTCACCACCGTCAGCCGCTACCAGATTGACGGGTAGCGCCCGGTAGTCCAAACCCTTCAGCGCCAAGGCAATGCGCACCCGGTAGGACGAGGTCGAGCGGTAGTAGGTATAGAGTTCCATGCCCCGCTCTCCTCAACGCGCCGGCAACACTGTGCCTCGGCATTCGCCGAAGCCAATCGAAGCGAAACCTTCGCGCACGCAGCGGGCGCGCAGGATGATTTCATCGCCGTCTTCAAGGAACTTGCGCACCTCGCCCGAGGCCAGTTCGATCGGTTTCTTGCCGCCCTCGGTGATCTCCAGCAGGCTGCCGAACTGGTCGTTATGCGGTCCGGACAAAGTGCCCGAGCCAAACAAATCGCCAGCCTGCAATTGGCAACCGTTGACGCTGTGGTGCGCGACCATTTGCGCCACGGTCCAGTACATGTGCCGGGTGTTGCTCAAGGTCAGGCGATGAGGTGGCAGGCCTGTTTCGCGCATGGATTCGGTGGTCAGCAGCACCTCCAGTTCGATGTCGAACGCACCGCTGGCCTGGTCCCGTGGGTCGAGCAAATACGCCAGCGGTTGCGGATCGCCGTCGGGCCGCGCCGGTTGTGCTCGGCGGAACGGCGCCAGCGCCTCAGCAGTGATCACCCACGGCGACACACTGGTGATAAAACTTTTCGACAAAAACGGCCCCAGCGGCTGGTATTCCCAGGCCTGGATATCCCGCGCCGACCAGTCGTTCAACAGGCAGTAACCGGCGATGTGATCGGCGGCGTCGGCAATCTCAATCGAGTCGCCCATGTCGTTGCCCTGGCCGATCCAGATGCCCAGCTCCAGCTCAAAGTCCAGCCGCGCACACGGGCCGAAGGTCGGCTCGCTGTGCCCTGCGGGCAGGGTCTGGCCCTTCGGCCGACGCACGTCGGTGCCGGACGGGCGCACGGTGGAAGCACGGCCGTGATAGCCGATCGGCACATGCTTGTAATTGGGCAGCAGCGGGTTGTCCGGGCGGAACAGTTTGCCGACGTTTTGCGCGTGTTCAATGCCGACGTAGAAGTCGGTGTAGTCGCCAATCTTTGCCGGCAAGTGCATCTGGCAGTCCGTCGCCAGTGGTAGCAACTTCGCCCCTTGGGCTTCGAGCTTGCCGTGCAGGGTGCTGCCCTCAGTGAACAGCTCCAGCAGGCGCTCGCGCAATGCCACGCGGGCCTCGCGACCGAGTTGGAAAAAGCCGTTCAACTGGCCGCCACGGGTGGCTTCGACCGCCGTGCGTGCGAGGCCTTCGAACACACCGGCGGCCAGCGCCGCTTCGAGGTCGAAGATGTGCTCGCCGATCGCCACGCCGCTGCGTGGCGCCGAGCCGTTGTGGCTGAACACCCCCAGTGGCAGGTTCTGCAGGGGGAAATCGCGATGGCCGTTGGCGGAGGCAACCCAGCTACGCAGGGGGGAAGTCGAGGGCATGGGTTATCTCCGGGTCGGGTCGAAAGTGGCAGGCAGCGAGGCCCAGCAAGCGTCGTAATTGTTTTGCAGTTGCGGGCAGTCGAGGGCAAAGCGGCTCGGGCGCAGCACCTGGCTGGTCTCGAACATGAAGGCCATGGTGTTGTCGATCTTGCCCGGCGCCAGCGTGGCGTTGATCGCCTTGGTGCAGGTTTCACCGTCCGGGCCGTGGGCACTCATGCAACTGTGCAGCGAGGCGCCGCCGGGCAGGAAGCCCTCGGCCTTGGCATCGTAGGCGCCCTGGATCAGGCCCATGAATTCGTTCATCAGGTTGCGGTGGAACCACGGCGGGCGGAAGGTGTTTTCGGCCACCATCCAGCGCGGCGGGAAGATCACGAAATCGAGATTGGCCAGGCCATGCACGCTGGTCGGTGAAGTCAGTACGGTAAAGATCGATGGATCGGGATGGTCGAAGCTGACCGTGCCGATGGTGTTGAAGCGCCGCAGATCGTATTTGTACGGCACGTTGGTGCCGTGCCAGGCGACCACGTTCAGCGGCGAATGATTGAGCTCGCAGCCCCACAGTTCACCGAGAAATTTCTGCACCAGCGCGGTGGGCTGTTGCAGGTGTTCGTAGTGAGCCACGGGGGTCAGGAAGTCCCGCGGGTTGGCCAGGCCATTGCTGCCGATCGGCCCCAGGTCTGGCAGGCGCAGCGGCGCGCCGTGGTTCTCGGCGACGTACCCGCGGGCCTCGGCATCAAGCAGTTCGACGCGGAATTTCAAGCCGCGCGGCAGTACGGCGATTTCCAGCGGCTCCAGTTCCAGCACGCCCAGTTCCGTGGCGATGCGCAACCGTCCCTGCTGCGGCACCAGCAGCAACTCACCGTCGGCATCGAAGAACACTCGTTCCATGGAGCGATTGGCGCGGTAATTGTAAATGCTGATGCCCGCCGGTTTCTGTGCGGCGGAGTTGGCGGCCATGCTCACCAGTCCGTCGACGAAATCCGTGGGTTCGGTTGGCATGTCCAGCGGGTTCCAGCGCAGGCGATTGGGCGTCACTTCGCCCAGCGGTCCGCCGGCCAATTGCCGCTCAAGTTTGACGAACGCCGGGTGATTGGCCGATGGCTGAATACGGTACAACCAGGTGCGTCGGGCTTCACTGCGCGGCATGGTGAAAGCGCTGCCGGAGAACAACTCGGTGTACAGGCCATACGGCGCTTTTTGTGGGGAGTTTTGCCCGATCGGCAAGGCGCCCGGCAAGGCTTCGGTGCTGAATTCATTGCCGAAGCCTGACTGGTAAGCCAGGGCTGGCGAAGTTGCATCGGGGTTCATGGAGCCTCCTGAACGGGAGTCGAGCCATGGCCTGTCACTCCGCATGGGAGAAATGGCACGCTCGGGTTATTTTTATCGTAATCGAATTACGCACAACGTAATTTGATTGCCAAAGACCGTCAAGCTATAAAGACGCCCATTCAGCCTTGGATCAAAGTGCCTTCATGGAAAAGCCCAGCGACAGTAACGGTAAGCAGAAAGTCCGCTCGGCAGAGGTCGGCACCGACATCCTCAAGGCGCTGGCACAACTGTCGCCCGCCACCTCGTTGTCGCGCCTGGCCGAGCATGTGCAGATGCCGGCGAGCAAGGTCCATCGCTACCTGCAAGCGCTGATCGCCAGTGGCTTTGCCGAGCAAAACCCGGCCACCAACCATTACGGCCTCGGCCGCGAGGCGCTGCGCGTCGGCCTGGCCGCGCTCAACAGCATGGACGTGTTGAAAGTCGCCGCCCTGCCCCTGGCCGAGCTGCGTGATGAACTGAATGAAACCTGCTTCGTCGCGGTATGGGGTAATCAGGGCGCGACCGTCGTGCACATCGAACCGGCGGTGCGCGCGGTCACGGTAGTCACGCAACTGGGCTCGGTGCTGCCGCTGCTCAGTTCGTCCACCGGGCTGGTGTTCAGCGCGTTCCTGCCGAACCGCGAGACCGAGGAATTACGCGAGATAGAGGTGCAGACCAGTGGCGCACATCCCTTGGCCGACCCGCGGGATTACGCCCTGCTACGGGAGCAGATCCGCGATCGCGGCCTGCACCACGTCCACGGTTTGTTGATGCCCGGCGTGGACGCGTTGTCGGCCCCGGTGTTCAACGCAGTGGGCAAGGTTGCGGCGGTGATGACCATCGTCGGCCCCGCCTCACTGTTCCACGCCGACGAAAATGGCCCGGCGGCGCAGCGTTTGCTGGCGGCGAGCCGGGCCGTGAGTTGGCGGATGGGCTTCCAGCCATCCGCCTGAAAACCTGCACGCCCTAGGTCGGTCGCCGGACTAGCGCACCAGCGTCTTGCTGTACGCCTGGCCATGGCTGGCCGATAGATCCCGGACGATGTCCAGCAAGACTTCATGCGGGACTTTTTGCCCGGTGGCGGCCGACACCAGGCTCGCCAGCGTCTTCACATCGCCCGCGAGGTCGATCAGGGTTTTCTGGGTGGACGTCACCGCCTTTGGCCCCAATTCCTTGTATTTGCCGTAACCCAGCGTCGCCAGGTCCACCAGCGCCGCTTTGAAGTGATCCAGGGCTTTGGCCTGATCCCGGTAGTGATAGGCCTGCGCACCGTCGAGTATGTTCCGGGTGATCTGCACTGCACTTACCGCCAACCCGACGGGCGGAATCACCAGGCTGATTACCTGCGCGGCCAAGATGACCGAGTCATACGTCAGCTTGGTGATAATTTCAGCCAGGCTGGTGGTTTGTCGATCCACGTCGTCGATCACCCGCAGGATCATCTGTGCATAACACTTGGAAAAATCGCGGACCCGGCTATTGACCTCGAGGTCCGGCGCTTTGACGTGACTGGTCGTGGCTTCGATCTGATCGAAGTATTCGACGCCGTGCGGACGATCCACGTAATGCAGGCGGTCGAGGTAGTACTGCCGCAGGCCTCTGAAGCGTACCGAACCGGCGAAGTTGTCCAGCGGGCGCAGCCACACGCCATCCGGCGCCTGCGGGGTGTACAGGTAATCGCGCACCTCGCCACCTCTGGCAAACCGGAACACATAGACACCCTCCACCGGCCGGCGCCGCCCCAGATGGAACTGATAGACGCTGTCCTGATTCACCGGGTAGTCGCCCATCACCGGCCCGCCATAACGGTCCGGCGTGCGCAACGCGGCAATGGCCTGCTTGAAGTCATCGTACTGCGCGCGGTCGATCTGTCCCTGGAAATAGGCCGATAGCGCGCCGCGGTTCATCTCGGCGAACTGGCGCTCGATATGCACATCCCGATGAAACACGTGAGTCGGGCTCTGCGGGTTCAAATGCACCGTGCGCAGCATCTCGATGTACTGCTCGCCGGGGCGTAACGTGCGGGACCAGCCTGCCAAATCGCGGATATCCAGGGTCTTCAAGGGCGGATGTCCCGCCGCCAGTTGATAACGTGGGTAGCTGTTGGTCGGATCGCGCTCATGCTCGGCCGCATAAAACGCCTTCTCTTGAGTGATCACGGAGGTCAACGACGCACGTTGCGCAGGGCCGAATTCAATCATGATCAAATCCGGATCGACCTGGACCTGTTCGCCGCGCTCTTTCAGGACACCTTCAATGCGCTGCTTGATCAGGTCATACGTAAACTTTTCATAGGAAATAAGTGCTGCCTCTCGACCTTCAACGGTGTACAGCGCTTTAAGTTGCGTATTGAGGCTTGCGTAATATTGCCGCTGATCATAATTGGCATTGCGATAGTTAGGCGGCGCCAGTTCAATACTTTCAAAACGGTCCCAGCGAATCATTTCCAGTACAAAACCGGATAACGGCTGCCCCGCGATGGTGTCCGAGTATTCAACCAGTTGGATCGGATGGCGATTCCACAAGTTGTAGTTTTTGGCCAGATCACGGAAGAACTGGCGCATGGTCAGTTGATAGCGACTACCCACTTGCGGATAGATATATTCCGGATGGCGTAGGCACCAAGTGCCGATATGAGCAGTGACGTCCGCCATATTTTCAAAAACATTCCAGGCCTTGCCGCTGGGTGCACCGGGTGCAAACACCACACAACGGCCTTGCGGCTCACGCCTCTGGTGGATAACGAACATATTCTTCAGGGGCGAAGCGGTGCCCGGCAGCACAATGCCACGCACCATGAGCGACGGGTCACCTTGCAGCAAGCGCTGCACCCACTCCTCGCAGAAGCGCTCAAGACGATGTTCCGTAAGGTTGCAGAACAGGGTGAACTCCACTTGCCGCACCCAGTGCTCATGGGCGGCCTCGTACACCGCCGGCACAGGGTTGTCGATCAGGCTCAACGCATATTCGGAGCGCATGTCGACTGACGACAGCCAGTTCTCTAGCGTGAAATACGAGACATTCGAAGAGGTCTGGCCTTCAAAGGTCAGGCTGATCCGGTCCTTGTCTTGCTGGCCGCCGATCGCGTACTCGGTCAATGAACGGCGTTCGTCGTGAATCACTTCCCGGCCACCCAGGCGATATCGATAGCGACTCTTGATAAAAAGTTTGTCTGGGTCGAGCGATGCGCTGCCCATGCTGCTCAACCATTGCTGCGTACGCAAACGCGAATAAGCCGTGAGCGAGGCCTGCGGCCCCATCACCCGTTGAAGTTCTGCAGCGGTTTCCAGCATGGCCGATTCCAGTGCGACGAAACGGCGCATGGAAAGCTCACCATACTGTTCGCGCCATAACTTATGGTTCGCTTCACGCTCGCTGGAAGAAGTATTTACCATCATTTATCAAATCACCTTGTTCTAAGTGGGAAGACGTTATGCCCTCCCGACACAGAACAACGTTATTGATCGGCCCAACCAATTAAAAGCCAGAACCCCTTACAATTCATTTAAGCAGGATTAACAAACATTAATAACAAACCTTGTAACGCCGACACATCAATAAAAACCACCTAATTATTTCTTAATTACGCGCTGCCTCAAGTTATCAATCCCAGGCCCCTTGCCTTGTCCACGGCTTGCGTTCGTCTTTCGACGCCTAACTTTCCATGAATACGTCGAGCATGGGTCTTTACGGTATGTAACGAGATGAACAACTGTTCGGCAATTTGTTGATTGGAATTACCCCGGGCAATCAGCTCCAACACTTCCAGTTCGCGCTGACTCAAGGAATGATGAGCCGGGCTGGGACACACCTCATCCATCGGGCCATCCTCACGAATCAGCCATCGCAGCGCCGGGGGCAAACGCAATTCCGCTTCTCTGAGGGCTTGTCGCAAATGGTAGCAACTCACCAAGTCCAGGCCCACTTGCCAGGTGGCCGTGGCGCCGGACGCATGACCTTCGAACGCCAACACCTCGGCCAGGGCGAACAGCAATTCGGCCTCCAGGTTCATCCGGCCACGGCGAGCGGCATTCTCGCGCCAGCGATGCAGCCGGTTGGCTGCGTCTGAACCGCCATGCAAGTGAGTCTCGGCCAGCACCAACAGATATTCGATCCTGGCAATCAATTCCAGGGTCGCCGGTGGCGCCTGACGCGCAGTCGGCCCGCGGTAATGCTTCAATACCCGGCTCAAGGCCTCATGCGCCAGTTCCGGCCGGCCCTGCTGCAACCAGAAATGGCTGCTGGTTTGCAGTAACACCCCGCGATACACCGTGTCGGGGATCTGCCGTTGTTGCATCAGCCGTTCGGCGTCACGCAGGTAAACGAACGCCTGGGCGTAATCGCGCTGATTGGCCGCCAGTTGCGCCAGGCCCAAATAGCCGTACAGCACACGTTTGTCGTGGCTGCGCCGGCAGTCGTCCAGACCAGATTCGAACAACCGCGCGGCCTGCCCGTCGTGGCCCTGGCTCAGGGCCAGTCGCCCCCGGCGCAACGCGATCCGCCCCAACAGCGAAACAGGGCGGTCGGTGCGTTGCTCCAGCAGTTGCTGAACATTGGCCAGCAAGTTGTCCGCACGCGGTGCCGCGCCACGCTGTTCGAGCAACTGCGCATGATCAAGTTCGAGCCAGGCCTCAAACAGCAGCGAGTCCTGCGCCCGAGCCAGGCACAGGGCCTGGCGATTGATGCCCTGGGCGCCGTCGAGATCACCCTCGAGCAGGGCTTGCTGGGTCATCCCCGACCAGCACAGCAACCGCGCGGGCCAGGCCTCGGCGTCCAGCGTATCCAGGGCCTCGAGGAACAACGCACGGGCCGCCGACATCCTTCCTTGCAGATGCAGCAGCCAACCCCGTTGCGCCTGCCAGCGAGCGATCAGTTGCGACTGTGCGTCGGCCGTTGGCTGTGGCAAGAACCGCGACAGTTGATCAAGGCAGCGGCCAGCCTGATCGAATCGCCCGGCGAACAGCAGCGCGGCGGTCACGAGGCCGATCAGTTGCGGCGTGCCCAGCAATAAATCGGCGCCCTGTTGTTCGTACAAGCCCAGCAGCAGCCGGGCGTTCTGTCGTTGCAAAACCTGCTCAACGCTGAAGTGTTGCAACAGACTCACCGCAACGTCGAACTCCTCGGCCAGCAAGGCTTGCTCGAACGCGGCTTGCCAGTCTTGCTCGGCACAGAACCACTGGCAGGCGCGGCGATGCCAGGCGCGGCCGACCGGCCACGGTTGGTCCTTGATCAAGCGGGCCAAGGGGGCGAACACGTGCAGCCAGTCTGGTGAGCCTTCCCAGGACTCGATGAAGCAACCTCGCGCCTGCAAGTCGAGCATCCAGCGCGCGCCCTCGCCCGCGCCAAACAGGTGGTCGCACAGACTGGCATTGAAACGCGGCAGGTGTGCCAGCACTTGCCAGGCGTCCGCCAGCTCCGGCGGCAAGGTGTTGAACAACTCGTGCTGCAAGTAATCGAGCAGTGTCGCCGAGCGCGCTTGCCGCGCCTCATCACGCGCCCACTGGCAGCCATCCAGCAGGGCAATGCGCACCGCCGCGCACCAGCCGCCACTGCGTTGCACCACCCTGCGTGCGGTTTTCTCCACCAGCGCCGGCTCGAGGTGACCCAGCAATTGTTCGACCTCGGGTTGATTGAAGGCCAGCGCCCGACCTTCGACTTCGTAGAGTTCGTCGTCGAGCAGCAGCCGTGGCCAGTTGCATTGCGGTCGCCGCCGCGCACTCAGCCACCAGGTCAGCGCGGGGCTGCTGACGGCGATCAGTCGATCCAGCAAGGCATCGAGTTCGGGCGCCGGGGTCCGGCAATAGTCATCGAGAAAGACCCAGGTTGAAGCCTGCAAACGGGAGAGTGTCGCCAGCAGTTCTGGCTCATCGGTCGAGGGCAGTTGCAGCGCTTGCGCCAGCCGTGAGCAAAAATCCGCCGCACTCAACGAGGCACCGTGCAACGGCAACCACAGCACCTGGCCGTCGGCCGGCACCTGTAACAGGCATTCGGCAAGCAACGCACTTTTACCACTGCCGGGCGGCGCGCACAGCAGCTTGACCCGCGCCGTCGACAACAGCAGCGGCTCGGTCAGCCGTGGCCGCGACAAGTGATGGGAGGACACACGGGGCAGATACCCGGGACGGTCCAGACAGGGCGTCATGGCAGTCATAGTGGCGTGCCTTTTTATAATTGTGCGGCCACCCTAGTCCCGTGTCGGCGGCTTGTTGAAGAAGTATTCAGCGCGCTGATTGACGCCCATAAAAAAGGCGACCCGTGGGTCACCTTTTTCCTAAGACGTTGTAGGACACGTCACCTCACACCTGAACTCCGCAGCGCCGCCGGCGTGTAGTCCCCGGCCTTGGCCTCGATGCCGAACTCAAAGCTGCGCTTCTCTTCGTTCTTCATCCCGAGCGCGATGTAGCGCCCGGCAATCAGGTCATACAGCGCCTCGACCGTATAGGCTGGTACTTGATGATCGTAGTAGAACTGCGCGTGCCCCTCCGCCACGCGCCACAGTTGCCCGCGACCGTCATAGTGGTCGGCCAGCGCCACCTGCCAGGTGTCCTCGTCGATGTACATGTGGCGCTTGGCGTAGACATGACGTTCGTTTGGCTTGACCGTGGCCACCACCTCCCAGACCCGATGCAGCTCGTAGCGGGTCAGGTCCTGATTGATATGCCCGGCCTTGATCACGTCGCTGTACTTGAGGTTCGGCGAGTCGAGTTTGTAACTGTTGTAGGGGATGTACATTTCCTTCTTGCCGACCAGTTTCCAGTCGTAGCGGTCCGGCGCTCCGGAGAACATGTCGAAATTGTCGGTGGTGCGCAGCCCGTCCGATGACGTGCCGACGCCGTCATACGCCACTTGCGGCGCGCGCCGCACCCGTCGCTGGCCGGCGTTGTAGATCCAGGCCTTGCGCGGTTCCACTACTTGATCGAGGGTCTCGTGCACCAGCAACACGTTGCCGGCCAGACGCGCGGGCGCGGTGACTTCCTGCTTGAAATAGCTGAGTACGTTCTGGTCGCTGCCCGGTTGCAGATCGCCGAGCAATTGCGGCACCGCCACTTCGTCCTTGAAGCGGATCACCGTGAAATCGCCGTTCGATTGCGGGGTGGCCTGGGTGATGGTGCGGCGCAGGTTGCCACCGTGATAACGGGTGATATGGTTCCAGATCACTTCGACGCCGTTCTTCGGAATCGGAAACGCGTAGTAACGGTCACCGGTGAAATTCGCCAGGCCATTCCCGTCATTGATCGGCGTCACGTTCAGGGCGCTGCGCTTGGCCGACTCATAGATCTGCGCCGGCAACGCGGCCGTACGGTGGGTCGGGTAGACCGGGATTTTGTAGGTCTCGGGGTAGCGCTTGAACATGGCGATCTGGCCGTCGGAGAGCTTGTCCTTGTATTTGTCGACGGTGGCGGCGGTGATCACGAACAACGGTTTTTCGTTGGCGAACGGGTCGGCGAGAAAGCCTTTGCTGTCCACCGCACCCGCATTTTTCGGCAGGCCGCCAGTCCACGCCGGAATCGAGCCATCGGCGTTGCCGGCCTTCTCCGCGCCCAGCGGCGTCAGGCTGGTGCCGAGCTTCTCGGCTTCTTGCGGCGACACCGCGGCGATCACGTTCAGCGCCAGTAGGCTCAAGGCCAGGGCCGCGCCGCATTGCAGAATCATCTTGCGCATTACAGTCATCCTTTTCAGCCAGATCAGAAGTTCACGCCGAAGCTCAGCGCCACGAAGTCGCGGTCTTCCAGCACGTTGTAATCACCGCCGAAAAAATCGGTGTAACTCAGGCTGGCGGTGTAGGTGTTGCGGTAATCGGCGTCGACCCCGACGCTGATCGCCTTGGCGCCTTCGTTGAACAAACCGTTGGGGCCGTAGCCGCTGACGTCGTGGGACCACGAGAGGTTGGGTTTGAAGTTGATCCCGGCCATCACGTTGTTGTAATCAAGGATCGCCCGGGCGCGGTAGCCCCAGGAGGTAGAGTTAACGAAGCCATCGGTGTCGCCGCCAAAACCGTACTGGCCGTACACCGAGTCCCGGCCGTAACGCACCTTGTCCCGCGACTCCAGGCCACCCACCCGCACAACCGCCGCTTCACCGACCACGGTCAGGCGTTCGGCGCCGAGCACTTGGTCGAAGAAATGCGTCAGGGTGCTCTGCAGTTGCGTCACTTCCTTGCGCCGATAGCCTTTGTTGTCGGCGCCCGGCGAAGTCACCAGCGGCGAAGCCGTGCCACTGGCAATCGGGTTGAGCAGCGCGAGGGTCAAGTCGTTGGTGTTGACCTGCACCGGGGCGTTGGGGCGGTAACTGACTTCGCCGGTCCACGCGGTGCCAGTGGGCAACGTGGTGGAGAAACTGGCGCCGTACAAACGGATGTCCTCGGGGTACTCGAGGAAATACTGGCCACGCCCGAGCATCACGCTTTGCGCCAGGGACGCGCCGGTGCCCGGTGCGATGCCGTTGGCGGTGCTGATGATGCCCGGAAGCCGCGCCAGGGTGCCCAGCCCCGCAGTGGTGGTGCCGACGTTCGGCGTGCGGCTGTGGTAATTCATGAAATACAGGCCGTACTCGGTGTCGTCCCCCAGCCAGCGCAGCGCCGTGCCCCATTGCCCGGAATCCCGCGCATCGCGGTCGCCGCCACGGGGCACCACGACGCCTTCACGGCTGACTTCAAACCCTTGGCCGAACGCGGCGGCAATCGGTTGCAACGGCGCAATCGCCGGGCTCGCAACGGTGTAGCCCGTGTTACAGCCGTCCGCCGCCACGTCTCCACCGAAGAAGGTGCCGCAGTTGTCGAGGACGGTCTGGTCCCACTCCAGTTGGTAAAAACTTTCGACGCTCAGTTGCTCGGTCAGGCCTTGGGAAACGAACAACATGTTGACCGGAATCAGGCCTTCCTTGATCTCGGCACCGGGTCGGCGAAAGGCCGAGACGTCGATCGGGTTGATGCTGTTGATCGAATTGCCGATGAAGGTACTTTCACCCCAACTGACCACCTGCTTACCGGCGCGCAGGGTGCCCGGCAAATTGCCGATGGAATAGTTGTGGTAGACAAAAGCATCGAGCAACTGCGCACCAGCCGACTTCGAGCCTTCTTTGCGGCCGTGATCGCTGATGGGTTTGAACTCGCGGTCCTCATCCTGCAACTCGAAGTCATACCAATACTTGCCCCGCACGAACACACCAGTGTCGCCGTACTTCAGTTCGAGGTCGTGGATGCCTTTGAAGATCTTGGAGAAGGTTTCGCCTTTCTTGAAGTTCAGCCGCCCGTCATCCCCGGTCGACGCCTGTCCGCTGCCACCATTGACCGTGCCGACCAACGACTTGTCGGCATCGCGCATGCCCCAACTGGCACCGATCGACAGCGAGGAATCGAATTGCCCTTCGATCTCGCCAATATTGAAGGCAACGGCCTGCGCCTGGGCACAGCAGCCCAACGCCACCGCAGCGGCGAGCGCCTGCGGCCTGAAGATGGCGCGCATTGTTGTTTTTGTCATGCGTCTTCCCCGGTGAGTGACAGAAGGCCCCACCCTACTGCCGCGCCACCGGGGCGATAAGCGCACCAAGGAGGTATTCGCGTTGTCGCTCGAAAGGATGAGTCACCCCGTCATCCGGGTTTTTGCGCCGAGCATGGGCGGGCTGGATGGGCCGCCATCAGGAAAATGGATGGTGTCACCGGGTGACTGTTGCCCAAGTGGTAACAGTGCATGTCCGAAATCACTGTTTTTCCTTTGTGGTTAAGCACTTATGCTGGCCGGGCTTTCAGCGCAACTGGCCTGGAAGCGCAAGATTCTGACGGATTGAAGCAGTTTGCTTCAGCCCATCAACCCAGCGTTCACTGACGTTGATTTGTTGCTCCTTGATCCAACGTCTGCCTCAGCCACTGCGTTTGCGGTGGCTTTTTTTTGCTTGTTTTTTAGGCAAAAGTGTTTACACCGAGGCGTGTGGGAAGGGTCTGAGGATGTATTGAGAAACTTCTTTGGATTCGGCAGAAAGTTATTTCCATTCAATTAACTTCTGGAAACATCGCACAAGTTTACAGGCAACACCTGACGCTGTTCTCGGACCCGACTTTTTTACGCTTGTCGTAGAGTTATTTCTATATCGCATGGACCAATGACGGACCGATGCGCTTCACATACATGCACATTCAAAAGGATATGAATATGCAAAAGCCACCGAATAGGCATCAACCGAACAGCAACAGCAAACCTCCTGTCTGGGAGATTGATACACCCCTTGAGATTAAGGGTGTTGCTCCCGAACAAATGACCCCAGGCCCAAGAACTTCGATCAATAAGAGGGCCGGACCAATCGGTCACGGGGTAGCAACTTATTACCAGAACCAAAATATGGTGAAGGCCACTGCGCAAGCACTAGAACAGGAGTATCAGGCACGGACCAGCCAGATACCCCAATCCATTGAAACCGAACTAGCAGCCATCAGATCACCAGAACCTCTTTCATCGTCGCAATCAATCACCCGCGAGCTGGCCGCAAACCATCAACTTACACAACAAAAAACCGCCGAACTTCACACTAAAAATTCAATTGCCAATGCGTTTTTTGGAGGAGATCCGTTCAACCGCCATATCAACGAGTTCATGATAAAAGCCACGACGATGGAGCGTCGGCCGGGGCCTCATGGAATTGCAATGCAGGCATGGGCCACTTCTTACAGGGCTGCCCATGACGCGAGATTACTGTCAGTAACCATCCAGACACTTAATCAGCGCACGGCACATCTGCACCAGGCTTTGGCGGCAGCACAAGCCGCAGAGCACGCACAAAGACAAGCAGAGCAGGAAGCACAACGATTAGCGGCGGAGCTGGCGCGGATCAACGAGGAAGCCGAGGTACGCGCCCGCGAACAAGCGCGGCTTGCAGCTCTTGAAGAAGCCCGGCTAGCCGCCAAAGAGCAAGCACGCATTGCAGCAGAAGCCGCAGCGCAGCAAGTCGCTAGAGAACGGGCGCACCTCGAAGCACTGGCAGAGTTGCAGCGACTCGAAGAACAGCGGCAAGCGGAAGAGAACGCTAGAAAAACGACGCTAGCCATGGCGGGTTCGACAGCGTCAGCCGGCCCCCTGTTCGCTGGCACAGCCGGAACGTTAGTGGTCAGTCAGGCAACATCGCTGGCAGTCAGATCCGCTCTTCAATCAGCACTTACCGCAACAGTCTCGGCTGCCGTCGGATCAGCAGGGGCCCTGGCCAGCGGGTTTGCGGCACTGGTGTACCCATCGCCTCTGGGCAATAGCGACCTGTACTCGTTAAGCGTTCCGCTTGCAGACCTCTCGCCGGCTACCGATCAAAGCTTGAGCGCAAACGCGCCAACAAGTGGCCAAGTCAAGCTGAATGTTGGCATTGGCTTAAAAGCTGAAGGCAACTCCATCGAGTACTTCGTGGTCGCCACCAACGGCGCGGCAGTGCCTTTTGATGTGCCAGTCCAACTCGCCACCTACGATCCAATCCGGAAGGTCTACACGACTCAAAGTCCTGGCCTGCCATCGATTGGCATAACCTGGACGCCGATTGTTCAGCCGGGCGACGCCTCAACATCGTTGCCCTCAAGCGAATCGGGTGTCGTCGTCTACGAGGGCGCTACCGTCACTGCTCTCGAAGGGCGCATAGATGCATTTCCTGAGCTGGATCTCGACAGCCTGGGAGGTTTCATCACTGTTTTCCCTGCAGACTCGGGGATACCCCCGATCTATACGATGTTCAGGGATCGGCGGAATGAACCGGGTGTAGCAAGCGGATCCGGGGAGGCGGTTTCGGGAAATTGGCTAGGCGCAGCCTTATCGCAAGAAGGATCACCCATTCCAACAGACATCGCGGATAAACTGCGAGGAAAGCAATATTCCAGCTTCAGCGCGTTTCGTCGAGAGTTTTGGAAGGCAGTAGCGGCGGATCCTACCTTGAGTTCCCATTTACCTCGGCCAACAAAACTAGAAATGGAAAAAGGGCTTTCCCCAAAAGCACCTCAAGCCGATCAAGTTGGAAAAAGGACAAAGTACGAACTCCACCATGTGAAGCCTATTAGTGAAGACGGAGAGGTCTACAATATTGACAACATTCGAATATTGGGACCGAAGCAGCATATCAATGCCCACTCCAGCAAAGGGGGAAATTAAGATGACTCTTAAAAAGAAATTGGAAGATTACACAGAATCCGAATACAAGACTCTTATCCAGCGCTTGTTCACTGGAGATTACACATCGGAAGCCGAGCTCGATGAGATCGTTGAAACCATCGTGAATACCTCTGAGCATCCTAACGGCTCAGACGTTATGTACTACCCATCAGCCGGGGCCGAAGATAGCCCAGAAGGGGTATTGAATACTATCAAGACCTGGAGACTCGCGAACGGCAAACCAGGCTTTAAGGCTGAGTAATAGAAACGCGAAAAGAGGGGAGCAGTATTCTCACTTCTCCCCCTTTTCAGTTTGTTACATCAAATACTTCTGCAAATTCCCCATCATCTCTTTCAGCGCTTCAATGTTGTCCTTCGGATGCGCCGCCCCCTCGAAATCGCAAATCTGCTGCCAATGCGCCGCCACGTCTTCGGGGGAGAAACCAACCCGCGGATCAAACCCGGTGCCCAGGCTGCGTTCCCAGCGAACCTTGCCCATCCAGCCGCCGCCGACTTCGAACAGGCCGGCGGTTTCCTGGCACGCTTCGCTGGCGAGGTACACCACCAACGGGCTGACCAATTCCGGCTTGAGTTGTTCGAACACTTGCGGCGGGATCAGGCCTTCGGTCATGCGGGTGCCACCGGTGGGGGCGATGGCGTTGACCAGGATGTTGTTCTTGCGGCCTTCGATGGCGAGCGTGCGGGTCAGGCCGTAGAGGCCGAGCTTGGCCATGCCGTAGTTGGATTGGCCGAAATTGCCGTAGATGCCCGAGGTCGACGCGGTGAAGATCACCCGCCCATAGTTTTGCTCGCGCAGGTGCGGCCAGGCGGCGCGGGTGACTTTGTAGGCGCCTTCGACGTGGACGCGGTAGACCAGATCCCAATCGGCATCGTCCATTTTGTGAAAGGTCTTGTCGCGCAGGATTCCGGCGTTATTAACCACCACGTCGACCCGGCCGAAGACGTCCAGAGCATGCTGGACCAGTTTGTCGCCGTCGGTTACCGAATCATGGTTGGCCTGCGCGGTGCCGCCCGCTTCGCGAATCTCCGCCACTACGCGGTCTGCCGCCGACGCATTGGCGCCTTCGCCCTGCGCCGATCCGCCCAAGTCGTTGACCAGCACCTTGGCGCCCTGCCGGGCGAATAACAAGGCGTGAGCGCGCCCGAGGCCACCGCCCGCACCGGTGACGATCACCACTTTATCTTCGAAGCGCACAGACTCATTCATGGGAGAACTCCAGCAGGCCATTGGGACAATGGCCTGAGTGTCCGGCACGCCACAGCCAGTCACAAGAAACACGGCGGGCGCTGAATGGTGCGCGATAAGGCTGGGGGATGGGCCCGATTCAGGAATAGGCCAATTGCCGTGGTCGCGAGACCCAGTGTTCGCGAAACTTCAGGTAATGCTTGAGCACCTCGACCGGTGCTTCGATCTGCGGATAGTGACCGATGCCGGGCAGCAACACCGTATCCGGGTTGGGGATCAATTGGCGATACCGCGCGACCATGTGCGCCCCGGAGATCGGGTCGACTTCGCCATCGATCACCCGCAGCGGCACTTCATCTTGTTGCATGGCACTGACCCAGCGATCTCGGTGTACCCGGCGTTCGGGGATATAGCTGATTAACTTGTGCATGATGCGCGGACCGTGATGGCTCTCCACCAGGCGCCAGAAGTCGTCCATTTCGCTTTCGCTCGGCCGCGTGTTCGGGCCGAAAATCTGCCGGAAGCTTTTGACTAGCGCATCACGGCTGAAGGCGCGGCCAAACATCCAGCCCAAGGGGCTGAGCAAGAGTTTTTGCGCGAGCAATGGACGGTGGGTTTCAGGGAACAAACCGCCATTGAGGAACACGCAACTGGCCAGTTCGATGCGCCGCTCGTAGTGCCGGGCCAGCAATTCCTGGGCAACGCTGTCGCCGTAGTCATGAGCCAGCACATGCAGCGGTTGCTCGACGCCCAGATGCGCCAGCAGCGCTTGTTGCAAATCCGCCTGTTCCAGCAGGCTGTATTCGTGGTTCAGCGGCTTGCCCGAGTCGCCGAAACCAAGCATGTCGCAGGCGATCACCCGATAGCGCTGCGCCAACGGTTGCCACAGGTAATGCCAATCCCAACTGGCGGTGGGAAAGCCATGGATCAGCAACAGCGGCTCACCCTGGCCGGCCACCCAATACCGGATGCTCTGGCCGTGGAACTGGAAGGTCTGACCGCGGGTGCGCCACACGCACAGTGGGATCTCGGCGAGAGGCATTAGAATTTATAACCCGGGTCTTGTTTATCGAGTTTGCGCAGCAAGGCCGGCCACGCCAGCAAGCCGCCCATGCCTTGAGCACTTTTGGTCACGCCGGCAATCATGGCTTTGGCGCCGGCCAGGATGTGCGGTTCGATGGCGATCAATTCTGCACTGCCGTTTTGCGCCAGCACCTGGATATCGCAGGCACGCTGGAAGGTGAACATCATCAGAAAGGTGTCAGCGATGGTGCCGCCACAGGTCAGCAGACCGTGGTTGCGCAGCATCAGGAAATTGTTCTCGCCAAGATCGGCTTGCAAACGGGCTTTTTCGTCGTGGTTCAACGCCACGCCTTCATACCCGTGATACGCCAGGCTGGAGAGCACAAACAGCGATTGCTGGCTGATCGGCAAAATGCCCTGCTTCTGCGCCGACACCGCGACCCCGGCCGCGGTGTGGGTGTGCAACACGCAGACGACGTCGTGCCGCACTTCATGCACCGCGCTGTGGATGGTATAGCCGGCGGGGTTGATCTCGTAAGGGCTGTCCATCAGCTTGTGACCGGCCTGGTCGACCTTAACCAGGCTCGACGCGGTGATCTCATGAAACATCAGACCGAACGGGTTGATCAGGAAGTCTTCAGTGCCCGGCACCTTGGCGGAAATATGGGTGAAGATCAGGTCATCCCAGCCGTGCATCGCCACCAGGCGATAGCAGGCCGCCAGATCGACGCGGGTTTGCCACTCAGCGGCACTGACTTGATCCTTGACACTGTAGGGCGATTGGACGGGGGCTACGCTCACGGCAATGACCTCTGGTTCTTGTAGTTTTAAGCACCTGAGGACCAGTCTAGTCAGCATGGCGAGATGCGGTAGTTGCATTGGCAGCCAGCTTACTGGCCGAGCGAGTCAGCCTTCTGCGCGGCGCTGACGCCCGGCCTGCAACAACCGCACGAGCAGCGCGTCAGGCCTTCAGCGCTGTGGTCAACTGCGCCAGCCAGGGCTCGGCGTCAGCTTCGGGGTTGACGCTTTCACTAGCGTCCAGGCGCAGCATCGGCAGCACTTCCACCAGACCCAACTCGCCGAACAGTTCGCGCATTTGCTCACCGCCGCCGCAAAAAGTATCGCTATAGCTGGAGTCGCCCAAGGCAATCACCGCGCCGGGCAAACCGCGCCACGCGGCTGGCAACTGGTCGCGGATCATCGAATGCAGCGGCACCAGGTTGTCCGGCAGTTCGCCCATGCCGGTGGTCGAGGTCACAGCGAGGAACGCGTCCGGGGCAAAGGCCTGCACGTCGGCCAGGGTGGCACGGGGGTTGTGCCAGGCTTCGAGCCCCGCCTCTTTGAGCAGGTTCGCTGCGTGGCGTGCGACTTCTTCGGCGGTGCCGTACACCGAGCCGGAAAGTATGGCGACTTTCATCAATCTGTTCCTGAAGCTGAATAAAAGACCCGAAGCTTACCAGTCTCGACAAACCCGCGCCGAGGGCTCGCTGTTGGCCGGTGGACAGTCGCTGAAGCTGATTTACACTGGCGGGATCATTTGACGCACAAAGGACTCTCGGATGATCAACGCGCACCTGCTGCAGATAGTAATCGACGCCTCCAACGACGGGATCGTGGTTGCTGAGAAAGAAGGCGACGACAACATTCTGATCTACATCAACCCGGCGTTCGAACGCCTGACCGGTTACAGCCGCGACGAGGTGCTCTACCAGGATTGCCGTTTCCTTCAGGCCGGTGACCGCGATCAAGCGGCATTGGAGATGGTTCGTACAGCACTGCGCAACGACGGCTCATGTCGCGAAGTGCTGCGTAACTATCGAAAGGACGGCACTCCCTTCTGGAATGAACTGTCACTCTCCACGATAAAAAGCCCAGCCGATGGCCAGACATATGTGGTCGGCGTGCAGAAAGATGTGTCAGTGCAGGTCAAGGCCCAGCAGCGCGTGCTGCAACTTGAGACGGAATTGGCACAGGTGCGCGCGGAGCTGAATGCGTTGAAAGCGACGAACGGCTAAAACGAATCAGCGAATCAACGGTCATTAACTACAATCACCATTAACTTTGTAACTATATCCTTCGAGTTACCCCATGCATCGCAATGCACTCTTGACCCAGGATGAGCTGGATTTTATCCAGACCATGCAGCACAACCCACAGCTCAACGTGCGCGATGCAACGTCGAGCCTGCTGGTTAACGGCGGTTCGCAAATCCGCGACCTACTCACGCGGCTCGCGGCGCATGAGCAAGTGACTATTCAGGCCAACTTCGAAAACCAACAGATGACGTTTCCACTGCATCTGGTCGAAGACGAATTTCACGCGCTGCATTTGCGTCTGGGTGTGCCAAGCATTTACGAGGACGGCCCGATGATTCGGCCGTGGCGCCTGGCGCTTGAAGAGCCGGTCGCGCTGGAAAATGCCAAGGGCCAGCCTGGAATGTTCTGGGTGCATGAAGTGTCGTGCAAAGGCGTGCTGATCGAAGTACGCAACCGCACCAAGCCGCCGAAGCATTTTTCTCTGTGGTTCAGCCCTTCAGGTTACGAACGCATTCCCCTGCGCGGCAGCTTTGAACGGGAAACCGAAAACGGCTTCTATGCCTATCAGTTGAGCCAAACCGACAGCGATGAAACCGAGCGCCTGCGGCAGTTCATCCTCCAGCAGCATCGCCTGACCCACCCTGCCCTGCACGTCTAAGCCCGTCGATAAAGCCCTGCACTGCCAGGATCAGGTATCCAGATTGCCTGCCAGGAAGTGCTGCAGGCGCTGGCGCATCAGCCGGCCTTCGTTACCCAGGCACCCGACTGCCGAACCTGCCATCGACTCCTCCAGCAACTCGGCGACGTTACCCGCGAGCATCAGCGGACAGTCGAGGCTCAAGGCCAAGCGGCTCAAGCGGCGTGGCAATTCCGCCACCGGCGCGTAATTGGAAAACAACACCAGCGCCGCAGGTTTGATCTTGCCACAGACCAGCGGCAGTTCATCGAGCGGCTGACCGAGGGTCAAGACGCGCATGCCGAGGTCCATGCAGCCGAGCATCAGCGCGGCGACCAGCAATTCCAGTTCATACCCTTGACCAGTAAGCGCGCTCATCACCACCACGCGCTGCTGCGGATGGCGCATGGCTTGCAGGCGCTGCAACGTGCGCGAGCGCAGGAAGCTGTCGTAGAACAGCCACTCGCTGGCAGCCCCGAAACGCTCCTGCTGTCGCTGCAATTGTTGCCACAGCGGCATCAGGATGTCTTGAAACACCACCGTCACCGGGTAACTGGAAAACACCTGGCCGTAAACGCGATCCAGGCCTTGCACATCGAACTGACTGATCACACCGCGCAAGTCCGCCTGCCACTCGGCGTAGTCGAGGTGAATCTGCTCGTGGTTGATGATGGGCTCGAGGACTTGCGCGGGACTGGCCTTGCTGAGGATCTTGCCGACCTTGCTGACGGACACGCCGCGATCGATCCAGCTCATGATGCTGCGCACGGTCTCAATATCGGTCATGGAATACAGGCGATGCCCGCTTCCAGTGCGCGTGGGCTGGATCAAACCATAGCGGCGCTCCCAGGCCCGCAAGGTCACGGGGTTGATGCCGGTTAGTCGCGCCACTTCGCGAATCGGGAATAGCTGTTCTTTGTCGAGGGACGCATCGGCCCGTACAACGGCATCCAACTCAGTCGGTACAGGCATAAGATGTATATCGTCCATATGAATTGGATCCCATTCTACTCTGGCCTCCCCCCGCTCCGACAATAGGCCAACGCAACGACCAACGCCACTGGCGTATTTCGCAGAATCAGGAATAATCCTTGCTTGCCTTTGAGGCGCAGCCCACCACCCCGGCGCTGCGTACCGCAAAACTCCTACCCGGAGGGCCGCGCTCGTTTTCGGAGATACACAATGTCTACCTCACCCGTCACCCTGATGGTGGCCCGGCGCGTTGCCGACGGTCGCTACGAAGACTTGATTGCCTGGTTGCGCGAAGGCGAACAACTGGCCACTGACTTCCCCGGTTACCTGGGTTCCGGCGTGCTCGCCCCGCCGCCCGATGACGACGAATTCCAGATCATTTTCCGTTTCACCGATGAAACCACCCTGCACGCCTGGGAGCATTCTGCCTCGCGCACCGCGTGGCTGGCCCGTGGCAGCGACCTGTTCGCGCACCCGATGGAACACCGGGTCAGCGGGATCGAAGGCTGGTTCGGCGCCGTTGGCCAACGTCCTCCGCGCTGGAAACAGGCCGTGGCGATCTGGCTGGCGTTTTTCCCGGTGTCGCTGCTGTTCAATTTCGTGCTCGGGCCGCTGCTCGGCGAGTTGAGCCTGTTGTCACGGGTGTTTGTCAGTACGCTGGTGCTGACGCCGCTGATGGTGTTCTGGTTTATTCCACTGTCGACGCATCTGCTCGCTGGCTGGTTGCACAGCACGCCGGCCCGGCCGCTGCCCAGCGAGCCCGCCTCCCACAGTCGCTAGTTTTTTGCCGATAGGTGAACCGTTCGCGTCGCTGGTATAGTTTTGCTCTTACTGCGACGCGAGCCGTTCATGAATGCTTCCTCTGCTCCGATCCTGATCACCGGCGCCGGCCAGCGTGTCGGCCTGCACTGCGCGCAGCGCTTGCTCGAAGACGGTCATCGCGTGATCTTCACTTATCGCAGCGAACGTCCGGGCGTTCAGCAATTGCGCGATCTCGGCGCCACTGCGCTGTTCGCCGACTTCTCCAGCGAACGCGCAATCCAGGCGTTCATCGCCGACCTGCACAAACACACCGACAGCCTGCGGGCGATCGTCCACAACGCTTCCGAATGGCGAGAGGAAACCCCGGACACCGCCGCCGCGGATTTCACCCGGATGTTCGCCGTGCACATGCTCGCACCCTACCTGATCAACCTGCAGTGTGCCGAACTGCTGCAGCGCTCGATACCAGCGGACATCGTGCACGTCAGCGATGACGTCACGCGCAAGGGCAGCAGCCGGCATATTGGCTATTGCGCCAGCAAGGCCGGGCTCGACAGCTTGACCCTGTCGTTCGCCGCGCGTTATGCGCCGCAGATCAAGGTCAACACGATTGCCCCGGCCCTGCTACTGTTCAATCCCGACGACGACGCGGCGTATCGCGCCAAGGCGCTGGCCAAGTCCGCGATGGGCATCGAGCCCGGCAGCGAGGTGATCTACCAGAGCCTGCGCTATTTGCTCGACAACCCATACGTCACCGGCACGACCCTGACCGTCAACGGCGGACGGCACGTCAAATAAGCCCCGCTGTGCGAGGAACACCATGAGTCTGCCCCAGCAATATCGCGAGATCCTGATCGGCCTCGGTGAAGATCCCGAGCGCGAAGGCTTGCGCGACACTCCCAAACGGGCCGCCAAGGCGATGCAGTACCTTTGCCACGGTTACGGGCAAAGCGTCGAGGAGATCGTCAACGGCGCGTTGTTTGCTTCCGACAGTGACGAGATGGTGATCGTCGCCGACATCGAACTCTATTCGCTGTGCGAACATCACTTGTTGCCCTTCATCGGCAAGGCCCATGTAGCTTATATTCCGACGGGCAAGGTGCTGGGCCTGTCGAAGATCGCGCGGCTGGTGGACATGTTCGCCCGACGCCTGCAAATCCAGGAAAACCTCACCCGCCAGATCGCCGATGCGGTGCAGCACGTGACCCAGGCCGCCGGCGTGGCGGTGGTCATCGAAGCCCGGCACATGTGCATGATGATGCGCGGCGTGGAGAAACAGAATTCGACCATGAACACCTCGGTGATGCTCGGCGCCTTCCGCGAGTCGAGCAACACCCGCCAGGAGTTCCTGCAATTGATTGGACGGAGCAAGTAGCAATGCCACAACTTCAACCAGGAATGGCCCGCATCCGGGTCAAGGACCTGTGCCTGCGGACCTTCATCGGTATCAACGAAGACGAGATCCTCAACAAGCAGGACGTGCTGATCAACCTGACGATCCTTTACGCGGCGCAAGCAGCGGTGCGGGACAACGACATCGATCACGCGCTCAATTACCGCACCATCACCAAGGCCATCATCGCCCACGTCGAGGGCAACCGCTTTGCATTGCTCGAACGCCTGACCCAGGAAATTCTCGACCTGGTGATGATTAACGACTCGGTGCTGTACGCCGAAGTGGAAGTCGACAAACCACACGCACTGCGTTTTGCAGAATCGGTGTCAATCACGCTGGCGGCAAGCCGCTAAGCTTCAAGCTTTAAGCCTCAAGCGGTAAGCTAGCGGCCACTGAAATCCATCTAGCAGCTTGAGCTTGCCGCTCAAAGCTGTCTCGCAGAGACCCCCATGAACGATCAACAACGCCTGGAACTCGAAGCCGCCGCCTTTCGTCGCTTGGTTGCGCACCTGGACAGCCGCAAAGACGTGCAGAACATAGACCTGATGAACCTCTCCGGTTTCTGCCGCAATTGCCTGTCGAAGTGGTACAAGGCCGCCGCCGACGAACGCCAGATCGAAGTCAGCCTCGATGACGCCCGCGAAGTGGTGTACGGCATGCCCTACGCCGAGTGGAAAGCCCAATACCAGCAAGAAGCCAGCGCCGAGCAACAAGCGGCGTTCGTCCAAGGAAAACCGCAATGAGCGATGTGAATACCCTGCGCGCCAGCCTCGACAGCGGCGAGCACGCCTTCGCCGATACCCTCGCGTTTATCGCCGAGCACTACGATTACCAGCCACAAGCCTTCACTAACGGTGGCGTGGAAAACGCTGCCGGCCAGAACGAAGGGTCGTGCAAGACCCTGGGCTTGGCAGTGCTGGAAGGCTTGAGCGACCAGGAAGCGCTGTTGGCCTTCGGCGAGCATTACCGCTCGGTGCTGGCGACGCCTGAGGGCAGCGATCATGGCAATATCCGGGCGCTGATCGTGCACGGGATGGCGGGTGTTAAGTTCGAGCAAACGCCGCTGACCCGGCGCTGATGCAGCCCCTGTGGGAGCGAGCCTGCTTGCGAAAGCGGTAGTTGTTCAACGAATGTGTTGAATGGGAATACGCCTTCGCGAGCAGGCTCGCTCCCACAGATGTGAAATCCCAGACACAAAAAAACCGGCCTCTCAGCCGGTTTTTTTGTGTCGATGGTTTTAGAACGAAGCGTTCTGCAAGCCGTCGAGGTAGCGCTCGGTGTCCAGTGCCGCCATGCAGCCAGCGCCGGCCGAGGTGATGGCCTGGCGATAGACGTGGTCGGCGACGTCGCCGGCGGCAAAGATACCTTCGACGCTGGTGGCGGTGGCATTGCCTTCACGGCCGCCGTGCACCACCAGGTAGCCGTCCTTCAACGTCAACTGGCCTTCGAACAGCGAGGTGTTCGGGGTGTGGCCGATGGCGATAAACACGCCGTCGACCGTCACTTGGTCGAAGCTGCCGTCGTTGTTCTTCAGGCGAGCACCGGTCACGCCCATGTTGTCGCCCAGCACTTCGTCCAGCGTCGAGTTCAGTTTCAGCTCGATTTTGCCTTCGGCCACACGGGCGTTGAGCTTGTCGATCAGGATCTTCTCGGCGCGGAACGTTTCGCGACGGTGGATCAGGGTCACTTTGCTGGCGATGTTGGCCAGGTACAGCGCCTCTTCCACGGCAGTGTTGCCGCCACCGACTACCGCCACTGGCTTGTTGCGGTAGAAGAAACCGTCGCAGGTGGCGCAAGCGGAAACGCCTTTGCCCATGAACGCTTCTTCCGACGGCAGGCCCAGGTAACGAGCGCTGGCGCCTGTGGCGATGATCAGCGCGTCGCAGGTGTAGGTGCCGCTGTCGCCAGTCAGGGTGTAAGGCTTGGAAGCGAAATCGACGGCGTTGATGTGGTCAAACACGATCTCGGTTTCGAAACGCTCGGCATGCTCTTTCATGCGCTCCATCAGCACCGGGCCGGTCAAGCCGTGCACGTCGCCCGGCCAGTTGTCGACTTCGGTGGTGGTCGTCAGTTGACCGCCGGCCTGCATGCCGGTAATCAGCAGCGGCTTGAGGTTGGCCCGTGCGGCATAGACCGCGGCGCTGTAACCGGCAGGGCCGGAGCCGAGAATAATAACCCGCGAGTGACGTACATCAGACATGACCTACTCCTGTTGACCGGCCCCTGACGGCGGGGCGCGGACCGCCGGGATGCCGGCGGGAATAAAAAGAACCGTTGAGAGCACTTGGGGAAGGCTTGAGCTCGACAGTCCTGAAAAAGATGGGTGCAGCGTATCGAGGGGGCGAAGATTAAGGAAATACGGTTTAACAATCCAGCTTATAGGCGGTCTCTATCCGCACAATGCCTCGACATAGGCGCCTTTGTTACCTCCGATGTCGACACTGTGACGGCGCTTTCGTACCCCCGGCAAAGTCGGTAAGGTCGGCGCGTTCACTTATCGCAAGGACCCTGCTATGCCCGCTCCTGTACTGTCCGGCCCACAATACCTGCGCGAAGGCCTCAAGCTGGTCTTGAGCCCCGGCCTGCGCCTGTTCGTGCTGCTGCCGCTGATGATCAACCTGATACTGTTCGTCGGATTGATCTACCTCGCCGGTCATCAGTTCAGCCTGTGGGTCGACACGCTGATGCCGAACCTGCCGGATTGGCTGAGTTTTCTCAGTTACATCCTCTGGCCCTTGTTCGTGGTGCTGGTGGTGCTGATGGTGTTCTTCAGCTTCACCCTGCTGGCGAATGTAATCGCCGCGCCGTTCAATGGCTTCCTGGCGGAGAAGGTCGAAGCGGTGGTACGCGGCACCGATGACTTCCCGGCCTTCAGTTGGGGCGAGCTGTTCGCCATGGTCCCGCGCACCTTCGCCCGAGAAATGCGCAAGCTCGGTTACTTCCTGCCTCGGGCCATCGGCCTGTTCATCCTGTCGTTCATTCCAGTGGTCAACATCGTCGCCGCGCCGCTCTGGTTACTGTTCGGGGTGTGGATGATGGCGATCCAGTACATCGACTACCCGGCCGACAACCACAAACTGGGCTGGAACGAGATGCTCGCCTGGCTGCGCCAGAAGCGCTGGCAGAGCATGAGCTTCGGCGCGATTGTCTACCTGGTGCTGCTGATCCCCGTGGTGAACATCCTGATGATGCCGGCCGCCGTTGCGGGCGCGACGCTGTTCTGGGTGCGTGAACAGGGCGCAGAGAATCTGGTGACGCAACGCTGAGTCGGTCGTGATTGACTGAAAGAACCCGGTCGCAACTAACGCTTAAACTGCCCTTTCCCAGCCAACTGATACACAAGGCTGGTACACATGGCACTGATAGCACAACCATTCCGGCATCCCGACTCTGGTATCTATTACCTACGACGCAGGGTGCCGGATGACATTCGACTGGTGATCGGCAAAACTGAAATTCGCCGTTCGCTGAACACACGAAACCATCAAGAGGCCAAGGCTGCATTTGCAATCGCATATGCAGAGTCCGAACGATTTTTTCAACAGGTGCGCAGTGGCCATTCGTGCCTGATTCCTTCACCACGCTTTAATCCGTTTTCAATCCCGACCTGTACGCACACAACCACCGCGAGTGAAAGCGAAAGCTCACCCACCAGAAAGCCCCTAAGACTTTCGGAAGCGTTTCTTGGTTACGTTGAATCATTAGCGTTGGGAAACAAACCTGCACATGTATTACGTCGCCACACAGTCGACTACAAACGGTCCGTTGATCGATTCATAGCACGGATGGGCGACCGTGACGTAGCGGAAATTGGGCAACCGCAAATCCAGGACTTCGCCGGAAAGCTAACTAAGTCCGTGGTCAAACACAGCAATACGCCACTGGCGACATCTTCGATTCGACTGATTATCGCCCGCCTATCATCCGTGTTGTCTTATGCCGTGGATGTGGGCCTGATTGAATTCAATCCGGTCAGTGCGTCACGTATCCATAAACGCTTAGGGTCGGCGAAACCGAAACGCCTACTCGAAGACGCCAAAGGGTATGAATGGACCGAGCTTGTAACCCTTTTTAGTCAGCCCGAATTCAAAGCATTACGGTATTCATCCGGCCGCCCAGGTAATGCGCTGTTTTGGCTACCGCTAATCGCAGCTTATACCGGAGCAAGACGTGAAGAGATCAGCCAATTGTATGTGTGCGATTTTCGTCAAGATGCCGGCGGACATTGGTTTATCAGAATCGACGATGATAAGCCGGACAAGTCCGTCAAAACGGAAGGTAGTCGACGCGATGTGCCCCTGCATGACGACCTGCTAGAACTGGGCATTCTAGAATTGGTGGAAGGAAAGGACCACGAGTCTCGCTTATTTCCCCAACTGATCAAGGTATCCGACGGCTTCGCGGGCATCGTGTCCAAAGCATGGCGTCCGTTGGTTATACGTTGGGGCGTTTATCGACAAGGACGACACCCACTTCACGGTTTTCGACATACCTTTAAGACCACTGCGAGGAAGGTTGGAATTCCCAAAGAAGTAAGCGATTGGATAACGGGCCATGCACGATCAAATGAAGGTGATCGATATGGGGTAAGCCCGCTGTCCGGAATGGCTGAAGAAATTCGGAAGCTGCCAAGCATCGCAAAATCTGCTGGGCTAATACCTTCCACCGCCAGTCTAATCCAAGGTCAGGAACTGGGAAATGAGGCTAGCCGCACACAGGATGCAAGCTAATGTAAATTAGAATCACATCTAGCCCGCAAAAAGCATATCGTATTCCCGATACTTCGACGCGAAACTGCGGGCCACCTACGAAATAATCACGGAAAAATGACAATGCAGGTGCTAGGAGCTGTTGCCGAATTCGAACGCGATCTTCTAATTGAACGCACGCAGGCTGGTTTGAGGCGCGCCAAAGCAGAAGGCAAGAAATTGGGACGTCCAGCAGCAAACGATACAACAGAAGCCGTACAACGGCTCAAGGCAAAGGACATGACGCAGGCAAGCGTTGCAGCCGAATTGGGCATTGGCATTGCAACCGTTAAACGTCACTGGAACAAGTGGGCTTGAAGCGTACCCAACGCCTTGACTCGTTTCTTCTCAGCCAAATCAACTGCGTGCTGTTGGAAACTGACGACAAAAAAATGGGCGACAAAGCCGCCCGTAGGAAGAGGTACATAACTTAACGTTTGCTGTTGGGGGTCACTTTTACCGGAACCCAGGCGTGACCCGGCTTCGTTGTTGGGGGAAGCTGGCGATTATCCGGCACGGTTGTGTAGTTCGGGAGCTTGCCCCCACGAGGGCCAACCTCTTGATAAATCCCACCGTTGCTTCCTGTGTTTTCACCTGGCTTTTTGTTCGCAATCATAATAATTCCTCGTTTACACATCATCATTTCAGTGGGCATTGGTTCAGAGACAGCAAGTTATTGTTCCAACGACCATCAGCATAAGTGCGTACATATGGTGCTTTCCCTGCCTCCCTGACAACGCCAATGTCGGCACGCTGTCCATTGGCAGGATCCCTCACGTAAAACGTATTGGTTTTGGCCTCGATGCTTTGAATTACCTGCTCCCGAGTCCACTTCCAATTTCCGGCAGGGTTGCCCAAATGCGTGATGTGTTCATGCGGGCTTTGGGTGTTTGGCTTGGTAATACAGGTCACTTGTACGTCAGCCATATCATTTACCTTCCTTTCTTGCGTGGTTGAGGTTCGTCATCTACTATGTGACGAATTCGTCATGATTCCAGCCAAAATAAAAGGCCGGAAAGGCCATGACAAAACAGTCAACTCAAACTATACGGTTTCGTCATGTCGCAGTCAACCCCACCGCATCCATCTCCTTCCGAGGTTTTTCCGAACCGTTTGCGCACCGCGCGGGAGTATCGTGGGCTCAATCAAGCAGAGCTGGCCAAAAATGCCGGTATGCAACCGTCCGCAATTTCCCACTTTGAAACAGGTACTAGAAAGCCGTCTTTCGACAATCTTCGCATCCTTGCTGACAGTCTAGATGTCACCACCGATTACCTATTGGGGCGCGTTGAAGAGTTCAAAGACCTTGCTGGTGCTGATCGATTGCACCGCCACTATGAGTCACTTGATGGGTCCGACCGAAAAATGGCCGATGACCTCATAACGATGCTGGCCAAACGTGCGCAGGAGAAAGATAAGCAATGACCACGACCGATCCCTATGCCTTTGCTTCGACTGCTGCTGAACAAATCATCAAAGGGATGGGGATCGTCAGTTTACCCATCGATCCCAAAGCAATTGCTCGCGATCGGGAAATTGAAGTTGTTGAAAAACCCATGGAGAACGAAGGTGTCTCGGGGATGCTGGTTCGTTTTGGTAACAACTTCGCAATTGCCTACGCCACTCACCTTCAAAACGAAGGTTTCGAAAACTTTAGTGTCAGCCATGAGTTGGGACATTATTTTCTGCCCGGTCACGCGGATGCTGTCATTTCGGGTGATTCCGGTGCGCATCTATCGCGCGCTGGGTTTTCATCCACAAATAAATTTGAAATTGAAGCGGATCGTTTTGCAGCAAGCTTTTTGATGCCCCGACATTTGTTTTACCCCGCAATTCAACAGGCTGGGTGCGGCTTGGGAGCGATCGAAAACCTGGCGATGTTGTGCAAGACGTCGCTGCATGCGACAGCTATTCGTTACACGCAATGCACCCGCGAACAAGTTGCCATCATCATTAGCCGTGGCGGGACCATCGACCATTGCTTCATGTCACCGTCGCTAAAGAACATTGAGGGAATTGATTGGTTGAAAAAACGGGGAGGAGTTCCACGCAACACGACAACGTACACGTTCAACCAAGTCGAAGACAACGTGTTACATGGTGTGCGGATGCAAGCAACATCCAACTTTCAAGAATGGTTCGGCGGACGGCGTAGCATCGAGATCAGCGAAGACGTGGTTGGCCTTGGTCGTTACGGTAAAACACTAACCGTTCTTTACGACATCAACATTCCCGAGCCAGAGGACGAAGAAGACGAGGAAGCTTTGATTGAATCTTGGACGCCACGTTTCAAACGTTAACCATGTCGAGTCAGGTGGGATGCATGCCGATAAGAACGACGACACGGTAGGACTTTCACCCCGCCCCGTCCGAATCAGCAACGACACTAACCACGCACACGCCGAAATTATCGGGGGCGTACGCGACAACCCTAAATAAAAAAGGACCAGTTTTTCAACTGATCCATTCGTGAAGATTGATATACCCACCCTTCGCTAGCAGCTATTCGCCTTCTGCCTTTATGAACTGCGTCGAAAGGCTCGGGGCTCGCTCACGAAGGTAGGTCTCAGCATCGTCTGAAATGTCCTTCGCTTTCTCTGGCCGCTCAGCAAGATTCATTGCCCACGATCGCCCTGGATGCAATACGTCCCAGCGCGGACGCATCCCAGCATGGCGGCCCTTTCCAGGGTTATGGTTGCCAAAGCCATCAATTAGCGAATTCCACACTGGGGTAAATCTCGCAATAATTAGCGATTCACCCAACGGAATCCAAATGTCGTCCACTACCAAAAAGCGGCAGTGGAAATCATCGATATTCAGGTTCTCAACCGCACGAATGCTGTCAGCATGTTCCTTCAACCGCTTTTGAAGAACCTTCCCCGGCGATGAACCTAAATCGCCGCCCATTCGGGCACCGGCAGGAACAGCTTTGCCTACATAAATCGGCAGCATGAACTGTCCACTTTGATTCAATGACGCTAAACGCGCATATGCAGGAAAGCCACCAGTGTAGTAAATCGCGTACACCCCTGCCCCATCAAACGCAGGTAATGCACTGAGCGGATGAACCTCTTTGGAAAGCAACGCTTCAGCAACGCTGGCACCCAGATTTTTCTTGTCCAACGGATTGAATGGGATGACTTTGCCCGTCATGCGACGTTTACCACCTTCTTGACGGTTTTCTGAATGCGGATGATTTCAGCAATTGCCAATTTCTCCGCAACACTCGAAGCCACGTGCTGCGCCAGTAGCACTGGTACCGCATTGCCAAGCTGTCGCATCGTTTCGGACCAGCTTCCATGAAAACGGAAACCGTCTGGGAAGGTTTGAATGCGAGCACTTTCACGGACAGTGAAATAACGCACATCACCATTTGCCTTGACCAACATGTTTTCGCCGCCAGGTACACCATGGTCGCCAGCTTTCAGAGTTTTGGCTGGTAAATCCAACGGGCTACCAGTGTGGCCAGGGTATGAGCGAGCACCACCCTGGAAGGTATGGTTGGGCACTTTCAGTGCTGCCTTGGTTTCAGGATCGGGAAGATCGGCAATTGCATCACGCACCGTTCTCCATGGCGCTTTATCCATTGGAAGCAGATCGTTCTTCAATTTACGGACACGCGACAAAAGCTTGGCCGGAACCTCTGGCATCTTGAGACCATGCCGAGCCCAATACTCACCGGTAACCCACTGGGAATGCAGCAAGGCATCATAGCTGTGAGTTTCTTCTGGAAAGGACCACTCAACACCGAGGTCATCTCTGAAACCAACGATGAAAACCCGTTCTCGCTTCTGTGGCACGCCATAATCAGCAGCGTTTACAAGGGTTGGTACCACGTTGTAGGTATGACCTTTACCCTTACGCTTACCTGAGGTTCGCTCGGCTTGCAGACGCATCAGATGATCATGCCAACCCTCGTCCTTTCGACGTGGTAATTCTGGGAACTCAAGTTGGAGCAAAATGTACTGGTAGTAATTCGCGAAAGCAGCCCGAGTCAGACCCTTTACGTTTTCTACAATGAACGCTTTTGGCTTTAATCTGCGGATGATTTCAACGGTCGCGGGGAACATATCACGACTGTCATCGTAGGCTCCATGTTTACCGCCAATGGAGAACGGTTGGCACGGAGGACCACCGGCAAGCAACTCAATACCTTCTGGAACACTGCTCCAGTCGAAACCACGTACGTCACCTTCGTGTAGCTTCCAGTGCTGCACCAGTGGATAGCCACGCTTCTGGTTTTCGCGAACAGTATCACAAGCCCACTTATCCCACTCGACGACAGCCAGATGTGAAAATCCAGCGATTTCACACCCCATAGCAAGGCCGCCCGCACCCGCGAATAGCTCAACGGATTTCATTGCGTGTTCCCCCGACCCAGAAAGCCATTCAGCATTTTCTCTATTAAATTCAAATCTTTAAGCTCGCATTCCCAAATCACAAGACTTTCCCATCCCAGTGACTTTAGCTGATGCAACGTGCGTTTATCGCGATCTCTGTTGCCTTCTAATTTTGGAAGCCAGAAGTCCAACCGAGACTTAGGTAATCTTGCGAGTGGACAGCCATCATGTCGGTGCCAAAAGCATCCGTGAACGAAAATGACTTTTTTCCTGCCCTTGAAGATGATATCCGGGCTACCTGGAAGGCTAGGGTCGTGAAGCCGATAGCGGTAGCCCATCGAAAAAAGCAGCTGACGAACCACCATTTCCGGCTTGGTACCCTTTGACTTCACCTTCGCCATTCGAAGACTTCGGTCAGCAGGAGTCAGCGTATCCACGAATCTTACCAGTCACAGGGAATTCATTCATACCAAAAGCTCCCATTAGCGATGCCCTGCCACCACCGAAAACGGCTGTCGGTGTAGGTATGAGGTTCGTCAGACACCCCATACCAAATGGTCTTGGCAGGACACTACGCCTGCAAAAAACGGCTCATCTTTGAGTTGCCCACGTAGGCATCAAACTTGGTTCGATCAACACATAGCTCAATCCGAGCCCAGCGGCCATAACGAAGAACCACAGCCTTCCCGAGAAAAACATCGTGGCACCGGTCAAAAACATCCAAAACCCTTGCAATGGGCCATAGCTACGCTGGTTCATCAATGCCAAATAGTGGAGCAGTGCAACGCCAGTCAAAACCATGACAAGAAAGATCAGCACCACACCCAGAACCTGAAAAATCATCAGGGATTGCCCATATGACGACAGGCTATGCGCGTAAAAATCCCAGAACGTATGCTGAGATGCCAGTCGTGTCAGCTCATGATCAAACGATGCCTTCGCCAGCATCAGAAGGCGACCACAAACCGCAAGAATGACAATAGGTGCAGCGATGTAAATGCACCAACTGCTTGACGTGAACTGCCCTTTAATCAGTGACACCAGTGCGGTTGTCATGCTGAAAGACAGCAAGGTCGAAAGAAGCGCCCAGAGACAATAATGAACAAGCTCAATATGGATTGCATATTTCCAGACCAAAAAGATCATCCCAAGGCCAGCGGCAATCAGAATGGCCACAGCGCCACTGCCATCGTCGCCAGAACCTGAACGTCGCTGGTTCACAACGATATTAGTGACGAATGTAGTTCTCGTCTGAGTCACCGTGACGGGCGCGTTGACGGTTGGCGAATTAGTAACCCCCGCGAACAATGCACCGAAAACTACCCCCATCAATGGCCCCCAGATCCAGGCCTGCATCGTTGCGTTTGCGATCAAATCCAAAATTGTCTGCATCAACATCCTCTCTGAGAAAATCAAGTCAAACACTGGATGGTTAACCAGTGATGGCCAATAGAACCATGCCCAAGAAAAGAATGCAATTTTGACGTCAGAAATATACCGCCACTTTCAAATGTCGGATCATCCCTCCCGATCTGGTCAAAGACATCAAATCAAGGGCGCTAAAAAACTGAGCAGCGCGGACAATCCAAGCTTTTCAGTCCGTCCATATCACTGATACATTTTCTATTCACTCCTTTGGGAAAGGGCAGTGAAAGACGTGGCTTTAGGACGATGTATGCTCACTTTCCAATACATCGACTACCCGGCCGACAACCACAAGCTGGGCTGGAACGAGATGCTCGCCTGGCTGCGCCAGAAGCGCTGGCAAAGCATGAGCTTTGGCGGGATTGTCTACCTGGTGCTGCTGATCCCCGTGGTGAACATCCTGATGATGCCGGCCGCCGTGGCCGGGGCGACGCTGTTCTGGGTGCGCGAGCGTGGCACCGAAGTGCTGCCGCGCTGAGCCGCCGTCATCAATCCATCATCACCCTGACACAATGACGACATGGCCTCGGTGGACACTGAGGTCATGACGACAGCTCTGCATATCACCCTGATCACCGAAACCTTCCCACCGGAAATCAATGGCGTGGCCAATACCCTTGGCCGCTTGTGCGAAGGCTTGCGCGCCCGCGGGCATCGAGTCGAACTGGTGCGCCCGCGCCAGGGCGGCGACCAGGGCGTGGGCAGCGATGACACGCTGTTGCTGTGTCGCGGCTGGCCACTGCCGGGTTATCCGGGGTTGCAATGGGGCCAGTCGTCGATGCACAAATTGTTGCGCCGCTGGACCCGCCAGCGTCCAGACGTGCTGTACATCGCCACGGAAGGCCCGCTCGGGCTCTCGGCGCTGCGTGCGGCGCGACGCCTGGGGATCAGCGTGGTCAGTGGTTTTCATACCAACTTCCAGCAGTATTCCAGCCAATATGGTTTGGGGCTGCTCAGCCGGATGCTGACCCACTACCTGCGCTGGTTTCACAACTGTTCCAGCCTGACGCTGGTACCCAGCGTGAGCCAGCGCCTGGAGCTTGAGCGTCGGCATTTCGAACGCCTGGCGCTGCTGTCACGCGGGGTCGACAGCCAACTGTTCCATCCCGGTAAACGGCTCAACAGCTTGCGTGAGCAATGGGGGTTGCGCAGCCAGGACCTGGCGATCATCCACGTCGGGCGGCTGGCGCCGGAGAAAAACCTTGGCCTGCTCAAACGCAGCTTCGAACACATGCAGACGACTTATCCACAGCGGCGCTTGAAACTGATCGTGGTCGGCGACGGACCGCAACGGGCGGCGCTGGAGAAGGAACTGCCGGAGGCGATTTTCTGCGGCGCGCAACGGGGCGAGGCGTTGGCCAGCCACTATGCGTCGGGGGATGTGTTTCTGTTTCCGAGCCTCACCGAAACCTTCGGCAACGTGGTGCTGGAAGCCCTGGCCTCGGGCCTCGGGGTGGTGGCCTACGACCAGGCCGCGGCGGCGCAGCATTTGCGCCACGGCTACAACGGCGTGCTGGCGATGCCGGGGGACGAAACGGCGTTCTGCGATGCCGCCGCATGGTTGCTCGAAGAACCGGAAACCTTGCGCTGCGTTCGCCTCAACGCCCGACAGCATGCCAGCCGCCAGGGCTGGGCGGCGATAGTCGAGCAGTTCGAGCGGCAGTTGCGCGGTGCCTGCGCGCCAGAACTGGCTTTGCCGGACAGTGCTCTGTTGCCCTGAACCATTTCGCGAGCAGGACGTACACCGTCCAGGTGGGAGCGAGCCTGCTCGCGAATGGCTGTTGTCTGTCGCCGTTTAAACGAGGGTAGTCAACGCCTCACGGCTGAACGGCAAGATGTCGCCCTCACGCCCTTCGCGCACTTTCAGCGCCCAGTCCGGATCCACCAGCAGCGCACGGCCGACCGCCACCAGGTCGAACTCGTCGTTGTTCAGGCGTTCCAGAAGCTTCTCCAGGCTCGCCGGTTGGGCGACTTTGTCGGTGTTGACCATGAACTGCAGGAACTCGCCGTCCAGGCCGACGCTGCCGACGGTGATCGTCGGTTTGCCGGTGAGCTGGCGGGTCCAACCGGCCAGGTTCAGATCGGAACCTTCGAACTCCGGCTCCCAGAAACGACGGGTGGAACAGTGGAAAATGTCCACGCCAGCGTCAGACAAAGGCTTGAGGAATGCGCTCAAGGCTTCGGGCGTCTGCACCAGGCGCGCGGTGTAATCCTGCTGTTTCCATTGCGAGAAACGGAAGATGATCGGGAAGCCTTCGCCGACCGCCGCACGCACGGCTTGGATCAATTCGATGGCAAATCGCGAACGCTGGGCCAGGTCGCCGCCGTATTCATCGGTGCGCTGGTTAGTGCCTTCCCAAAAGAACTGATCGACCAGGTACCCGTGGGCGCCGTGGATTTCCACGCCATCCATGCCGATGCTTTTGGCATCCTTGGCCGCTTGGGCGAAGGCGTCGACCACGTCCTTGATGTCTTGCCGGGTCATGCCGTGTACCACGACCTGCCCGTCCTTGAGTTTTTCCATCGGCCCGTAGGCTGGCACGCTGGCGTCGGGCTCGGTGCCCAAACGGCGCACGGCACCGACATGCCACAGTTGCGGAACGATCTTGCCGCCTTCGGCGTGCACTGCATCAACCACTTTCTTCCAGCCGGCCAACGCGTCGTCACCGAAGAACTGCGGCACGTTCGGGTAACCGTTGGACGCGCGATGGCCGACCGTGGTGCCTTCGGTGACGATCAGGCCCACGCCCGCCGCCGCGCGGCGACGGTAATACTCGATGACTTTGGAATTAGGCACGCCACCCGGCGAGAACGAACGGGTCATCGGCGCCATGACCACGCGGGACGACAGTTCCAGGGCACCGAGGTGAAACGGTTTGAATAAGGCTTTGGTGGGCATGAGGCGCTCCATTGAAGAACAGAATCGGCGGAGAAAATTTTATGACGCCGATAATATGCAACCGTGCAGGTCTTGAACAGCACTATTGATTTGGGTGATTAAGGCTCAAAAGCCGGGCAAAAAAAATCGCAGCTCAGTGGCTGCGATTTTTCGGCGGATCAGGCCAAGGCTTTTTCGATGGCCTGGATCACCGTCGGATCATCCGGCGCCGTACGTGGCGAGAACCGCGCCAGCACGCGACCGTCCTTGCCAAGCAGAAACTTTTCGAAGTTCCAGGTGATGTCGCCGGGAAACTCCGCGCCTTCGCCCGCCAGCAGGCGGTACAACTGATGGCGATCGTGGCCGTTGACCTCCAGCTTGCTGGCCAACGGAAAACTCACGCCGTAGTTGAGGCTGCAAAACTCCTGGATTTCCTGCTCAGTGCCAGGCTCCTGCCCGGCGAACTGGTTGCATGGCAGGCCCAGCACGCTGAACCCCTTGCCTTTGTATTGCTGGTAGAGGTTTTCGAGCGCCGCATATTGTGGGGTCAAACCACATTTGGAGGCGACGTTGACCACCAGCACGACTTGCCCCTTGAAGGGCGCCAGAGGTAACTCCTGACCATCCAGGCCTGTCAATTTAAGGTCGTGAAAAGCACTCATGACGGACTCCAAATTTCCCGTGTTCTACTCGAAACAGTCACTGCCCGGTACTGCCAGCAACAGCCGCGGACTAAAAAGGCGCCCTCGGGCGCCTCTCCAGTTCTCTGAGCTTAGCGCAGAAAATCAGTGGTGATGGCCACCTTCGCCATGGACGTGACCATGGGCGATTTCTTCCTGGCTGGCATCACGGATGTCGACGATCTTGACCTGGAAATTCAGGCGCTGACCGGCCAACGGGTGGTTGCCATCAACGGTAACGTCGTCGCCGTCGAGGTCGCGGATGGTGACGATTTGCATCTGGCCGTCCGGCGCGGAAGCGTGGAACTGCATGCCCACTTCCAGTTCGTCGACGCCTTCGAACATGCTGCGGCTCAAGGTGCTGACCAGTTCGGCGGCGTATTCGCCGTAGGCATCTTCCGGTTCAACGGCAACGGTCAGCTCATCACCGACGTTCTTGCCTTCCAGCGCCTTTTCCAGGCCCGGAATGATGTTACCTGCGCCTTGCAGGTAGACCAGCGGCGCGCCGCCGGCAGAACTGTCGATGACCTCACCAGCGTCGTTGGTCAGGGTATAGTCAATGGAGACAGCCTTATTGGCGGCGATCGGCATGGGGCGAGACCTTTTGCATAAGAATGAAGAATGGGCAAGTTTAGCGAAGCCATCGCCCGAAAGCGAACACAACCCGGACAGACGGACCATGAGTAAAGCGTCGACCATCGACGGCTTCCATCAGGACGAGGACGGCCACTGGGTGGTCGAGCTGTCCTGCGGCCACACCCAGCACCTGCGCCATCAACCGCCCTGGCAATCCCGGGCCTGGGTCCTCGACCCGACACAACGCCTGGAAAAAATAGGCCAGCCGTTTGCTTGCGGTTGGTGCGCTCAAGGCCCGGTTAGCGATAACCTTGGCGACTGATATCCGGTTGAAGGCCAGCCATAGGCCAATGCCGTTGCCATGCACCTCCAGAGAATTCGCATGCAAACTTTTTTTATCGCGCCCACCGATTTTGGAGTGGGTCTGACCTCCATCAGCCTCGGGCTGGTGCGTACCCTCGAACGGGCCGGGCTGAAAGTCGGATTTTTCAAACCCATCGCCCAGCCCCACCCCGGAGACACTGGTCCTGAGCGCTCCACCGAACTGGTCGCCCGTACTCACGGTTTGAAGCCGCCGCAACCGCTCGGGCTGGCACATGTCGAGCGTATGCTCGGCGACGGTCAATTGGATGAGTTGCTCGAAGAAATCATCACCCTCTACCAGCAGGCGGCCATCGGCAAAGACGTGCTGATTGTCGAAGGCATGGTGCCGACCCGCAGCGCCAGCTACGCCGCGCGGGTCAATCTGCATTTGGCGAAAAGCCTGGATGCCGAGGTGATCCTGGTCTCGGCGCCGGAGAACGAAGTGCTGACCGAACTCTCGGGGCGCGTCGAATTGCAGGCGCAATTGTTCGGCGGACCGAAAGACCCGAAAGTCCTCGGCGTGATCCTCAACAAGGTCAAGACCGAGGAAAGCATGGACGCCTTCGCCGCGCGCTTGAAAGAGCATTCGCCGTTGCTGCGCAGCGGCGATTTCCGTCTACTGGGCTGCATCCCTTTCCAGCCGGAACTGAACGCCCCGCGCACCCGCGACGTCGCCGACCTGATGGGCGCGCAAGTGCTCAATGCCGGCGACTACGAAACCCGGCGCATGACCAAAATCATCATTTGTGCGCGCACCATGCGTAACACCGTCGAGCTGCTCAAGCCCGGCGTGTTGGTAGTGACGCCGGGGGATCGCGACGACATCATCCTCGCCGTTAGCCTCGCGGCCATGAATGGCGTGCCCCTCGCGGGCCTGCTGCTGACCAGCGACACCCTGCCCGACCCGCGCATCATGGACCTCTGCCGGGGCGCCTTGCAGGCCGGTTTGCCGGTGTTGTCGGTGAGTACCGGCTCTTACGACACCGCCAACCAGTTGAACGGCTTGAACAAGGAAATCCCGATCGACGACCGCGAGCGCGCCGAGATCATCACTGATTTCGTCGCCAGCCACCTCGACGCCAACTGGCTGCACCAGCGCTGCGGCACGCCACGGGAAATGCGCCTATCGCCGGCGGTGTTCCGCTATCAATTGATCCAGCGTGCCCAGGCCGCCGACAAGCGCATCGTCCTGCCCGAAGGCAGCGAACCGCTGACCGTGCAAGCGGCGGCGATCTGCCAGGCGCGCGGTATCGCCCGCTGCGTGCTGCTGGCCAAACCGGAAGACGTCGAAGCGGTGGCCCGCGCCCACGGCATCGAACTGCCGCCGGGCCTGGAAATCCTCGACCCGGACTTGATCCGCCAGCGCTACGTCGAACCTATGGTGTCGTTGCGCAAAAGCAAAAGCCTCAACGCCCCGATGGCCGAGCAGCAACTGGAAGACACCGTGGTGATCGGCACCATGATGCTGGCGCTCGATGAAGTCGATGGCCTGGTTTCCGGGGTGATTCATTCCACGGCAAACACCATCCGCCCGGCCTTGCAACTTATCAAGACTGCGCCGGGCTGCACCCTGGTCTCGTCGGTGTTCTTCATGCTGTTCCCGGAAGAAGTGCTGGTCTACGGCGACTGCGTGATGAACCCGCACCCGAGCGCCACCGAGCTGGCGGAAATCGCCTTGCAGAGTGCCGACTCGGCAGCGGCCTTCGGCATCACCCCGCGAGTGGCGATGATCAGCTATTCCAGCGGTGAATCCGCCAGTGGCGAAGAAGTCGAGAAGGTCCGCGAGGCGACACTGCTGGCCCACGAACAACAACATTCACTGTTGATCGACGGCCCGCTGCAATACGACGCCGCCGCCAACGAAACCGTGGCCCGGCAACTGGCGCCGAACAGCCCGGTCGCCGGTCGCGCCACGGTGTTCGTGTTCCCGGACCTGAACACTGGCAACACCACCCACAAAGCCGTGCAACGCAGCGCCGATTGCGTGAGCCTCGGGCCCATGCTGCAAGGCCTGCGCAAACCGGTGAACGACCTGCCGCGCGGTGCGCAAGTCGACGACATCGTCTACACCATCGCGTTGACCGCGATCCAAGCCGCCAACCGACCAGTGGACCTTTAAATGCTGGATTTCCTGCCTGCCCAAGTGCGCGGTGTGATTGCTTCGTTGCTGCTCGCGCTGAATACGATTTTGCTGTGCTCGTTTCTGTTCTGTGTGGCGCTGCTCAAAGTCTTGCCGTTCGCCTTCACCCAGCGCCTGACGCTGTGGCTGATGAGCCACACCCATGAAGCCTGGATCAGCAATAACAAAGGCTGGATGAACCTGGTACGGCGTACGCGCTGGCACCTCAGCGGCCTCGAAGGCCTGGACTACCAGCACTCGTACCTGATCACCAGCAACCACCAGAGCTGGGTCGACATCATGGTCTTGCAATACGTGCTCAACCGGCGCATCCAGCCGTTGAAGTTCTTCCTCAAGCAGGAGCTGATCTGGGTCCCGGTAATTGGCCTGGCGTGGTGGACGCTCGGCTTTCCGTTCATGAAGCGTTACACCAAGGCCTATCTGGAAAAGCACCCGGAGAAGAAAGGCAAAGACCTGGAAACCACACGCAAGACCTGCGCGAAATTCCGCAACAACCCGGTGGGCATTTTCAACTTCGTCGAAGGCACGCGCTTCACACCGGGCAAACATGCGCAGCAGCAATCGCCGTTCAAGTACCTGCTCAAGCCCAAGGCTGGCGGCATTGCCTTTGTGCTGGATGCCATGGGTGAACAGCTGGAGTCGATCGTCAACGTGACGATCCATTACCCGGGTGGGCGTCCCGGTTACTGGGACCTGCTGTGTGGCAACGTAAAGGACGTGGTGGTGCATTTCGAAGAACTGCAAATCCCGCCACAGTTCATCGGCAAGAACTACGACCAGGACGGCGAGTATCGATTGCAGTTCCAGGGCTGGATCAACCAGTTGTGGCAGGACAAGGATGCGTTGTTGGAAAGGATGCACCGCGAGTATCCAGCCAAGTGAATCGGTGGCTGTACTGACCTCATCGCTGGCAAGCCAGCTCCCACAGTGGTGATGGTGTCCGAATTTTTTGTGTACGACGCGATTCAGTTGAGGAGTTGTAATGGGGGCGTTTGTACTTCTTATGTGCGACGCGATTCCTGTGGGAGCTGGCTTGCCAGCGATGGCGATTTCAAGGACACAAAAAACCCGCCAGATGATTGCTCATTGGCGGGTTGCTTTTTACCGGCTAACGCTTAGATCGCGCCGCGTTGACGCAGCAGCTCCAGCACTTGCTTGACGCCCTCTTCCAGCGAGACGGCCTGGGTGTCGATCACCAGATCGGCATTTAACGGCACGTCGTACGGGAAGGACTCGCCCGGGATGTTGTCGCCACCCGCGGCATACAGACCTTGCGGGTCACGCTCGGCGCAGACTTGCGGCGAGGCCTGGACGTATACCGTCAGCAGACGCTCCTTGCCGATCAGGTCCCTGGCCTGCTCGCGGCCCTCGGCACTCGGCGCCACAAACGCGGCCAGGGTCAGCAGGCCCGCTTCGTTGAACTGACGCGCGACATGCGCCGCACGCCGCCAGTTTTCGGTACGCCCGGCGCGATCCTGTGGCAGGCCTTTGTTGAGGTCGTGCCGCAGGTTCTGACCGTCGAGCACGAACACCGCACGACCGAGGTCGAACAGCTTGCGCTCCACCGCGTAGGCCAGGGTGCTTTTGCCCGCGCCCGACAGGCCGCTGAACAACACAGTCGCCGGTTGCTGGCCGAAGCGCTGGGCGCGTTCTTCGGTGGCGACGTGCGCCAGTTTGCCGTGGTGCGTGGCGCTGCCATGGCTCGACGGTTGCGCGATGATCATGCCCGCCGCGACGGTTCCGTTGGTCAAGCGATCGATGACGATGAACGAACCGGTGGTGCGGTTGCTGGCGTAACCGTCCAGGGCAATCGCCGCGTCAAGGCTGATCTTGACCCGGCCGATTTCGTTCAACTGCAACGCGTTCGCCGGACCTTCTTCAAGGGTGTTCACGTCAACGCGATTGACGATGCTGGTGATCGAACCCGGCACGTAAGTGGTGGCGCGCTTGATGTCGTATTTCTTGCCCGGCAGCATCGGCTCTTCAGCCATCCACACCAGCATCGCGTCGAAGCCATCGCTGACTTGCGGGACGTTGTCGGCATGCACCAGCAGATCGCCACGGGAGATGTCGATTTCGTCTTCCATGGTCAGCGTGACGGCTTGACCCGGCCCGGCGTGCTCCAGCTCACCTTCAAAAGTGACGATGGACTTCACGCGGCTGCTCTTGCCCGACGGCAGCACGACGATTTCGTCGCCCTTGTGCACCACGCCGCTGGCCAGGGTGCCGGCGAAACCGCGGAAGTTCAGGTTCGGACGATTCACGTACTGCACCGGGAAACGCAGGTCGGTGTAGTTGCGATCGCTGGCGATCTCGACGGTCTCAAGAATCTCCATCAGCGACTGGCCGGTGTACCACGGCGAACGCTCGGACTTGTTCACCACGTTGTCGCCCTTGAGGGCCGACATCGGCACGAAGGCCATGGTGGTTGGCTTGAAAGCGATGCCGTCGGCGAACTTCAGGTAATCGGCCTTGATCGACTCGAACACGCTTTCGTCGAAGCCGTTGAGGTCCATCTTGTTGATGGCGACCACGATGTGTTTGATGCCGAGCAACGAAGCGATAAAGCTGTGGCGGCGAGTCTGGGTCTGCACGCCGTAGCGAGCATCAACCAGAATGATCGCCAGGTCACAGGTGGACGCACCGGTGGCCATGTTACGGGTGTACTGCTCATGGCCGGGGGTGTCGGCGATGATGAATTTGCGCTTGGCAGTGGAGAAATAGCGGTACGCGACATCGATGGTGATGCCCTGCTCACGCTCGGCCTGCAAGCCGTCGACCAGCAATGCCAGGTCGATGTCTTCGCCGGTGGTGCCGACTTTTTTCGAATCGCGGGTGATGGCTTCGAGGTGATCTTCGTAGATCATTTTCGAGTCGTGCAGCAGGCGCCCGATCAGGGTGCTCTTGCCGTCATCGACGTTGCCACAGGTCAGAAAACGCAACATTTCCTTGCGTTCGTGCTGGCCCAAATAGGCGAGGATGTCCTCGCTGATCAAATCAGATACGTGCGACATGACAACCCCTTAGAAATAACCCTGACGTTTCTTTTCTTCCATCGAGCCGGCGCCATCGTGATCGATGACTCGGCCCTGGCGTTCGGAAGTTCGCGTCAGGAGCATTTCCTGAATGATGTCGGTCAGGCTGGTGGCCTCAGACTCGACCGCGCCGGTCAGCGGATAATCGCCAAGGGTACGGAAGCGCACTTTTTTCTTGACGATGCGCGCCTTGTCTTCGTCGCTCAGGTGATTGAGCAGGCGTTCGTCGTCGATCATGATCCAGGTGCCATTCATCTCGATAACGTCGCGCTCGGCGGCGAAATACAGCGGCACGATCGGGATGCCTTCGAGGTAGATGTACTGCCAGATGTCCAGTTCAGTCCAGTTCGACAGCGGGAAAACACGGATCGATTCGCCCTTGTTGACGTTGCCGTTGTAAACGTTCCACAACTCGGGGCGCTGGTTTTTCGGGTCCCAGCGATGCTTGGTGTCGCGGAAGGAATACACGCGCTCCTTGGCGCGGGATTTCTCTTCGTCACGACGGGCACCGCCGAAAGCGGCGTCGAAACCGTACTTGTCGAGGGCCTGTTTGAGGCCTTCGGTTTTCATGATGTCGGTGTGCTTGGCGCTGCCGTGGGTGAGCGGGTTGATACCCTGCGCCACGCCATCGGGGTTGACGTGGACCAGCAAGTCGAGGCCGAGGTCTTCGACCATCTTGTCGCGGAACGCGTACATTTCCTTGAATTTCCAGCGGGTGTCCACGTGCATCACCGGGAACGGTAGTTTGCCCGGGAAGAACGCCTTGCGTGCCAGGTGCAACATCACGGCAGAGTCTTTACCGACGGAGTACAGCATCACCGGGTTATCAAACTCGGCGGCGACCTCGCGGATGATGTGGATGCTTTCCGCCTCCAGCTGTTTCAGATGCGTCAGTTTGTCGACCATGGCTACTCACGAAAACTTTCTTATGAACGGCCAGCGGGCCGTGTTCGAGCGGGGAATCCTAGCACAGCGACCTATTCTATTCAGGGCGCCAACTAGATCGAAAGGGTATATGAATATGCCTGTGCGTTTGGGCGCTGAGGCGTCCTTGTGGGAGCGAGCCTGCTCGCGAAGAGGCTGGATGAGTCAAACTCGGATGCCGCTGGATACGCGGCCTTCGCGAGCAGGCTCGCTCCCACATTTATTAGTGGTAATGGTCAAATTGGATTCGGGCAATCGATAAAGATGTGCTCCAGCGCGAAGCGTCGCGCCAGGTAATCGCCCAACGCCTGCACACCGTAACGCTCGGTGGCATGGTGGCCGGCGGCGATGAAGCTGATGTCGTTTTCCCGGGCGCTGTGGAAGGTTTGCTCGCTGGCTTCGCCGCTAAGGTATAGATCGACGCCGGCCAGGATCGCCTGATCGATGTAGCCCTGGCCGCCGCCGGTGCACCAGCCGACCCGCCGGATGGTCTGGCTGCCTTCTATCAGCAACGGTTCGCGCCCCATGACCTCTTGCACCCGCCGGGCGAAATCCCGCGGTGTCATCGGTTCGGCGAGGGAACCGACCAGGCCGACGATTTTCGGATTCTGCGGGTCAAGCGGGCCCTCGACGGTGATATCCAGTTGCCGGGCGAGCTGCACGTTATTGCCGACTTCCGGGTGCAGGTCCAGCGGCAGGTGATAGGCCAGCAGGCTGATATCGTGCTTGAGCAGGGTTTTCAGGCGGCGCTGTTTCATCCCGGTGATGCACGGGCTCTCGCCCTTCCAGAAATACCCGTGATGCACCAGCACCAGGTCGGCGCCGGCCTCTACTGCGGCATCAAGCAACGCCTGGCTGGCGGTCACGCCGCTGACAATGCGCGAAACCTGCGGCGAGCCTTCGACCTGCAAACCGTTTGGGCAGTAATCGGTAATCCGCGAACTGCCGAGGTAACGGTCGGCTTCTTCGACCAAGGTGCTCAGGGCGACGGCCATAAAAGACTCCTAAATATCCCGTTCAGAGGCGCGCGTCGCCTCGTATAATGCGCGACATTATGGGCGGTCCCGTTCCGCCTGCAACCTCTGTAGGACGTGCTTAATGCTTAAGGCGCTGCGTTATTCCGGCTGGCCGCTGTTGGCCGGCGTGCTGATCGCTCTGTTGATTATCCAGCGTTACCCGCAGTGGGTCGGGCTGCCGAGCCTCGACGTCAACCTGCAGCAAGCGCCGCAAACCACCACGGTGCAACAGGGGCCTGTGTCTTACGCAGACGCCGTGACCATCGCCGCGCCGGCGGTGGTCAACCTGTACACCACCAAAGTCGTCAACAAACCCAACCATCCGTTGTTTGAAGACCCACAGTTCCGGCGCTTTTTTGGCGACAACTCGCCCAAGCAGAAACGCATGGAATCGAGCCTCGGCTCCGGCGTGATCATGAGCCCGGAAGGCTATCTGCTGACCAACAACCACGTCACCAGCGGCGCCGACCAAATCGTCGTGGCCCTCAAAGACGGCCGTGAAACCCTCGCACGGGTCATCGGCAGCGACCCGGAAACCGATCTCGCAGTGCTGAAGATCGACCTCAAGAACCTGCCGTCGATCACCATCGGCCGCTCCGACAACATCCGCATTGGCGACGTCGCCCTGGCCATCGGTAACCCGTTTGGCGTCGGCCAGACCGTGACCATGGGCATCATCAGCGCCACCGGCCGCAACCAGTTGGGCCTGAATAATTACGAAGACTTCATCCAGACCGACGCCGCGATCAACCCAGGCAACTCTGGCGGCGCGCTGGTCGATGCCAACGGCAACCTGACCGGCATCAACACCGCGATTTTCTCCAAGTCCGGCGGTTCCCAGGGCATCGGTTTCGCGATCCCGGTCAAGCTCGCCATGGAAGTGATGAAGTCGATCATCGAGCACGGCCAAGTGATTCGCGGCTGGCTCGGGATCGAAGTGCAGCCGTTGAGCCAGGAACTGGCCGAGTCGTTTGGCCTGTCCGGTCGGCCGGGGATTGTGGTCGCGGGGATCTTCCGCGATGGCCCGGCGCAGAAAGCCGGGCTGCAACTGGGTGATGTGATTTTGAGCATCGATGGTGAGCCAGCCGGTGACGGGCGTCGCTCGATGAACCAAGTGGCGCGGATCAAACCGACAGATAAGGTTTCGATCTTGGTGATGCGCAATGGCAAGGAAATCAAACTCACCGCCGAAATCGGCTTGCGTCCACCTCCGGCGCCGGTGAAAGAAAAAGAAGGAAACTGAGGCGCTTCCAGAGATTTTCAGCTAACAGCAGACATTCTCATTGGGCATGTTATATTGTTTCAATATCACTATTGGAACAACATAACATGTCGTCTCGAACAATGGCTTCCGTTGCTGGCCTGACCCTCGGCCTGTTGGGTGATCCGGTCTTCGCCGAAGACCCGCAACCCTTGGAACTGGAGGCCATCAGCGTCACCTCCGAATACGAATCCGCCACCGACCCGGTCCACGGCTATCGAGCCTTGCGTTCCTCCAGCGCGACCAAAACCGACACTGCGATCCGCGATATCCCGCAAGCCATCAGCGTCATTCCCGCCGATGTGCTCAAGGACTTGGGCAGCAGCAGAGTCGAACGCGCGCTGGAGTTTGCCGGCGGGGTGTCGAAGCAGAACAATTTCGGCGGCCTGACCCTGTACGAATACAGCGTGCGCGGCTTCACCACGTCGGAGTTCTACAAGGACGGGTTCAGCGCCAACCGGGGTTACCCGAGCACCCCGGACGCCGCCAATATCGAGCGCATCGAAGTGCTCAAGGGTCCCGCCGCCAGCCTCTACGGCCGGGGCGATCCTGGCGGCACGGTCAATATAGTCAGCAAAAAGCCACAGGCCGACGCCTTCACCACCCTGCAAACCAGCGCCGGCAGTTGGGATCGCTACCGCACCGCCCTGGACGTCAACACACCGCTGGATGCCGATGGCAACGTATTGTCGCGGGTCAATCTGGCGGTGGAGGACAACCACAGCTTCCGCGATCACGTTGACAGCAAGCGCGTGTTCGTGGCGCCGTCCATTAGCTGGCAGCTCAGCCCCGACACGCACCTGCTGGTCGAAAGCGAAATCGTCCGCCACAGCTCGACCTTCGACCGTGGCGTGGTCGCACCGAACAATAAGTGGAGTGGCGTCTCGCGCTCGACCTTCCTCGGCGAGCCCAGCGATGGCGACATCGACAACCACAACAACCAACTGCAAGCCGCGCTCGAGCATCAGCTCAGCGACCAGTGGAAGCTGCGCCTGGCCAGTCACTATAAAGAAGGCGAACTCTGGGGCTCGGCCTCGGAGGCGCGGGCGTTGAATGCCGACGGGCATACGGTCAACCGCCGCTACCGCGAGCGCGACAGCGATTGGCACGACAGCATCACCCAACTGGAACTGCGCGGCCTGTTCGACATCGGCAGTTGGCAGCACGAGTTGCTGATCGGCAGCGAGTACGAGAACTACCGCAAGAACGAGCGCGTCACCACAGTCGCCGGCAGCCCTTACGCCATCGATATCTACCAGCCGATCTACGGCCAGCCGAAACCCAACGGCGCGCGCTCGGGCACGGACTTCCTCGAACACGTCGAAAGCCATGCGCTGAACCTGCAGGACCAGATCATCTTCACCGACCGCTTGCGCGGCATGCTCGGTGCACGCTTCGAGCATTTCGAGCAGAGCATCGATGACCACACCCGCACCAGCACCAGCCGTCAACGCCACGATGCGCTGACCCAGCGCGCCGGCCTGCTCTACCAACTGACGCCGGAACTGGGCGTGTTCGCCAACGCCTCCACATCGTTCAAGCCGAACAACGGCCTCGATGCGGCGGGCAAATCCTTCGACCCGGAAGAAGGCGTCGGTTATGAAGTCGGGCTCAAGGCCGAGCTGTTCGACGACCGATTGAGCGCCACCTTGGCGGCCTTCCATATCGACAAAGAAAACGTCCTCGCCCTTGACCCAGGCACCGACACCAGTCGCGCCATGGGCAAGGCCCGCAGCCAAGGCCTTGACTTGCAGGTCAGCGGCCAGCTCAGCGATGCGCTGCGCGTGATCGGCGCCTTCGCCTATATCGATGCCGAAGTCACCGAAGGCGACGCCGCGATCCCGGCCGGCAGCCGCATCCTCGGCGTGGCCAAGCGCAGCGGCAGCCTGCTGGGGGTTTACGAATTTCAGGACGGCCACTTACGCGGCTCGGACGTGGGCGCGGCGTTCACCTACGTCGGCGATCGCTCGGGGGAATCCGGCGGCGAGTTCGAGCTGCCGGCCTATCACACCGTCGACCTGCTGGCCCACTACAAGGCCAGCGAGAACGTCACCGTGGGCCTGAACCTGAACAACCTGCTCGATGAAAAATACTTTGAGCGCTCGTACAGCAACTACTGGGTCAACCCCGGCGAGCCGCGCAATTTCACCGTCAGCCTGACACTCAATCTGTAAAAGGAAGTTTCCATGCAACTGCGCACCTCCCTGCTGCTGCTCGGCGCCCTGCTCGCCGGCCAAGCCTCGGCCCATGGCCTGTGGACCGAACAACGTCGCGGCAATATCGAAGTGATCTACGGCCATGGCGCCGAAGACAATGCGTTCAAGGCGCAGAAGATCAGTGGCGCCTGGGCCTATGACCTGGGTGGCCACATGATCCCCGTGACCGTCGAACGCTTGGCCGACCACGCCCGATTGAAACCGCTGAAAGCCCCCGCCGTGATGGCGGTGGCGCTGAACAACGGAATGTGGTCACAGACTGCCGACAAACAATGGGTCAACCAGGGTCGCAGCAAAGTGCCGGGCGCGATCCAATCGACCGAGACCTTCAAATACAGCCTGGCGATTTACCAGCCGGGCGCTAAGTTGCCGGCGCTCGAGCCGATCAAATTGCTGATCCTGCCGGAAGTTGATCCGCTCACCGTCGGGCCGGGCAACAAGCTGCCGGTGCGAGTGTTGCTCGACGGCAAACCGGCGGCGGGCGTTAAGTTGATCGGCGATTACCGCAGTGCGCCCAACACCCTGAGCACTGAAACCGACGCCGAAGGGCGTGCGCAAGTGCTGGTGAGGAATGAGGGTCTGAATGTCATCGCAGCGCAGATGGAAGTGGCGCTGAAGGACAATCCGGATGTCGCGACCCGAGGCTTGTTCACTTCACTGACGTTCCTCGGCGAACCGCACCACGAGTAACGCCACTAACCTTTGTGGGAGCGAGCCTGCTCGCGAAAGCGGTTCCGGGATGTGCCAGTCACACGGCGTTATCGTTTTTCGCGAGCAGGCTCGCTCCCACATTTGAAATGCATTCCAATGTGGGAGCGGGGCTTGCTCGCGTAAGCGGTTTAGAGATCGCCGAGGCCGTCGATCAGCGCTTGATTCTGCTCCGGCGTACCAACGCTGATCCGCAGGAATTGGGCAATCCGCTCCTGTTTGAAGTGCCGGACGATCACCCCTTGCTCACGCAGTTTCGCCGCCAGGCCGGCAGCGTCGTGCCGAGGATGGCGAGCGAAAATGAAGTTGGCCGCTGACGGCAACACCTCAAAGCCTTTGGCTTCCAGTTGCGCGACTACCTTGTCGCGGCTGTCGATAACCAGCCGACGGGTTTTGTCGAAGTGTTCGCGGTCCTCGAACGCCGCCGTGGCGCCGACGATGGCCAGGCGATCCAGCGGATAGGAGTTAAAGCTGTTCTTCACCCGCTCCAGCGCTTCGATCAAGTCCGGATGCCCAACCGCGAACCCCACCCGCAGGCCCGCCAACGAGCGCGACTTGGACAGGGTCTGCGTCACCAGCAAGTTCGGGTATTGCTGAACCAGGCTGATCGCGGTATCGCCGCCGAAGTCGATGTAGGCTTCGTCGACCACCACCACCGAATCCGGGCTGGCCTTGAGGATTTGCTCGACGGCTTCCAGCGCCAGCACGCAACCGGTCGGCGCATTCGGGTTAGGGAAGATGATCCCGCCGTTGGGCTTGGCGTAATCCGCCGGGTTGATCTGGAACTGCGCATCCAGCGGCACCGCGTCGAAGTTGATGCCATACAACCCGCAATACACCGGATAGAAGCTGTAGCTGATGTCCGGGAACAGCAGCGGCAAATCGTGTTGCAGCAAGCCGTGGAAAATGTGCGCCAGCACTTCGTCCGAGCCGTTGCCGAGGAACACGTAGTTACTCGGCACCTGGTAATACTTGGCGACCGCGTGCTTGAGCAGGTCGCTGTTCGGGTCCGGGTAGAGGCGCAGGTTGTCGTTCAACTCGGCCTGCATCGCGGCCAAGGCTTTGGGCGACGGGCCGTAAGGGTTTTCGTTGGTGTTGAGCTTGACCAGTTTTGTCAGCTTCGGCTGTTCGCCTGGCACGTAAGGCACCAGCGTCTTGACGAACGGGCTCCAGAATTTACTCATGTTCAGTTCCCCTGCCCTTCAACGAAATCCTGATCGACGATGCGGTATTCAGCGCTACGGGCGTGGGCGGTCAGCGACTCGCCACGAGCCAGCACCGAAGCGGTCTTGCCCAGTTCGGAGGCACCCTGCTCGGAACAGAAGATGATCGACGAACGCTTCTGGAAGTCATACACCCCCAGCGGCGACGAGAAGCGCGCGGTGCCCGAGGTCGGCAACACGTGGTTCGGCCCGGCGCAGTAATCGCCCAAGGCCTCGGAAGTGTGGCGGCCCATGAAGATCGCGCCGGCGTGGCGGATCTGCGGCAACCAGGCCTCCGGATCGGCAACCGACAACTCCAGGTGTTCCGGGGCAATGCGGTTGGCCACTTCGATGGCTTGCTGCATGTCGGCGACCTTGATCAACGCGCCGCGCCCGTTGATTGAGGTGGCGATGATCTCGGCGCGAGGCATGGTCGGCAGCAGTTTGTCGATGCTCGCCGCGACTTTGTCGAGGAACTCGGCGTCGGGGCTCACCAGAATCGCCTGGGCGTCTTCGTCGTGCTCGGCCTGGGAGAACAGGTCCATGGCGATCCAGTCCGGATCAGTCAGGCCGTCGCAGACCACGAGGATTTCCGACGGGCCGGCGATCATGTCGATACCGACCTGGCCAAACACATGGCGCTTGGCGGTGGCCACATAAATGTTGCCGGGGCCGACCACTTTATCGACCTTCGGCACACTTTCGGTGCCGTAGGCCAACGCCGCCACGGCTTGCGCACCGCCGATGGTGAACACCCGGTCAACTCCGGCGATGCACGCAGCGGCCAGAACCAGTTCGTTGATTTCACCGCGCGGAGTCGGCACCACCATCACCACTTCACTGACGCCGGCGACCTTGGCCGGAATCGCGTTCATCAGCACCGACGACGGATAAGAAGCCTTGCCGCCCGGCACGTAGAGACCGGCGCGATCCAGTGGCGTGACTTTCTGACCCAGCACCGTGCCGTCGGCCTCGGTGTAGCTCCAGGAATCCTGCTTCTGTTTTTCGTGGTAGCTGCGCACACGGGCGGCGGCGGTTTCCAGGGCTTCGCGCTGGGCCACGCTGATGCGGGTCAGGGCCAGTTCCAGGCGCTCGCGCGGCAGTATCAACTCAGCCATGGACGCCACTTGCAGGCCGTCGAACTTCTGGGTGAATTCGACCAGCGCCGCGTCGCCGCGCTCGCGCACAGCCTTGATGATGTCGAGCACCCGCTGATTGACCGAGTCGTCGGACACGCTTTCCCAGCTCAGCAGATGATCCAGATGATGTGCGAAATCCGGATCGGCAGCGTTGAGTCGGCGAATTGCAGTCGGTGCGGTCATAGCGAGAGCCTCATAGGAATGGCAAAAACTCAGGCGCCCTAAGCTACCGTTCGATCCGCTTGGGCACCTGAGAATTCTGGCTATGAGGCGGATAGACGGGCGCGACTCAAGGTCGCGCGGGTGAATCAGCCGCGGTGTCGCGACTCCACTGCCTTGCGCAGGGTATCGATCAACGCCTGGATGCGGGCGTGCTGCATCTTCATCGACGCCTTGTTGACGATCAGCCGCGAGCTGATGTCGGCGATGAATTCCTGCGGTTCCAGGCCATTGGCACGCAAGGTGTTGCCGGTGTCGACCACGTCGATGATCTTGTCGGCCAGGCCGATCAGTGGCGCCAGCTCCATCGAGCCGTACAGCTTGATGATGTCGACCTGACGGCCCTGCTCGGCGTAGTAACGCTTGGCGACGTTGACGAATTTGGTGGCCACCCGCAGGCGCCCTTTGGGCTCAACGTCACCGACGCGGCCGGCGGTCATCAACTTGCACAGGGCAATGCGCAGGTCCAGCGGCTCGTACAGGCCCTGGCCGCCATACTCCATCAACACGTCCTTACCGGCAACGCCGAGGTCGGCGGCACCATGCTCGACGTAGGTTGGCACGTCGGTGGCGCGCACGATCAACAGGCGAACATCGTCCTGGGTCGTGGGGATGATCAGCTTGCGGCTCTTGTCCGGATTCTCGGTCGGCACAATGCCCGCTTCAGCCAGAAGCGGCAGGGTATCGTCAAGGATGCGGCCCTTGGACAGTGCGATGGTCAACATGGGAAACGTCAGTCCTTATCAAGGTACTCATGCCCGGGCGCATTCGGCGCCGGACACACATCGAGCCGGAAACCGGCTCGACTTCAACAATTCAACGGGCGCGTCCTTGCGCCCATGCATCTGGGACTAGCCCGGGACGCGGCGGATCTTGGCGCCGAGCATCTGCAGTTTTTCTTCGATGCACTCGTAACCACGGTCGATGTGGTAGATGCGGTCGATCAGGGTGTCGCCTTCAGCGATCAGCGCCGAAATCACCAGACTGGCCGAGGCCCGCAGGTCGGTGGCCATGACCGGGGCACCCTTGAGCTTCTCGGTGCCGGTGACGATGGCGGTGTTGCCTTCGACCTGGATCTTGGCGCCCATGCGGTGCAGTTCATACACGTGCATGAAGCGGTTTTCGAAGATGGTCTCGATCACTGCGCCGGTGCCTTCGGCAATGGCGTTGAGCGAGATGAACTGCGCCTGCATGTCGGTCGGGAACGCCGGGTACGGCGCGGTACGCACGTTGACGGCTTTCGGACGCTTGCCATGCATGTTCAGCTCGATCCAGTCTTCGCCGCAGGTGATTTCGGCACCGGATTCGCGCAGTTTCTCCAGCACGGCTTCGAGGATGGTCGGATCGGTGTCCTTGACCTTGACCCGGCCACCGGTCACGGCAGCGGCCACCAGGTAGGTGCCGGTCTCGATGCGGTCCGGCATCACTTTGTAGGTGGCCGAGTGCAGACGCTCGACGCCATCAATGGTGATGGTGTCGGTGCCGGCGCCGCTGATCTTGGCGCCCATGGCAATCAGGAAGTTCGCCAGGTCGATGACTTCAGGCTCGCGCGCGGCGTTCTGCAACACGCTGCGACCTTTGGCCAGGGCGGCGGCCATCATGATGTTCTCGGTGCCGGTCACGCTGACGGTATCGAAGAAGAAGTGCGCACCGCGCAGGCCACCTTCAGGCGCCTTGGCCTTGATGTAGCCACCTTCGACGTCGATGACCGCGCCCATGGCCTCGAGGCCACGGATATGCAGATCGACCGGACGTGAACCAATGGCACAACCGCCAGGCAGTGCGACTTCGGCTTCACCGAAACGCGCAACCATCGGGCCCAACACCAGGATCGAGGCGCGCATGGTTTTTACCAGTTCGTACGGCGCGATCAGGGTCTTGATGGTGCGTGGGTCGATTTCGACGCTGAGCTTCTCGTCGATCACCGGTTCGATGCCCATGCGACCGAACAGCTCGATCATGGTAGTGATGTCGTGCAGGTGCGGCAGGTTGGCTACGGTCACCGGGCCATCGCACAGCAGGGTCGCTGCCAGGATCGGCAAGGCAGAGTTCTTTGCCCCGGAGATACGGATTTCGCCATCAAGGCGAGCACCGCCGGTAATAATCAATTTATCCATAAGAATCTCGACGCCCTTGGGCTCAGGTGCGCTCGGCCCAGGCCGCGCTGCTGAAAAATTTCATAGTGACCGCATGGATGCTGCCATCGACGATCCATGGGTTCAAATGGGCATAGACCTGCTGCTGACGCTTCACCGGGCTCAACGCCGCCAGTTCATCGCTAATCACGTTCAGCTGGAAATTGCAGCCTTCGCCTTCAACTTCCACATGCACGTGTGACAGAGAATTCGACAGCTTTCCTTCAAGGAAGCTCTTTACTTCGTTGGCCTGCATGCTCAACCTCAATCGGCGCCCTGTGCGCGCGGGTCGGACATCATACAAAAAAGCCCCGCGCCTGCGAACCCCGCGAAGCAGGACTCTGACGGGGGGCTTGATTGATGGATGATAGTTAAGGGTGCGCCAACAGCTCGGTCAATTCGCTGACCTGAGCGATTTCACGCATGTCTTCGGGTAATGCACGAATGGTTAGCGCCTTGCCGGCCGCCTGCGCATCACGCATGAAGCACAGCAGCAGGGACAGGCCCACGCTGCTGGATTTTTCCACCGCCGCGCAATCGACCACCAGCGCCGGGGCGCTGCTGGCTTTGATCAGCGCCGCGCCTTCCTTGCGCAGGCCCGGGCCGCTGCGGTAATCGAGGACACCGCTGAGCAGCAACTCGCCGGTTTCGCTCATGCGAATCGCCGACTCAGTCATTGCGGCTGCTTCTCGGTGGCTTCCTTGGCCTTGGCCACTTCGCCAGCCCAATTGTTGATGGTCTTGTCCAGGTCGCCGCCGTTGCGCTGCATGGCATCGGCGAACTGATCGCGGAACAGCTTGCCGATGTTGATGCCATTGATGATCACGTTGCGCAGTTTCCACTCGCCATTGACCTTCTCCAGGGTGTACTGCACCGGGTAGATCGAGCCGCTGCTGCCCTTGACCGTCATGCCGACGCTGGTGCGCTCACCGGATTCGTCCTTGGGCGGATCAACGGTGATGCCCTGGTTGTTGTATTCGAGCAAGGCATTGCCATAGAACTGGAACAGGCCGCGCTTGAAGTTTTCTTCGAACGTCTTCATTTGCGCCGGGGTGGCCTTGCGCGAGTACTTGACCGTCATGATGCTCTTGGAAATGCCCTCGGCATCTACCACGGGCCCGACGATGGTATTGAGCGCCATATAGAAGTCATGCGGATCCTGCTTGTACTTCTCTTTATTGGCCGACAGGTCAGCGAGCATGCGCTTGGTGGTGTCTTCCACCAGGTCATGGGCCGACGGCGCCGCCACGGCATGGGCCATCAACGGCAAGGCCGCCAGGAGCGCCCACAGGCTACGTCGCAAGATTGAGATCATTCAAAAGCTCCTCATTTGGCGTCTTTGCTAACGGTATTGAGCAGGAATTTACCGATCAGGTCCTCAAGTACCAGTGACGACTGGGTGTCGTGAATGGTTCCACCGTCCTTGAGCAGGGTGTCTTCGCCCCCCACGCTCAAACCGATGTACTTCTCGCCCAACAGGCCAGCGGTGAGGATAGAAGCTGTCGAGTCAGTCGGCAGGTTATCCACGCGCTTTTCCAGTTGCAGGGTCACTCGACCGGTGAAACTGTCGCGGTCCAGATCGATGGCCGTGACCTTGCCGATGGTTACACCGGCCATGGTCACCTTGGCTCTGACCGTCAAACCGGCGATATTGTCGAAATAAGCATAAAGTTTGTACGTATCGGTACTCGCGGTCGGTGCCAGACCGCTGACTCGCAGGGCCAGCAGCAACAAAGCCAGGATGCCAGCCAGCAAGAAAAGGCCGACACCGATTTCCAGGGTGCGGTTTTGCATCAGAAATCTCCAAACATCAAGGCGGTCAAAATAAAGTCAAGGCCCAGCACCGCCAGTGAGGCGTAGACCACGGTCTTGGTAGTGGCTCGGCTGATCCCCTCGGAGGTGGGCTCGCAGTCATAGCCTTGGAATACGGCGATCCAGGTCACGACAAAGGCAAATACCATGCTCTTGATAATGCCGTTGAGCACGTCGCCACTGAAGTTCACGCTGTTTTGCATGTTCGCCCAGTAGGAGCCTTCGTAGACCCCCAGCCAGTCAACGGCCACCCACGAACCACCCCAGATCCCCACCACGCTGAATATCATCGCCAGCACCGGCAGGGAAATGAAGCCGGCCCACAGGCGCGGGGCAACAATGTACTTGAGCGGGTCGACGCCGATCATTTCCAGGCTCGACAACTGCTCGGTGGATTTCATGTTACCGATCTCCGCCGTCAACGCCGAACCGGCGCGTCCGGCGAACAGCAAGGCAGTCACCACCGGCCCCAGCTCACGCAACAGCGTCAGGGCAACCATCTGCCCCACCGCCTGCTCCGAGCCGTAGCTCGACAGAATGCTGAAACCCTGCAGCGCCAGCACCATGCCGATGAAAATCCCCGAGACCACAATGATGACCAGGGACATCACACCGACCGAGTGCAGTTGCTTGACCAGCAGGCCAAAGCCGCCGCCGACCGAACCGCGACCGAGTAACGCGTGGAATAGAAACAGCGAGGAGCGACCGAGGACAGCCACCAGGTCGATGCCGGAGCGACCGAACAAGCGGATTCTTTCTATTAATGACTTCTTGCGCATCAGCGCTTCCCCAACAAATCGGTGCGGTAATCCGTGACTGGAAAATGGAAAGCCACAGGGCCGTCCGGATCACCTTTCATGAATTGGCGAATACGCGGGTTGTCCGACTCCTTCAGTTCCCGAGGCGTGCCCTGCCCCAGCACCTGGCCGTCGCCGACCACATACAGGTAATCGGCGATGCTCGCGGTTTCGGCCAAATCGTGGGAGACCACGATGCTGGTGATCCCCAGCGCGTCATTGAGCAGGCGGATCAGGCGCACCAGCACGCCCATGGCGATCGGATCCTGGCCGACAAAGGGTTCGTCGTACATGAGAATCTGCGGATCGAGGGCAATGGCGCGCGCCAGCGCCACCCGGCGCTTCATGCCACCCGACAGCTCATCGGGCATCAGCTCGAGAGCACCGCGCAGGCCAACCGCCTGCAACTTGAGCAGGACGATGTCGCGGATCATCTCTTCCGGCAATTCGGTATGAACACGCAGGGGAAATGCGACGTTCTCGAACACGTCGAGATCGGTGAACAGCGCGCCGCTCTGGAACAGTACGCCCATTTGCTTACGCGCATCGAACAGATCGCTGCGCGACAGTTTCGGAAGATTCTGGCCGTTGACCCACACTTCGCCACTGCTGGGGCGCAATTGTGCCCCCATCAGACGCAGCAATGTCGTCTTGCCGCTCCCGGAAGGTCCCATGATGCCCGTGACCTTGCCGCGTGGAATGCGAATATCGATGTTATTGAAAATGCTGCGCGCACCGCGCTTGAAGGACAGGCCCTTCAGCTCGACCGCGTAGGCGTTATCGGCACTCATCTAAACTCCTTGCGATGCAGCCTCTCACTCGGACGCCTGGCTCTTTGACACGAACCGTTACCTTACCGGGCGGGCCGAACTGGCGGCGAACTATATCACTGCTGCGCCGAAGGCCCCAAGGCCGAAGACCGGTACGTTGCGCTTCATTTCCACTAATAATTCATTAGCAGGTGTGTTTCGCGAGACGGGCCGGCGAATGCACGACGAAACTAACGTGAGGGTTTCGATCATTACCGCTATAATCGCCGCCTTTTCATCGGGCTATACGATTTCAGACATGAGCCAATCCAGCGACCTGATTCAATCGGCACAACGCACCATCCGCCTCGAGCTTGAAGCCGTAGAAGGCTTGCTGGCCCATATCGACGCGGATTTCGTACGTGCTTGCGAGATGATTCTGGCCAGCAAAGGTCGTGTGGTGGTGGTTGGCATGGGCAAATCGGGGCACATCGGCAACAAGATTGCCGCGACCCTGGCCAGCACCGGCACCACCGCATTTTTCGTGCACCCGGCCGAAGCCAGCCATGGCGACATGGGCATGATCACCCGCGATGACATCATCCTGGCCCTGTCGAACTCTGGCTCCACCAATGAAATCGTGACCCTGTTGCCGCTGATCAAACGCCTCGGCATCCAATTGATCAGCATGACCGGCAACCCGAACTCGCCGCTGGCCAAGGCCGCCGAAGTCAACCTCAACGTGCATGTCGAGCATGAAGCCTGCCCGCTGAACCTGGCCCCGACCTCGTCGACCACCGCCGCGCTGGTGATGGGCGATGCCCTGGCCGTTGCGCTGCTCGAAGCCCGTGGCTTCACCGCCGAAGACTTCGCCTTTTCACACCCCGGTGGCGCCCTCGGTCGTCGCCTGCTGCTGAAAGTCGAGAACGTGATGCACGCCGGTGAAGAATTGCCCCACGTCCAGCGCGGCACCCTGCTCAAGGATGCCTTGATGGAAATGACCCGCAAGGGCCTGGGCATGACAGTGATTCTCGAAGCCGACGGCACACTCGCCGGGATCTTCACGGACGGTGACTTGCGCCGTTCGCTGGACCGCGCCATCGACATTCACCGCGCAACCATTGACGATGTCATGACCGCCCACGGCAAAACCGCCCGCGCGGAAATGCTCGCGGCCGAGGCTTTGAAGATCATGGAAGACAATAAAATCAGCGCCTTGGTCGTCGTCGACACCCACGACCGCCCGGTAGGCGCCTTGAACATGCACGACTTGCTGCGTGCGGGAGTGATGTAAATGAGCGCCGACCTGCTGCAACGTGGCCAACACATCAAACTGGCGGTGTTCGACGTCGATGGCGTATTGACCGACGGACGCCTGTACTTCCTCGAAGACGGCAGCGAATTCAAGACCTTCAACACGCTGGATGGCCAAGGCATCAAGATGTTGATGGCAGCCGGCGTCCAGACCGCTATCATCAGCGGCCGCAAGACACCGGTGGTCGAGCGGCGGGCGAAAAACCTTGGCATCCCCCATCTTTATCAGGGGCGCGAAGACAAACTGGTGGTGCTCGACGAGCTTCTTGCCCAACTCAACCTAAGCTATGAACAAGTGGCTTACCTGGGCGATGACCTTCCGGACCTGCCGGTGATCCGCCGCGTAGGGCTGGGCATGGCGGTGGCCAATGCCGCGGGTTTCGTGCGCGAGCATGCCCACGGTATTACCCAGGCCCGGGGGGGCGAAGGTGCCGCCCGTGAGTTCTGTGAATTGATCCTGCGCGCCCAGGGCCGACTTGAAACGGCCAATGCCGCGTACCTGTGAGTGCTTATGCTGAGTAAAAAGATTCGAAACATCCTGGTGTTCGGTATTATCGCGGCGCTGTTTGCCGCGGTCGGTTACTGGAACATCAGCCCGGAACGCTTTCTCGACCAGCCGGTGGCCAAGGTCGACGAAACGGCGATCGACTATTACGCGATCAACGCCCACAGCAAGCAGTACTTGCCGGACGGCAAGTTGCAGTATGAGATGACTTCCGACAAGGTCGAGCACCTGAAGGCCACCGAAGTGACCCTGCTGACCAACCCGGACTTGAACATGTTTCGTGGTACCGAGTTTCCCTGGCACGTGCAGAGCTTGCGCGGCGAGGTCAATCCGGACGGCACCGAAGTGGAGCTGATCGACTCGGTACGCATCGCGCGCACCGACGCGAAAAACCGCCAGACCATCATTACCAGCAGTCGTATGACCGTGTTCCCCAAGCAGCAATATGCGCAAACCGAACAAGCCGTTAGAATCGACGGCGCTGGTGGCGTGTCGACTGGCAAGGGAATGAAAGCGTATTTGAAAGAAAGCAGGATACACCTGCTATCGAACGTAAGAGGACAGTATGAGGCTCGTTAAAACCCTCCCTATTTTGCTCGGTCTGAGCGCAGCACTGGGAAGCGTGAGCGCCTGGGCTCTGCCGAACGATCAGCAACAGCCGATCCGCATCCAGGCCGACGACGCCCAACTGGACGACAAGCAAGGCATCGCCACCTACACCGGTGACGTGATCATTACCCAGGGTTCGATGAAGGTCACCGGCAACACCGTGACCATCACTCGCACCCAAACGGGCGACATCGACGTAGTGACCTCGGTGGGCAATCTGGCCTACTTCGAGCAGTTGCAGACCGCGGGTGACACCAAGCCTGTTCAGGGCTACGGCGTTACCATCCAGTACCACGCCGCGCAAGATCGCGTCGTACTGATCGACCGCGCCAAGGTCATCGACAAGGACGGCAACGTTACACAGGGCGAAAAAATCGTCTACGACACCAAGACCAAGCGCGCCAGCGCCGGCCGTGCCACCGGCAGCAAGGTGACCGAGTCGCGCCCGCGCATCGACATGGTGATCCAGCCGAAAAAGAAAACTGACGAGCAGAAGGCCCCTTAATGGCAACCCTGAAAGCTCAGCATCTGGCCAAGAGCTACAAGAGCCGCCAGGTCGTGCGCGACGTCAGCCTGTCCATCGACAGCGGTCAGATCGTCGGTTTGCTCGGCCCCAACGGCGCCGGCAAGACCACCTGCTTCTACATGATCGTCGGCCTGGTGCAGGCGGATCAGGGTCGTGTGCTGATCGATGACCTCGACGTCAGCCACCAGCCGATGCACGGCCGAGCCAAGGCCGGGATCGGCTATCTGCCGCAGGAAGCCTCGATCTTCCGCAAACTGTCGGTGGCCGACAACATCATGGCCATCCTCGAGACCCGCAAGGAACTCGACAAGGCCGGCCGTCGCAAGGAACTGGAAAGCCTGCTGCAGGAATTCCACATCAGCCACATTCGCGACAACCTGGGCATGAGCCTGTCCGGCGGTGAACGTCGCCGCGTAGAAATCGCCCGCGCCCTCGCCACCGCACCGAAATTCATCCTGCTCGACGAACCCTTCGCCGGCGTGGACCCGATCTCGGTGGGCGACATCAAACAGATCATCCATCACCTCAAGGCCAAGGGCATTGGCGTGCTGATCACCGACCACAACGTCCGTGAAACCCTGGATATCTGCGAGACCGCCTACATCGTCAACGATGGCCAACTGATCGCCGAAGGCGATTCCGCCACTATCCTGGCCAACGAGCTGGTCAAGGAAGTGTATCTGGGCCACGAGTTCCGCCTGTAAGCATTGCGAGGCCTGGCGAGTCGTCAGAGCGCCCGGGACAGTTAATACACTTGGTGTGTTTTTTATTGTTACGGCGCTCTAGGCAAACACCGAGGTTTCAGGCATATAATTTGCTTATGTTTGGCGCTCCGGCGCCCTGTAGTGGATGGCGCATGTGCGCCGGCGAATAAGGTGTTAAGCCCCTGCCATGAAACCATCGCTAGTCTTGAGAATGGGCCAGCAGCTGACGATGACACCTCAGCTGCAACAGGCCATCCGCCTGCTCCAATTGTCGACCCTGGACCTGCAACAGGAAATCCAGGAGGCATTGGAGTCCAATCCGATGCTCGAACGCCAGGAAGAAGGCGACGACTTCGATAACGCTGACCCGCTGGCCGACAATGTCGAGCAGAAGCCGAACACCGATATCCAGGAACCCTCCTACCAGGAAAGCGCCCCGACGGTGGACAACCTCGAGGAAGGCGACTGGAACGAGCGCATCCCCAATGAGTTGCCGGTCGATACCGCCTGGGAAGACGTTTATCAGACCAGCGCCAGCAGCCTGCCCAGCAACGATGACGACGAGTGGGATTTCACTACCCGCACCTCCGCCGGCGAAAGCTTGCAGAGCCACCTGCTGTGGCAACTGAACCTGGCGCCGATGTCCGACACTGATCGCCTGATCGCCGTCACTCTGATCGACTGCATCAACAATCAGGGCTACCTGGACGAAACCCTTGAGGAAATCCTCGAAGCCTTCGACCCGGAACTGGACATCGAGCTGGATGAGATCGAAGCCGTCCTGCACCGCATCCAGCAATTCGAACCGGCCGGCATCGGCGCTCGCAACCTGGGCGAGTGCCTGCTACTGCAATTGCGTCAACTGCCGGCGAAAACGCCTTGGCTGGCCGAGGCCAAGCGCCTGGTCGGCGATTACATTGACCTGCTCGGCAGCCGCGATTACAGCCAGTTGATGCGTCGCATGAAACTCAAGGAAGACGAGCTGCGCCAAGTCATCGAACTGGTGCAAAGCCTCAATCCGCGCCCGGGCTCACAGATCGAATCCACCGAAGCCGAATACGTTGTACCTGACGTGATCGTGCGCAAGGACAATGAACGCTGGCTCGTGGAGCTGAACCAAGAGTCGGTGCCGCGCTTGCGGGTCAATGCCCAGTACGCCGGTTTCGTCCGTCGCGCCGACACCAGCGCCGACAACACCTTCATGCGCAACCAGTTGCAGGAAGCGCGCTGGTTCATCAAGAGCCTGCAAAGCCGCAACGAAACCCTGATGAAAGTGGCTACGCAGATCGTCGAGCATCAGCGCGGCTTCCTGGAATACGGCGACGAAGCGATGAAGCCGTTGGTCCTGCACGACATCGCCGAAGCGGTGGGCATGCACGAATCGACCATTTCACGGGTGACCACGCAAAAATTCATGCATACCCCACGGGGCATATATGAGCTGAAATACTTTTTCTCCAGCCACGTCAGCACCTCCGAAGGCGGCGAATGCTCGTCCACGGCGATCCGCGCGATCATCAAAAAACTGGTTGCCGCGGAAAATCAGAAAAAGCCGTTGAGTGACAGCAAGATCGCTGGTTTACTGGAGGCACAAGGCATTCAGGTGGCTCGCCGCACCGTCGCCAAGTACCGCGAGTCCCTCGGGATCGCGCCTTCGAGCGAACGCAAGCGGTTGATGTAAGCCACGCCACAGCGTTCCAGTGGTAGACCATCAGGTCTACCGCTTTATGCACTGGCAACGAAGGAGAAGCTGTATGCAAGTCAACATCAGTGGACACCAACTGGAAGTGACCGAACCCCTGCGCACCTACATCGGCGAGAAACTCGAACGATTAGAAAGGCATTTCGACAAGATCACCAACGTGCAGGTCACGATGACAGTCGAGAAGTTGAAGCAGAAAATCGAAGCCACCTTGCATATTCCCGGCAACGAAGTGGTCGCCAACGCTGAGCATACCGACATGTATGCAGCGATCGACGCACTCACCGACAAGCTGGACAAACAACTCAAAAAGCATAAGGAAAAGACCCAGAGCCTCCTCCAGGGCGCGACCGGTCGTTAACACTCCCCACCCATGATCCGACTTGAAAGCATCCTGACCCCCGGCCGTTCCCTTGTGAACGTGCCGGGCGGCAGCAAAAAGAAAGCCCTCGAACAAATTGCGAACCTGATCCACCGCGAGGTGCCTGATCTGGCCATGCAGGACGTCTTCGAGAGCCTGGTCGCCCGTGAAAAACTGGGTTCCACCGGTTTTGGCAACGGCATCGCCATTCCCCACTGCCGCCTCAAAGGCTGCACCATGCCCGTCAGTGCCTTGATGCACCTCGACGCGCCAATCGATTTCGACGCCATCGACGGCGCACCGGTCGACCTGCTGTTTGTACTGCTGGTCCCGGAAGCGGCTACCGATGCGCACCTGGAGCTGTTGCGCCAGATCGCCAGCATGCTCGATCGCAAGGAAGTACGTGAAAAACTGCGCAGCGCCCCGAATAATCAAGCCTTGTATCAGGTTGTCCTGGACGAGCAAAACGGTCAGTAACCATGCGCTTGATCATCGTCAGCGGCCGCTCAGGCTCGGGTAAAAGTACGGCGCTCGATGTCCTTGAGGACAACGGCTACTACTGCATCGACAACCTACCCGCCGGCTTGCTGCCGGAATTGGCGGAGCGCGCCTTGATCCACACCGAACTGGCGCAACCGCTGGTGGCCGTGTCGATCGATGCACGTAATCTGCCCAGCCACCTTTCGCGCTTCCCTTCCCTGCTCGAAGAAGTCCGCAGCCGACATATCAAATGTGACGTGCTGTACCTGGACGCCGACGAGGAAACGCTGCTCAAGCGCTTTTCGGAGACCCGTCGTCGCCACCCGCTGAGTAACATGAGCCGGTCGCTGGCCGAGGCGATCCATGACGAAACCGCCCTGCTGGGGCCGATTGCCGATCTCGCCGACCTGAAAATCAACACCACGCAGTTGAACCTCTATCAACTGCGCGATGCGATCAAGCTGCGCCTGCTGAACCAGCCAGAGCCGGGCACCGCGTTCCTGGTAGAGTCATTCGGCTTCAAGCGTGGCATGCCGGTGGATGCCGACCTGGTGTTCGACGTGCGCTGCCTGCCCAATCCCTACTGGAAACCGGAACTGCGTGACCAGTCCGGCCTCGACGCCCCGGTGGCCGAGTACCTGGCGGCGCAGCCGGATGTCGAGGAAATGTTCCAGGATATCTATTCGTATTTGAATAAATGGTTGCCACGCTTTGCCGCCAGTAACCGCGCGTATGTCACCGTGGCCATTGGCTGCACCGGCGGGCATCACCGCTCCGTCTACCTGACCGAACGTTTGGGCCAGGCCCTGCAACAATCCCTTAAGAATGTCCAGGTCCGCCACCGCGACCTTAGCTAAAGGATCCACACCGCGATGCCCGCTCTGGAAATTGAGATCATTAACAAGCTGGGTTTGCATGCCCGAGCATCAGCCAAATTCGTCGGCGTGGCCGGTCAGTTCAAGGATTGCTCCATCCGGGTGGGTCGGACACCCGAAACCACGGTGGACGGCAAAAGCATCATGGCGATGATGATGTTGGCGGCCGGTAAAGGCACCAAGATCTATCTGAGCACCGAAGGCGAGCAAGAGCAGGCAGCGCTGGATGCACTGGTGGCGCTGATCAATAACTACTTTGATGAAGGCGAATAGCCTGAATGAAAGAGGGGCCGCGCAATGCAGCCCCTCGAAGTCAGCCAGCGTTGCGAGGCGCTAGGCCAGCGCTGTATCCATCACCATCATCAGACAGAACCCGACTAACAGGCCAAGGCTGGCCAGTTTGTCGTGGCCGTTGCGCCGCGATTCGGGAATGACCTCATGGGTCACCACCAACAACATCGCCCCGGCTGCCAAGGCCAGACCCAGCGGCAATATTACCTCGGCCAGGCTCACCAGCCAGGCGCACAACAGCGCAAAGACCGGCTCAACCAGACCTGACGCCGCGCCAATCAGAAACGCCTTGACCCGCGACATCCCCGCCCCGGCCAACACCAGCGCAATCACCAGCCCTTCGGGAACGTCCTGCAAAGCGATGCCCATGGCCAGGCTGTCGGCATCCGGCATGCCGCCACCAGCAGAAACGCCGACCGCCATGCCTTCCGGGATGTTATGGGCGATGATCGCAAACACGAACAGCCAGATCCGCGGAGGAATCACCGGTCGCTCCGGCGTGCCCACCAGCATTTCGGGCGAAGCGCCGGACACTTTGCGGTCCACCAGAAACAGCCCGAACGCCCCGAGCATGATGCCAAAGCAGATCAGGCCGCTGGCCGCCCAGGGAGTAAGCCCCAGGCTTTCAGCCGCGCTGATGCCTGGGACGATCAGCGAAAACGCCGTGGCCGCGAGCATCACACCGGCGCCGAACCCTAGCAAGGTATCGCTGACGGCGATGGGCATATTGCGGATGACCAGCACCGGAACGGCGCCCAACGCCGTACCCAGCGCGCAGATCGCGCCACCTTGCAAAGCCCGCAGCAAACGCGGCTCCATCTCCAGCCAGGTCAATCCCTTGGCCACCAGCAGCGTCATGCCCGCCAACAGCAACAGTGAGCCCAACGCATAGCGAAACATTCGCCCGCTGCTGATTGCCAGTGTTTCAGTGCCCATAGTCGGCCTTGGATTCTTGTTCTAGAGACTTAAGCCAGTGCGGCCTGATAGCGTGCAGCGACTTCTGGCCAGTTAATTACGTTATAGAACGCATTGATGTATTCCGGACGACGGTTCTGGTAGCGCAAGTAGTAGGCGTGCTCCCAAACGTCCAGGCCAAGGATCGGTGTGTTGCCGTTCATCAGCGGGCTGTCTTGGTTACCGCTGCTTTCCACTACCAGAGTTTTCTGCGGTGTCACGCTCAGCCACGCCCAGCCGCTGCCGAAGCGAGTCAGTGCAGCCTTGGTGAACGCTTCCTTGAAGCTATCGAGACCACCGAGGTGTTCGTCGATCGCCTTGGCCAGCGCGCCCTCCGGTTGACCGCCCGCGTTAGGCGCCATCACTTCCCAGAATAGCGAATGGTTGGCATGTCCGCCGCCCTGATTGATCACCGCCGCACGGAGTTTTTCCGGCAACTGCTGGACGCTGGCGACCAGTTTTTCCACCGGCCACTCGGCGAACTCGGTGCCTTCGACCGCAGCGTTCAGGTTGTTGATGTAAGTCTGGTGGTGCTTGGTGTAGTGGATTTCCATGGTTTGCGCATCAATGTGCGGTTCCAGGGCGTCGTAGGCGTAGGGCAAAGCAGGCAAGGTAAAAGCCATGTCAATGGACTCCATAATGATGAGGGGTGCGGTGACGGGCCGATGCGGCATCGACCAGCAGCAAGCGGTGAGTGCGTGGGTACTCGCCGTGTTCACTGATGAAATTCAGCAGCTCGACGTAAGTCTTGCTGCTGTGGCGCAACGCGGCTTCGCGCAGGGCCGGGGCCAGTCGCGGCGACTGCATGGTCTGCAGCAACAGTTGATGGACCGCGCACAGATACTCGGCGCTCTCCTCTGGCTGGTTGAGGCGCAAGTGCAAGTCCGCCAGGTTGTGATGGGAAATCACGATGGCCGCTACCGCTTCGTCAGCGTTGGCCCAGCGTTCGAACAACACCTGCGCCAGCGCCAGGGCTTGCAGATAAGCTTCTCGGGCATCGACCAGTTCGCCCTGCATGAAATAGCGATTTGCCCTTTCGATCGTGCGTTTCCAGTGCTCCATGGTGAGCCTCCAAAGCGTTAGCAGGGTTTACACGCCGCCAGCGGTGAGCTTTTCCGGATTGAGTAGTTCTTCCAGTTGGCCACGGGACAAGTCGGTGTGTTCGAGGGCCACATCGATCACCGGACGGCCCTGCTGATAGGCTTTTTTGGCGATTTCGGCGGCTTTTTGGTAACCAATGATCGGGTTGAGTGCGGTCACCAGGATCGGATTGCGCGACAGCGCTTCCTTGAGCTTGGCCTCGTTGACCTTGAACGTGGCGATGGCCTTGTCGCCGAGCAGGCGGCTGGCGTTGGCCAGCAGTTCGATGCTGCTGAGCAAGTTTTGCGCGATGATCGGCAACATTACGTTCAACTCGAAATTACCGGACTGCCCGGCAATGGTGATCACGCTGTCGTTGCCGATGACTTGCGCGGCGACCATCGCCGTGGCTTCCGGGATCACTGGGTTGACCTTGCCCGGCATGATCGACGAGCCCGGCTGCAGGCCTTCGAGTTCGATTTCACCGAGCCCGGCCAAAGGCCCGGAGTTCATCCAGCGCAGGTCGTTGGCGATTTTCATCAACGACACTGCGGTGGTTTTGAGCTGGCCCGATACCGCCACCGCCGTGTCCTGCGAACCGATCAGCGCAAAAAGATCCTTGCCCGGGGTGAACTTCAGGTCCGTGAGTTGGCTCAGTTGCTGGCTGAACAACGCCGCGAACCGTGGATGCGCGTTGATCCCGGTGCCGACCGCCGTGCCGCCCTGCGCGAGGGATTGCAGCGCCGGTCGCAGATCCTGCAGGTGAGCGATGTTGGCCTTGAGCTGCTGCGCCCAGCCGTTAAGTACCTGGCTCATGCGCACGGGCATGGCATCCATCAGGTGCGTTCGGCCGGTTTTGACGAACGGATGCACTTGCTCGGCCTTGCGCTCGATCACCTCGACCAGATGCGCCAGCGCCGGCAGTAATTGCTCGTGCAGCGCCAGCGCGGCGCTGACGTGAATGGTGGTCGGGATGATGTCGTTGCTGCTCTGCCCGCAGTTGACGTGATCATTCGGGTTGACCGCTTCGCCCAGTAGACGGCTGGCCAGGGTCGCGAGCACTTCATTGGCGTTCATGTTGGAGCTGGTGCCCGAACCGGTCTGGAAGATATCCACCGGGAAGTGCTGCATGAAATCGCCTTCGAGCAGGCCTTGGGCGGCGTCGACGATCGCCTTGCCCTGGGCCGCGCTGATTTGTTCGAGTTCGACGTTGGCCTTGGCCGCTGCGGCTTTGGCCAACACTAGGGCGCGGATGAATTGCGCCGGCATGCGTTGGCCGCTGATCGGAAAATTGACCACGGCGCGCTGGGTCTGCGCGCCATACAGGGCGTCGGCGGGGACTTGCAGTTCGCCCATGCTGTCGCGTTCGATACGAGTGTTACTCATCGGGAAATCCTTGCAGCAGTTCAATGAGGGGAATGGAAGGCTGCAACTCGCAGGTCGCCAGTTGCCAGGTGTAGCGCTGCCAGCGATTGAGGCGGCAGTTGCACAAAGAGAGGCGTTCCAGTTCGCGCAGCGGGCGCCAGGCCTGGTCGAGGCAGTAACTGCGCCAGTGCCAGGGCAGCGCGACATCGGTGGCGGTGTCGAGCAGCAAACGGAAAGTGGTTTCGGCGACGGTCCAGGGCGAGGTGGCCGTGCAACAGGAGAGATACCGGCCTTCAGCCAGGTAATGTTCGATCAGACGCGGTTCGTCGGGGTTCAGCGCGCATCGAATCTGACGGCTCATCCAGCGCCAGCTTTCGAGGTAAGGCTGCTCGTGCAAAGCAGAACTCATAATTCGGGGCTCATCCGATAATGAGATTTATTATTAGATGATAATGAGAACCAAAACAACCCCAACTAATGGATGAGACTTATTGTGAGACTGGTGCACGGCGCATAAAAAAGCGCGTCACCCGATCAGGTGGCGCGCCTTCTTATGCATCGAGACGAGGTTAACTGCCGGCGACGGTCATCCGCTCGATCAACACCGAACCCGTACGAATGTTGCTGCGCAATTCCAGGTCATTCCCCACCGCGACGATCTGTTTGAACATGTCGCGCATGTTGCCGGCGATGGTGACTTCCTGCACCGCGAACTGGATTTCGCCATTCTCCACCCAGAACCCCGCCGCGCCCCGGGAGTAGTCGCCGGTGACCATGTTCAAGCCATGGCCCATCAATTCGGTGACCAACAGGCCACGCCCCATGCGCCGCAGCAGCGCGGCTTGATCTTCGTCGCCATGGGTGACGAACAGGTTGTGCACACCACCGGCGTTCGCGGTACTTGGCATACCGAGTTTACGGCCGGAATAGGTGCCGAGAATGTAGGAGACCAACTCGCCGTTTTCGACGAATGGTTTGGCGTAGGTCGCCAGGCCATCACCGTCGAACGCCGAGCTGCCCATGGCGCGCATCAGGTGCGGCCGCTCGTCGAGGGTCAGCCATTCCGGGAACAGCTTCTGCCCCAGCGCGCCTTCGAGGAACGACGATTTGCGATAAAGATTGCCGCCGGAGATCGCCGACAGAAAGCTGCCAAACAACCCGCCCGCCAGTTCCGCGGAAAACAGCACCGGCACTTCGCAGGTCGGCACCGGGCGCGCACCGAGGCGGCTCGCAGCCCGTTGCGCGGCGCGCTGGCCGATGCTCGCCGGGTCGGCCAGCAAGGTGCCAATGCGGTTCACGTCATACCAGTAATCGCGCTGCATCTGGCCGTCGGCCTCGGCGATCATCACGCAACTCAGACTGTGCCGGGTCGACGCATAGCCGCCGACAAAACCGTGGCTGTTGCCATACACGCGGCAACCCTGGTGGGTGCTCAGCGTGGTGCCGTCAGCGTTCTTGATCCGGCTGTCGGCGTCGAAAGCCGCCGCTTCACAGGCCAGCGCTTGTTCGATGGCTTGCTCAGGGGTGATGTCCCACTCATGGAACAGGTCGAAATCCTGCAGATCGCGAGCCATCAACGCCGCATCCGCCAGGCCCGAGGCTTCGTCTTCAGAGGTGTGCTTGGCGATCGCCAGCGCGGCGGCGACGGTCTCGCGAATCGCGTCCGGACCACTGGCGGAAGTGCTGGCCGAGCCCTTGCGCTGGCCAACATACAGGGTGATGCCGAAGCCCTGGTCGCGGTTGAACTCCACGGTTTCCACTTCCCGCTGGCGCACCGATGTCGACAAGCCCTGCTCCAGGGACACCGCGACTTCACAGGCACTGGCACCCTGGCGCTTGGCTTCGGCGATGATCTGCTCGACTTGCTCTTGCAGTGCCGGCAACGCTTGTGGGCCGACGCTTTCAACTGCACTCATGCTGTTCTCCACTCAAATTCTGCTTTCGGCTAAGGCCTGTGAGCGACCGGGCCGGACAAGCGGCCCCCGACTGGTTATCATGGCGGCGTTTCTTTGCGGACGGCCACCATGGTTGATTCTTACGACGACTCCCTCGATACGGGAGAAAAAAGCAAATCCCAGGTCAAACGCGAGCTGCATGCTCTGGTTGACCTTGGCGAGCGACTGACCACACTCAAGCCTGACTTGCTGGCAAAACTGCCCTTGACCGACGCCTTGCGCCGGGCTCTGGGCGATGCGCCGAAGCACAGCGCGAACATCGCGCGTAAACGGCACCTGATGTTTATCGGCAAACTGATGCGCGACCAGGACACTGACGCGATTCTGACTCTGCTCGATCAACTCGATGCCTCCACCCGGCAGTACAACGAACGTTTCCACGGCCTGGAACGCTGGCGCGATCGCTTGATCGCGGGCGACGATGGCGTCCTGGAAAAGTTCTTCATCGAGTACCCCGAGGCCGATCGCCAACAATTGCGCTCCCTGATCCGTCAGGCCCAGCACGAAGTGGCGACCAACAAGCCGCCGGCCTCGAGCCGCAAAATCTTCAAGTACATTCGCGAGCTGGACGAGACTCAACGCGGCCTGCGCTGATCCTCGACCGGGGTGGGTTGCCACGCAGCCCACCCGTCGCTCCCTTCTTTACGCGCCCGTGCCACCCACGGTGATCGCGTCGATTTTCAGCGTCGGCTGGCCTACGCCCACTGGCACCGACTGTCCATCCTTGCCACAGGTCCCCACGCCGCTGTCCAGCGCCAGATCGTTACCGACCATCGACACCTTACTCATGGCTTCCGGGCCGTTGCCGATCAACGTTGCGCCTTTGACCGGCGCGGTGATTTTGCCGTCCTCGATCAAATAGGCTTCGCTGGTGGAGAACACAAATTTGCCGCTGGTAATGTCAACCTGGCCGCCACCGAGGTTCGCGCAGTAGATGCCCTTCTTCACCGAGGCAATGATTTCCGCCGGATCGCTTTCGCCACCCAGCATGTAGGTGTTGGTCATGCGCGGCATCGGCAAGTGCGCGTAGGATTCGCGGCGACCGTTACCGGTGCGCGCCACGCCCATCAACCGGGCATTGAGCTTGTCCTGCATGTAGCCCTTGAGCACGCCGTTTTCGATGAGCGTGGTGCACTCGGTCGGTGTGCCTTCGTCGTCGACGCTGAGGGAACCACGACGACCGGCCAGGGTGCCGTCATCGACGATGGTGCACAGCTTCGACGCAACCATTTCGCCCATGCGTCCGCTGTAGGCCGAACTGCCCTTGCGGTTGAAATCACCTTCCAGGCCATGGCCGACCGCTTCGTGCAGCAGCACGCCGGACCAGCCCGAACCCAGCACCACCGGCAGGGTACCGGCCGGCGCCGGAATCGCCTCCAGATTGACCAGCGCCTGACGCAGCGCTTCGCGGGCATAGCCCATGGCGCGGTCGTCGCTGAGGAAATAACGATAGTCGGTACGCCCGCCGCCGCCATGGCCACCGCGCTCGCGGCGGCCGTTCTGCTCAACGATCACGCTGACATTGAGACGCACCAGCGGCCGCACATCCGCCGCCAGGCCGCCGTCGGTGGACGCCACCAGAATCCGTTCCCAGACCCCGGCCATGCTCACCGTGACTTGCTGAATTCGCGGGTCGAGGGCGCGGGTGGCGGCGTCGATACGCTTGAGCAACTCAACCTTCTCGGCGCGGCTGATCACTTCCAGCGGGTTGTCCGGGGCGTACAACTGCGCCACGTCCTGGGTGCTGAAGGCCTGCACGCTGCCATTCTGCCCGGCGCGGGATATAGAACGCGCCGCCCGCGCCGCAGCGCCGAGGGCTTCAAGGGTGATGGCGTTGCTGTAGGCAAACCCGGTTTTTTCCCCGGACTGCGCACGCACCCCCACCCCTTGGTCTAGGTTGAAGCTGCCTTCCTTGACGATGCCGTCTTCCAGCGCCCAGGACTCGGAAATCTGCCCCTGGAAATACAGGTCGGCAGCATCAATACCCGGGCCGGCCAGGTCGCCGAGCACGCTTTGCAGGCTCTCGATCGTCACGCCGCCGGGCGCCAACAGGTGGTCACTGACTGAGGACAACAACTCGCTCATATGCTTTACGCCTTAAATTCGTCGTTCTTAAGCAGGTCGCCGCGCGCCCTGCGAGAAAAAGCGCCGGTGACTGGACACCGGCATCCGCGCCCGAATGGACGCCTGTTCGCTGCTATCGCGTTCGGCCAGCAGCACGGCCTCGCCTTGATCCTGTTGCGCCACCACCCGGCCCCAGGGGTCGATGATCGCTGCATACCCGAAGGTTTCTCGCGGCCCCGGATGCACGCCACCCTGGGCGGCCGCGAGCACATAGCACTGGGTCTCGATGGCCCGTGCGCGAATCAACACGTCCCAATGCGCGGCACCGGTCACGGCGGTGAAAGCCGACGGCGCGGTGATCAACTCGGCACCGGCGGCACGTAATTCGCTGTACAGCTCCGGAAAACGCAGGTCGTAGCACACCGTCAAACCCACTCGGCCAACCGGCGTGTCCGCCACCACCACAGCACTGCCATGAGCATAGTCATCGGATTCACGGTAGCGACCGCGCGTGTCCGCCACGTCCACATCAAACAGGTGCAATTTGTCGTAACGGGCGACCGTCTCGCCGTGCTCGTCCACCAACAATGAGCAGGCGTGGACTTTGGCGGTCGGCTGATCTGCCGGCGGCAACGGCAAAGTGCCTGCCACTATCCATAACTTGAGGTCGCGGGCGGTCTGTTTCAACCACGGCAGGATCGGGCCTTCGCCCTGGGCTTCGGCGCGGCCGATGTCGGCGATGTCGCGGCGGCCCATGGCGGCGAAGTTTTCCGGCAGCACCGCGAGGCGCGCGCCGCTCTGCGCCGCCCGCTCGAGCAAGCGCCGGGCCTGGGCGAGGTTGGCCAGCACATCGCTCTGGCTGACCATCTGAATTACCGCGAAAGACATGGCGCGCTCCCGAATCGCTTTTCACAAGCACTGGCAGCCATGCTACTCCATGCGGCCGGCGCGCGCTTTTTCAAAAAAGTGCTCAAAAAGGTTTGTCGAAGGTGATTTTCGGCTCTTTCCACGGCCCTTTTACCGTGTAGTTGACGCTGGCAAAGCGCGCCACGCGGTCGCCAATCAGCTTGTCGATGAGGAACAACGCGCCGCCGATGGCCGGGGCCCCGACGATCAACGCGGCGATCGGCAGGTTATTGGTCACCGGCAACGTCACCAGCAACTTGGCGTCGACCTGATCGGCCACCAGATCCAGGGTGCCATTGAGCTCGAGGTTACTCGACGGCCCGGTCAGCACGATCGGCTCGCGGGTCACGTACACACCATTGCTCGCCACCAGCAGGCCTTTGACCCGGTCGTAGCTCAGGCCTTTACCGAACAAGTCGGAGAAGTCCAGACGCAGGCGGCGGCCGATGGAATTGAAGTTGAGCAGACCGAACACCCGCAATGCCTGGGCGCCGCCCTCCACTTCGACGAACTGGCCTTTGTTCAACGAGGCATCGATGCTCCCGGAGAAACGCTTGCTCGCCACCCACGCCGGCGAACCCGGCCAGCGTCCGTCGACGTCCATGTGGAAATCTTCACTGGTGACGCTCGGCGCAAAACCCCAGCCCTTGAGCACATCGGCGAGGTTCTTGCCGCTGATCCGCCCCTTGTACCAACTGCTGGTGCTGCCGGGCGCACCTTCCCAGGTGCCGCTGCCTTGCAGCAGCATGCCCTTGAGGCCGAGGTCGAGGTCATTCAGGGCGATGCCCTTGGCGGTCGGGCGGATTTTCAGTGACCAGCCACCCACCAGATCGGCGCCCTGAAACAGTTGATTGACGGTGATATCCAGCGCCGGGATCTTGGTCGGATCAACCGAGGCCAGTGGGTCCGGAGCATTCTCGTCGGCCTGCACTGTCGGGTCGGCGGCCGGCAGGCGCACGTACTGCAAATTGATGGCGATCGGCGCCGCTTTGGCGTCGGGGATGTTGGCGCTGCCCTTGACCTGCTGGCTGTCGAGTTGCACGCCCCAGGCGACCGGTTTGCGATCGAGTTTCACCGCCGCCTGGTCCAGGGTGGTGCCCATCGCCGTGAGCTTGCCGACCTTGATGTCCGCGCTGCTCAGCAGTTGCTTGGCACTGCCACTCGGGTCCTGGCCGACGTATTTATCCACCAGGTCCTTCCACGGCGCGATATCCAGCTCCGACAGTTCGCCGCGCACCCGCAGCCCTTTGCTGTTGGGCAGTTCCGCTTCACCGACGCCGAGGAACAACTCACCACGACCGTCGCCGAAACCGCTTTGCGGAGCGACGAAAGTGAAGTTGGCCAACTGGTCATAGTTGACCCAGTAACGTTTTTCTTCCCCTTGCAACGTCATGCGGAACGACGACTCGCGGCCCACATCGGCGGCCATGCCGAATGGTGCCGGCAAATCCACCGCCACGCCTTGCAGGTTGGAATTGACCTTCAACTCGCTGTCGGCGCCGTTCAGCGTGACCTGCAATTGATACGGAATGATCCCCGACACCGGCAGCGGCTGGGTCACGCTCAGCCAGTCGGTAAGTTTCTTCACCTCGACCTGGCCTGACGCGGTCACTCGGGTATTGAGTTTGCCGGGGCTGCCCTCGGCGAAAATCTGCGCGGTCACCGGTTTGTCGAACGCCCGGGCGCTGATGTTCTGCCCGCTCAGGCCCTTGGCGCTGTCGAAGCGGAAATCGCCCTTGAGCTGAGTCAACTCAAGTGCCGGTTCCGCCAGCTTCAAACGCGCTTTGGCGGTTTTGAAGTCGACCTGGATCTTCGGCTCTTCGCCTTTGACCAGCGGGATATCGAGCTTGATCTTGCCCTGCAAGTCGCCCTCGCCTTCCCAACCAGCGAAGGTCTCGGCAGTGCCGATCGGCGCCTCCTGGAGAATCTTGACGCCATCGCCCAGGCCACCGGCAAAGGCGCCGTCGATAAACATGTGGCTGGTCTGCCCGGTGGGCACGTGTGGGATGTTGACGTAGACGTTGCTGACCTGAGTGTCGAGCAACTGGCCCTTGCTGGCGAGGATTCGCACGCCGCTGTCTTCGATGAACACATCACCGTTGACCTTACTGATGTGCGGCCAGCCAGGCTGGAACGCCAGTTCGGCGTCGTGCACCTTGAAAAACAGGCTGATGCTGCGGTCGGCGTCGCCGGCGTTCTTGCTCAACGAGCCCTGATATTGGAAGAAGCCTTGGTCCACTGCGCCTTTGAGGATCGCCGTGCGCAGCCATTCGTCGAGCGCAGGGCTCAGGACTTCTGGCAGGTACTTGGCGGTGTACTTGCCGTCGCCCTCCACCAGGCCGACGCGCAAGTCCATGTAATCTTCCTGGCTGTGGTCGAAGTGCAGGCGGATCAGGAAATCGCCGGCGATCTTGCCTTCTTCGCCCAGCACTTTCAGGTAGGGCGCAATCAGGGTGAAGCCTTGCTTGTCGAGCTTCCAGGTCAGCCGGGCGTTGGCTTGCAAGTATTGCCACGGCTTGGCAAAGATCGGGTCGAGGTGCAGGACGAAATCCTTGCTGTCCATGCGCAACTCGCCCTGGCCGAGGTCGCCGCTGATGCTGCCCGACACGTTGCGTGCCGCCGGCGCGCCGTGATAAGCGTCGAAGCCGACGGTGTCGAGGTTGGCGGCGAAGCTGACCTTTTGATCGCCGGTATTTTGCGGCCGGTAATCGGCCAGCACGTTGCGCAACACCCCGGTGACCTTGAGCCGTTCGATGGTGGTCGCCAGGGCTTCCGGCAGCGGCGCGAGGGCGTTGATCAGTGGGGTGAGCGGCGTCAGGTCGAGGCGGTCGGCCTGCAAGTGCCAGCGTTCTTCGGCCTTGTCGGTGGCGATGCTTTGCTCCAGTTGCAGGTGCGATTCCCAACGGGTTTCGCCGAGGGTCAAGGCCAAGGAATCGAACGAGACCTTCAAACCGCGACTGCTGCGCTGGAAATAGGCATTCAGCGCGAGGTTATCCAGGGTAACCGGCTCGCGATCGGCGTAGGCGCCTTTGATCTGCGGCGCGTGCAAGCGCGCGACCGCACTCTGCACATTGCCCTGCTCCCAGTTCAACCAGAACTCGCCGCCGGCCTTGATCCGCGACAGTTTCCACTGCTGGGTCAGACGTGCTGGCAGCCAGCGGGACCAGTCGCTTTGCGGCAGGCTCAAGTAGGCTTCGGCAGCGCCGTTCTTCCAGTCGCTGGCGCGGACGCGGGTGCGCAGGCTCATGGCCACCGGCTGGCCGTCCGGCAGGGTCAGGCGAGCATCGAGGCGCTGGCGACTGGCGCCGGTCTTGAGGTTAAGCCCGACGTAAGTCAGGGTCAGCGGCGCCTGATCGAGCGGTTGCAAAGTGACCTGGCTGTCGAGCACCGACAGTTGCTGGACCATTTGCATCTTGTTCAGCAACTGCTCCGCGTCCAGTGGCTGGTCCTGCTGGATCGGCAAGCCTTCCAGCGCCCAGTGGCCGTCGGCGCCCTCCTTGAGATTGATCTTCAGGCCGCTGACTTCCAGATGCGCGATCCGCACTTCCCGAGCCAGCAGACTGGCCCACAGATCCGGCACCGCCCGTACATGGTCCAGACGCACGCTATTGGCGCCCTCGCCCACGGTGACATCCCGCGCCAGCACAATGGGCGCAAAGCCACGCCAGGTGCCTTCGAGGCTACCAATCCGCAACGGCATGCCCAGTGCCTGCTGGGCCTTGGCCTCGACCTCGGCGCGGTACTCGGCGACCACCGGCGCCAACTCGCGGCCAAGGCTGACGTACACCGCCATCAGCACCAGGACCAACGCGCAGAGGCCCAGGCCCCAGCGGGTCAGTGCGGCCAAAAGGCGTGTGAAACGGTCCATGTCAGGTGGCTCCCGGGGCTAAAAAACGGCAAAAAGCTGAGGCCAGCCTGCTTGCTGAAAATGATCGACAGCGCTTCAGAGCAGCACCACGTCGTATTGTTCCTGCGAATACATGGTTTCGACCTGAAAACGAATGGTCCGGCCGATGAACCCTTCCAGCTCCGCTACGTTGCCGGACTCTTCATCGAGCAAGCGGTCGACGACTTTCTGGTTGGCCAATACACGATAGCCCTCGGCCTGATAGGCGCGGGCCTCGCGGAGAATTTCCCGGAAAATTTCGTAGCAAACGGTTTCCGGGGTCTTCAACTTGCCCCGGCCCTGGCAACTGTGGCACGGCTCGCACAACACTTGCTCGAGGCTTTCGCGGGTGCGCTTGCGGGTCATCTGCACCAGGCCCAACTCGGTGATGCCGATGATGTTGGTCTTGGCGTGATCACGCTCCAGTTGCTTCTCCAGCGTGCGCAGCACTTGGCGCTGATGTTCTTCGTCTTCCATGTCAATGAAGTCGATGATGATGATCCCGCCGAGGTTGCGCAGGCGCAGTTGCCGGGCAATCGCGGTGGCCGCTTCGAGGTTGGTCTTGAAGATGGTTTCTTCGAGGTTGCGGTGGCCGACGAACGCGCCGGTGTTGACGTCGATGGTGCTCATGGCTTCGGCCGGATCGATCACCAGGTAACCGCCGGACTTGAGCGGCACCTTGCGCTCCAGGGCTTTCTGGATTTCATCTTCGACGCCATACAGGTCGAAGATCGGCCGTTCGCCGGGGTAGTGCTCCAGGCGATCAGCGATTTCCGGCATCAATTCGGCGACGAACTGCGTGGTCTTCTGGAAGGTTTCCCGGGAATCGATACGGATCTTCTCGATCTTCGGGCTGACCAAGTCACGCAAGGTGCGCAACGCCAGGCCCAGGTCTTCATAAATGACGCTGGGGGCGCTGATGGTCTTGATTTGGTCGTTGATCTGATCCCACAGCCGTCGCAGGTAGCGGATGTCCATCAGGATCTCGTCGGCGCCAGCGCCTTCTGCTGCCGTGCGCAGGATGAAGCCGCCCGCTTCCTTGATCCCTTCTTTGGCCACGCAGTCGGTGACCACCTGCTTGAGACGCTCGCGCTCGCCTTCGTCTTCGATCTTCAGGGAAATACCGACATGGGCGGTGCGCGGCATGTACACCAGGTAGCGCGACGGAATCGACAGTTGCGTGGTCAGGCGCGCGCCCTTGGAACCGATCGGGTCCTTGGTGACTTGCACCACCAGGCTCTGGCCTTCGTGCACCAGTGCGCTGATGCTTTCCACCGCCGGGCCTTCGCGCAAGGATATTTCCGAAGCGTGGATGAACGCCGCGCGGTCGAGGCCGATGTCGACAAACGCCGCCTGCATGCCCGGCAGGACGCGAACCACTTTGCCTTTATAGATGTTGCCGACGATCCCGCGCTTCTGGGTGCGCTCTACGTGAACTTCTTGCAGGACACCGTTTTCGACCACCGCCACGCGGGATTCCATCGGCGTGATGTTGATCAGAATCTCTTCACTCATGGCAGGGTCTCGTTCAGGCATGTTCACGGTAATAGCCGCATCTTAGTCAGTACGACGCTCAGCGCGCGTTAAGGGTTTGCCAACAGGGTATGCCGAAATGGCCGAGCAGTTCTGCGGTTTCGCACAGCGGCAGGCCGACCACCGCCGAATAGCTGCCGCTCAGCCCGGCCACGAACACTGCGCCCAGTCCTTGAATCCCGTAGCCGCCGGCCTTGTCCCGGGGTTCGCCGCTGGCCCAGTAGGCAGCGGCCTCGGCATCGGCAATCGGACGAAACAGCACTTGGCTGCGCACTACCTGCGACTCGCAACGCTGGCCATCGAGCACGGCAATCGCGGTGAGCACTTCGTGCTCGCGCCCGGACAACAGCTTAAGCATGGCGCAGGCCTCGGCTTCATCCAGCGGTTTGCCGAGAATTTTTCCGTCCAGCACTACAGCGGTGTCGGCGCCCAGGACGCAGAAAGCCTCGTCGCTGCTGACGCGCAAGCGCCCCGCCTCGGCCTTGCCGCGCGCCAGGCGCTCGACATAGGCCGAAGGGCTTTCATCAGGTTGAGGGGTTTCGTCGATGTCCGCGCTGATGGCGGTGAACGGCACGCCGATCTGCGTGAGCAACTCACGGCGACGCGGCGAACCGGAGGCGAGGTAAAGCGATTTCATTCCAGACATCTCCCTGTCGAGGTACGGGCGCATGCCTGACCGAATCAATTGATTTTGTAGCGGCGACTCAACCCACGCAATCCGAAACTGACCCAAGGCCAGAGCAAGGCGCTGATCAGCGCTGGCAACAGCACCGCCAGGGTCTGGCGATTGCCGGTCAGGGCACTGAGCCACAATTGCAGCAACTGCGCGAGACCGAAAATCACCAGGATCACCAGGCTCTGCTGCCACATCGGGAACATCCGCAGGCGTTGCTGCAGCGACAGGATCAGGAAGGTAATCAAGGTCAGGATCAGCGCGTTATGCCCCAGCAACGTGCCGAACAGAATGTCTTCGGCCAGACCCAGGCACCAGGCGGTGAGCATGCCGACCTTGTTGGGCATTTCCAGCGCCCAGAACGCCAGCGGCAGCGCGAGGAACATCGGTCGCAGGATTTCCACGTGCGGGAACGGCACTACGCTGAGCAGCAGGGCGATGAGGAATGTCAGCCAGATGATCCAGCCGTTTCGAGAGCGGGTGCTGGGCATTATTCTCTGCCTCGCGGGGTGGCGGCCGGCGCGGCGGCGGGTGGCTTGGTCGCCGCGGGTTTGACCGCCGGAGCCGTGGATGCCGCGGGTTTCACCGGGGTCGCTTGGGCAGGCTTGACCGGCGTGGTCGGCTTGGCTGGAGTCGCTGGCGCGGCCGGGGTTGCGGCAGGCGTTGTGGGAGCGGCGGTCGCGGGTGTGGTTGTCGCGGGTTTTGGCACCGTGGCCGGCACCACCGCAGCGCCGGCGGCGTGCTGTTCGGCATCTTGGGCTTGCGCCGCCTCGTTGGCGCGCTCCTCCGGGGTGCGGCCATCGCTGAACACTAACAGCATGTAGCGGCTGCGATTGAGCGCGGCGGTGGGCACGGCACGCACGATGGCGAATGGCTGGCCGGAATCGTGGATCACTTCCTTCACCGTGGCCACCGGATAACCGGCCGGGAAGCGCTGGCCAAGCCCAGAACTGACCAGTAAATCGCCTTCCTTGATGTCAGCAGTATCCGCCACGTGCCGCAGTTCAAGACGCTCCGGGTTGCCGGTGCCGCTGGCAATCGCCCGCAAGCCGTTACGGTTCACTTGCACCGGAATGCTGTGGGTCGTGTCGGTGAGCAACAGCACGCGCGAGGTGTACGGCATCAGTTCGACCACTTGGCCCATCAGGCCGCGGGCATCGAGCACCGGCTGACCGAGGACCACGCCGTCGCGCTCCCCTTTATTGATGATGATGCGATGGGTAAAGGGGTTGGGGTCGACACCGATTAACTCGGCGACTTCGACTTTTTCATTGACCAGTGCCGAGGAGTTGAGCAACTCGCGCAGGCGAACGTTCTGCTCGGTCAGGGCCGCGAGCTTTTGCAGGCGCCCCTGCAACAGCAGGTTTTCCGTCTTGAGTTTTTCGTTTTCGGCGACCAACTCGGTGCGGCTGCCGAACTGGCTGCTGACCCCGCGCCACAGGCGTTCGGGCAAATCAGTGATCCAGTAGGCGTCCATCAACACCAGCGACATTTGACTGCGCGCAGGCTTGAGCACGTCGAAGCGAGCATCGACCACCATCAGCGCAACCGATAGCACGGCCAGCACCAAAAAGCGCACGCCCAATGAGGGGCCCTTGGCGAAAAGCGGTTTAATAAGCCGCTCCTCCCAGGCAAATGTTCTCTTTATTCATACGGCATCAAACCGGCCTGGATGCAGACTGACAGAAGATAAACGCCAACAGGCAGCACTGCAAAGTGCTGCCTGTGAGCGGAACAGCATAGAGGCTTTCAGCGAAATCACTCGCTGGAGAGCAGATCCATGGTGTGCTTATCCATCATTTCCAATGCACGGCCACCGCCGCGAGCAACGCAAGTCAGCGGATCTTCGGCAACGATCACCGGCAGACCGGTTTCCTGGGCCAGCAACTTGTCGAGGTCACGCAGCAAGGCGCCACCACCGGTCAGCACCAGGCCACGCTCGGCGATATCGGACGCCAGTTCCGGCGGCGATTGCTCCAGGGCACTTTTTACAGCCTGAACGATGGTCGCCAGGGACTCTTGCAGAGCCTCCAGGACTTCATTGGAGTTCAGGGTGAATGCGCGTGGAACGCCTTCAGCCAGGTTGCGGCCGCGAACGTCGACTTCGCGAACTTCGCCGCCCGGGTAGGCGGTGCCGATTTCCTGCTTGATGCGCTCGGCGGTGGATTCGCCGATCAGGCTGCCGTAGTTGCGGCGCACGTAGGTGATGATCGCTTCGTCGAAGCGGTCGCCACCAACCCGCACGGATTCGGCGTAGACCACACCGTTCAGGGAGATCAGGGCGATTTCAGTGGTCCCGCCACCGATATCCACCACCATCGAACCGCGGGCTTCTTCAACCGGCAGGCCGGCACCGATCGCAGCCGCCATTGGCTCTTCGATCAGGAACACTTCGCGGGCACCGGCACCGAGGGCCGATTCACGGATGGCACGACGCTCCACCTGGGTGGATTTGCATGGAACGCAGATCAGCACACGAGGGCTGGGCTGCAGAAAACTGTTTTCGTGAACTTTGTTAATAAAGTATTGCAGCATCTTTTCGCAGACGCTGAAGTCGGCGATCACGCCGTCTTTCATCGGACGGATGGCGGCGATGTTGCCCGGCGTACGGCCGAGCATGCGCTTGGCTTCGGTGCCGACAGCCACGACACTTTTCTGATTACCGTGGGTGCGAATGGCCACAACCGATGGCTCATTCAGGACGATACCGCGCTCGCGCACGTAAATAAGGGTGTTGGCAGTGCCCAGGTCAATGGAAAGATCGCTGGAAAACATGCCACGCAGTTTCTTGAACATGGGAAAGGGACCCTAGGCAACGCGTGGGTAAAAAAGTGCGGCAAACTCTAACAACGACAGGGATTTTGGGCAAGGCGCCAATATGTTAAATTGGCCGCTTTTCTGTGCACCAACCCCCACAATCGCGGCCGTAAGACCGTAGAAATGCGGTAGTGTTCCGACAATCTAACACACGGACGCCGTCCGTTCTGTTTTCCACTGGAGATTCCCATGGCGCTTGAACGCTCCGACGTGGAAAAAATCGCTCACCTGGCCTGTCTGGGCCTGGATGATGCCGATCTTCCACACATCACTTCGGCCCTGAACAGCATTCTCGGGCTGGTCGACGAAATGCAAGCGGTCAATACCGACGGCATCGAGCCGCTGGCGCATCCACTGGAAGCCAGTCAACGCCTGCGTGCCGACGTCGTGACCGAATCCAATCATCGCGAGGCCTATCAATCCATCGCACCAGCGGTCGAAAACGGCCTGTACCTGGTTCCGAAAGTCATCGACTAAAGGGAAAGAGCCTGCAATGCATCAATTGACTCTGGCTGAGATCGCCCGCGGACTCGCCGATAAAAAGTTTTCCTCCGAAGAGCTGACCAAAGTCCTGCTGGCGCGTATCGCCCAGCTCGATCCACAGCTCAACAGCTTCATCAGCCTCACCGAAGAGCTCGCGCTGCAGCAGGCCAAAGCCGCTGACGTGCGCCGGGCCAACGGTGAGAGCGGCGCCCTGCTCGGCGCGCCGATTGCCCACAAAGACCTGTTCTGCACACAGGGCATCCGCACCAGTTGCGGTTCGAAAATGCTCGACAACTTCAAGGCCCCGTACGACGCCACCGTGGTTGCCAAACTGGCCGCCGCCGGCGCGGTGACCCTGGGCAAGACCAACATGGACGAATTCGCCATGGGTTCGGCCAACGAGTCGAGCTACTACGGCGCGGTAAAAAACCCGTGGAACCTGGAACATGTGCCTGGCGGTTCGTCCGGCGGTTCCGCTGCGGCCGTGGCCGCGCGCCTGCTGCCAGCGGCAACCGGCACTGACACCGGCGGCTCGATTCGCCAACCGGCAGCACTGACCAACCTCACCGGTCTGAAACCGACTTACGGCCGCGTCTCGCGCTGGGGCATGATCGCCTACGCTTCCAGCCTCGACCAGGGCGGCCCATTGGCGCGCACCGCCGAAGATTGCGCGATCCTGCTGCAAGGCATGGCCGGGTTCGACCCGAATGATTCCACCAGCATCGACGAACCGGTGCCGGATTACAGCGCCAGCCTCGGCACTTCACTGCAAGGCCTGCGCATCGGTGTGCCGAAGGAATACTTCGGCGCCGGCCTCGACCCGCGCATCGCCGAGCTGATCCACAACAGCGTCAAAGAGCTGGAAAAGCTCGGCGCCGTGGTCAAGGAAATCAGCCTGCCGAACATGCAGCACGCGATTCCGGCGTACTACGTGATCGCTCCGGCGGAAGCCTCGTCCAACCTGTCGCGGTTTGACGGCGTGCGTTTCGGCTACCGCTGCGAAAACCCGGTCAACCTGATCGACCTGTACAAGCGCTCCCGTGGTGAAGGGTTCGGCCCGGAAGTGCAGCGCCGGATCATGGTCGGCGCCTACGCGCTGTCGGCCGGTTACTACGACGCCTACTACCTGAAGGCGCAGAAGATTCGTCGTCTGATCAAGAACGACTTCATGGCCGCCTTCAATGAGGTCGACATCATCCTCGGCCCTACCACGCCGAACCCGGCCTGGAAACTCGGCGCCAAGAACAGCGACCCGGTCGCCGCGTACCTGGAAGACGTCTACACCATCACCGCCAACCTCGCAGGCCTGCCGGGCCTGTCGATGCCGGCCGGTTTTGTCGACGGCCTGCCGGTGGGCGTGCAACTGCTCGCGCCGTATTTCCAGGAAGGCCGCCTGTTGAACGTTGCCCACCAGTATCAGTTGAACACTGACTGGCACACCCGCACCCCAACCGGCTTCTGAGGAGACACACATGCAATGGGAAGTCGTGATCGGGCTGGAGATTCACACCCAGCTCACCACCCGGTCGAAAATCTTTTCCGGTAGCTCGACCACTTTTGGTTCCGAGCCCAACACCCAGGCCAGCCTGGTTGACCTCGGCATGCCCGGCGTACTGCCGGTGCTGAACCAGGAAGCGGTGCGCATGGCGGTGATGTTCGGCCTGGCGATTGACGCCGAAATCGGTCAGCACAACGTGTTCGCCCGTAAAAACTACTTCTACCCGGACCTGCCGAAGGGCTACCAGATCAGCCAGATGGAATTGCCGATCGTCGGCAAGGGCCACCTGGACATCGCCTTGGAAGACGGCACGGTCAAACGCGTCGGCATCACCCGTGCGCACCTGGAAGAAGACGCCGGCAAGAGCCTGCATGAAGAATTCAACGGCGCCAGCGGCATCGACCTGAACCGTGCCGGTACGCCGCTGCTGGAAATCGTTTCCGAGCCGGACATGCGCAGCGCCAAGGAAGCCGTCGCCTACGTCAAGGCGATGCACGCATTGGTGCGCTACCTGGGCATCTGCGACGGCAACATGGCCGAAGGTTCGCTGCGTTGCGACTGCAACGTGTCGATCCGGCCGAAGGGCCAGGTCGAGTTCGGCACCCGCTGCGAGATCAAGAACGTCAACTCGTTCCGCTTCATTGAGAAGGCGATCAACAGCGAAATCCAGCGCCAGATCGAGCTGATCGAAGACGGCGGCAAGGTCATCCAGCAAACCCGCCTGTATGACCCGAACAAAGACGAAACCCGGCCGATGCGCAGCAAAGAGGAAGCCAACGACTACCGTTACTTCCCCGATCCGGACCTGCTGCCGGTGGTCATCGAAAACAGCTTCCTCGATGAGGTGCGCGCCACCCTGCCGGAATTGCCACCGCAGAAACGCGAGCGCTTCCAGGAGCAGTTCGGCCTCTCGGTGTATGACGCCAGCGTGCTGGCCACCAGCCGTGAGCAAGCGGATTACTTCGAGCAAGTGGTGAGCATCAGCGGCGACGCCAAACTCGCCGCCAACTGGGTGATGGTCGAGTTGGGCAGCCTGCTGAACAAGCAGGGCGTCGACATCGACGAATCGCCAGTGTCCGCCGAGCAACTGGGCGGCATGCTGCTGCGCATCAAGGACAACACCATCTCCGGCAAGATCGCCAAAGTGGTGTTCGAAGCCATGGCCAACGGCGAAGGCAATGCCGACGAGATCATCGACAAGCGCGGCCTCAAGCAAGTGACCGACAGCGGCGCCATCTCGGCGGTGCTCGACGAAATGCTCGCGGCCAATGCCGAACAGGTCGAACAGTACCGCGCGGCTGACGAAGCCAAACGCGGCAAGATGTTCGGCTTCTTTGTCGGCCAGGCCATGAAAGCCTCCAAAGGCAAAGCCAACCCGCAGCAGGTCAATGAACTGCTGAAAAGCAAGCTCGAGGGTTAAGGGTGATGGGGTCTGTGCCAACCGCTGGCCCCAACATTCGCGAGAGCAAGCTTTTGTGGCGAGGGAGCTTGCTCCCGCTGGGTCGCGAAGCGGCCCCGACTCCTGAATCCGGTTTGCATCCGGCACAGCGGGTGTTCAGGTTTTGGGACTGCTGCGCAGTCCAGCGGGAGCAAGCTCCCTCGCCACAGGGGGTTCACTGGTTCGGGAACTCATTCCAATGAAACATCTGCTCGGCGCCTGCGCCCTGCTCACCCTGCTGGCCGGTTGCGCCAGCAATGACGTCATCGACCCGCACGGTTACAACCAGAGCGGCGTCGCCTCTTATTACGGTGCCCGGCACCACGGCAAACGCACCGCCAGCGGTGAGCCGTTCAACAAGAATGCCCTGACCGCCGCGCATCGCCAGTTGCCCTTCGGCACACGGGTCAAGATCACCAATCTGAGCAACGACAAATCCTGCGTGGTACGCATCAATGATCGCGGCCCGCACACTCGCGGCCGGCTGATCGATGTTTCACACGAGGCCGCCGAACAACTGGGTATGCTCAGAAGCGGCACTGCGCGGGTGCGCGTGCAAGCCCTCGACGATTGATAGACGGAGCCCGGCCATTTTCGGACTGACTGATTTGCCGCTGATCAACGTGATCGAGTTGCTCGGAGGCTTGCTCTTGCTGATTGTCGGCGCCGAATTGATGGTGCGCGCCGCCGTGCGCCTGGCCGCACGCCTGCATGTGCGGCCGTTGATCATCGGCCTGACCATCGTCGCCCTCGGCAGCAGCGCGCCGCAAATGGCCGTCAGCCTGCAAGCCACCCTGGCGCAGAACACCGACATCGCCGTGGGCAGCGTGATCGGTAGCAGCATCTTCAACATCCTCGTCACCCTTGGCCTGTCGGCGCTGATCATTCCGCTGCGGGTCTCGCGGCAAGTGGTGCGCCTCGACATTCCACTGATGATCGGCGCCAGCCTGCTGGTGTTCGTGCTGGCCTGGAACGAGGAATTCACGCCGCTCGATGGCGTGATCCTGCTGTCGGCGCTGGTGCTTTACCTCGGCTTGCTGCTGCGCCAGTCGCGGCACTCGGCGCGGCCACAGGCCCATCCGCCGGTGACGAGCAAAGCGCCGTGGCTGAGCAGCCTGCTGCTGATCGTCGCCGGGCTGGCGATGCTGGTGTATGCCGGGCATCTGCTGGTGGGGGCGGCCGTGGCGGTGGCGGCGGACCTCGGCCTGTCGGAACGGATCATCGGCCTGACGATTATTGCCGTCAGCACCTCGCTGCCAGAACTCGCCACTTCGCTGATCGCCGCCCTGCGTGGCCAACGCGAAATTGCCGTGGGTAACGTGATCGGCAGCAACCTGTTCAACCTGCTCGGCGTGCTGGGGCTGACCGCGCTGGTGGCACCGTCACCGCTGTCCGTGTCGCCGAATGCCCTGGATTTCGACTTGCCGGTGATGCTCGGCGTCGCCCTGCTGTGCCTGCCGGTGTTCTATTCCGGCTACCGCGTGACCCGCGCCGAAGGCTTACTGTTTCTCGGTTTGTACCTGGCGTATGGGCTGCACGTGGTGTCGTTCACCACTGGCATGCCGCTGGCCGGGAAGCTGGAACACTGGATGCTGTTTTACATTCTGCCGGCATTGGTGGCGTTTCTGTTGTTCACGTCACTGCGCGCCTGGCGCCGCCAACACCACAAGAGGGAATCGCCATGACCACCGATAAAAAGCCTGGGGTTGAAGTTCGTCGGCAAGTGATGGGCGACGTGTTCGTCGACCGGGCGCTGGGCAATGCCACGGAGTTTTCGCAGCCGCTGCAGGATTTTGTCAACGAGCACGCCTGGGGCAGCGTGTGGAACCGCGAAGGTTTGCCGCTGAAAACCCGCAGTCTGATCACCCTCGCCGCGCTGACCGCGCTGAAGTGTCCGCAGGAATTGAAAGGCCACGTGCGCGGCGCGCTGAACAACGGTTGTACCGTGGAAGAGATTCGCGAAGCGCTGTTGCATTGCGCGGTGTATGCCGGGGTGCCGGCGGCGATCGATGCGTTTCGTGCGGCACAGGAAGTGATCGATACCTATCAAAAGCCTGAGTGAGCGTAAGTCCGTCTTCGCGAGCAGACTCGCTGCCACAGGCATTTAACTGGACCTCTCACATCAGATCCAGCCACCCCACTGCAACACAAAGATCCCGATATTGGTGGTGATCGCCGCCATCAGGGTGGTGATGACGATGATCGCCGCCGCCAGTTCATGGTTGCCTTCGGCCTGGCGCGCCATGACGAAACTGGCGGCGGCGGTCGGGGCGCCGAAGTACAGGAACAGAATCCCCAACTCCGGCCCGCGAAAGCCCAGCACCCAGGCACCGGCAGTGGCCACCACTGGCAGGCCGACCATCTTCACCAGGCTCGAACTCAGGGCCATGCTGCCGCTCTTGCGCAGCGCCACCAGCGACAACGTACCGCCGATGCACATCAGCGCCAGCGGCAAGGTCATTTGCGCCAGGTACTGGCCGGAAGTCTCCAGCCAGTTCGGCAAGCCAATCTTGAAATAAGCGAATGGCGCGGCGGCAAACACGCTGATGATCAGCGGGTTGCTGACCACGCTTTTGCAGATGCTCCAGGGGTCGGACTTGATCACCGGGCTGTACACCGCCAGCACGATGGTCGAGAGCGTGTTGTAAAACAGGATCACCAGCGCCGCGAGAATCGAACCCAGGGAAATCCCGTAGTCGCCGTACATGCTGGCCGCCAGCGCCAGGCCGATCACCCCGTTGTTGCCGCGAAACGCGCCTTGGGTGTAAATGCCGCGATCTTCGCGCGGGCACTTCCAGATCGCCCAGCCCCAGGCACCGACGAAGCTCACCAGGGTCGCAACCGAGAAATAGATCAGCAACGCCGGCTGAAACGCCGCGTGCAGGTCGGCATGCAGGATGCCCAGAAACAGCAACGCCGGCATGGTGACGTTGAACACCAGGGCCGACGCGGTATGAATGAAGTTATCGTTGATCCAGTTGATGCGCTTGAGCAGCACACCAAGAAACAGCATCGCAAAAACCGGCGCGGTGATGGTCAGGGTTTCGAAGAAAATAGCCAGCATGCCGGGGGCAACCTTGGGTGGGTGTCGTTAGGGGGCTAATGATAAGCCACTAAGCACTCCGGCGTCTGGTAGACCGCCATCGCTGGCAAGCCAGCTCCCACAGGAATTCTCAGTGTTCGAACCATTTCGACAACAAAGAAGGTACCTATGGCAGCTGGCTTGCCAGTTCCCACAGATCTTCAGTGTTCACGCCATTTCGACAACAAAGAAGGTCATTGTGAGAGCTGGCTTGCCAGCTCTCACAAGATCTTCAGTGTTCACGCCGTTTCGACAACAAAGAAGGTCCCTGTGGGAGCTGGCTTGCCAGCGATGCAGACGACGCGGTCTCAGGTAATCGGCGCCGGGTTGAACAAGGTGATGTCGTTGTGCAGCTTGTGATGCTCGGACCAGGTCTGTTTCTTGCCGCTGGCCACGTCCAGGTAGTAGTGGAACAACTCCCAGCCGAGGTCTTCGATGGTCGCGCGTCCGGTAGCGATGCGCCCGGCGTCGATGTCGATCAGGTCGGGCCAGCGCTGGGCCAGTTCGGTGCGGGTGGAAACCTTCACCACCGGCGCCATGGCCAAGCCGTAAGGCGTACCACGTCCGGTGGTGAACACGTGCAGGTTCATCCCCGCCGCCAGTTGCAAGGTACCGCAGACAAAATCACTGGCCGGTGTGGCGCAGAAGATCAGGCCTTTCTGGTTAACTCGCTCGCCAGGGCCAAGCACCCCATTGATCGCGCTGCTGCCGGACTTGACGATCGAGCCCAGGGACTTCTCGACAATGTTCGACAACCCGCCCTTCTTGTTGCCCGGTGTGGTGTTGGCGCTGCGGTCCGCTTCGCCCTTGGCCAGGTAACGGTCGTACCAGTCCATCTCGCGCACCAGTTCCTGGGCGACCGCTTCGGATTCGGCACGGGAGGTCAGCAAGTAGATCGCGTCGCGCACTTCGGTGACTTCGGAAAACATCACCGTCGCCCCGGCGCGCAGCAGCAGGTCCGAAGCGTAACCGAGCGCCGGGTTGGCGGTGATCCCGGAAAACGCATCGCTGCCGCCGCACTGCATGCCCAGAATCAACTCCGAGGCCGGCACCGTCTCGCGACGACGCTGATCGAGTTTCTTCAGGCGCACTTCGGCCAGCTCCATGATCTGCTCGATCATCTCGGTGAAACCGTGGCTGGAATCCTGCAAGCGGTACAGCCACGGATCGCTGAGATCGACGGAGCTGTCGTTCTCGTGCATCACCTGCCCGGCCTGCAATTTCTCGCAGCCGAGGCTGATCACCAGCGCTTCGCCACCCAGGTTCGGGTTGCGCGCCAGGTTGCGCACGGTGCGGATCGGAATGTAGGCGTCGGTGGCGGTGATGGCCACGCCGCAGCCGTAGCTGTGGGTCAGGGCCACCACGTCATCGACGTGCGGATACTTGGGCAGCAACTCGTCCTTGATGCGCTTGACCGCATGGTCCAGCACACCGGTGACGCACTGCACCGTGGTGGTGATGCCGAGGATGTTACGCGTGCCGACAGTGCCGTCGGCGTTGCGATAACCCTCGAAGGTGTAGCCGTCCAGCGGTGCTTGCGTGGCCGGGACCTCGGTGGACAGCGGCAAGCTGTCCAGCGGGGGCGCGGTCGGCATACGCAGTTGATCTTCCTTGACCCAGCTGCCACGGGGAATCGGCTGCAAGGCGTAACCAATGGTCTGGCCGTAACGGATCACCTGACCACCTTCGGGAATGTCTTCCAGGGTGACCTTGTGGCTTTGCGGTACGAAATCCACGGTCACCAGGCCGTCCGGGAATTCAGTCCCGGCCGGTACGCCCTGGTCGTTGACCACGATCACCACGTTGTCACGCTCGTGCAAACGGATGTAGCGCGGCGAGTCGGAATGTTCAATCAACTGCATGACGCCGCCTCTCAGGAATGTGCTTGGGACAATTTGTTGGTCAGTTCAGGGCCGCTGGTAGGTGGCTCTTTGAGCACCACACGTTTGATCGGACCGACAATGACCAGGTAGCTGAACACCGCAACCAGCGCGTTGCAACCAACAAACACCAACGCCCACTTGAACGAACCGGTGGTGCTGATGATGTAGCCGATGACGATCGGGGTGGTGATCGACGCCAGGTTACCGAAAGTGTTGAACAGGCCGCCGCTCAAACCGGCAATCTGCTTAGGCGAAGTGTCGGACACCACGGCCCAGCCCAATGCGCCCACGCCCTTGCCGAAGAAGGCCAGTGCCATGAAGCCGACGACCATCCATTCCACGTCGACGTAGTTGCACGCCACGATGCTACTGGAGACCAGCAGGCCGGCAATGATCGGCGCCTTGCGAGCGAAGGTCAGCGAGTGGCCCTTGCGCAGCAGGTAGTCGGAAATCACCCCGCCCAGCACACCACCGATAAAGCCGCAGATCGCCGGCAGCGAGGCAATGAAACCCGCCTTGAGGATGGTCATCCCACGATCCTGCACCAGGTACACCGGGAACCAGGTCAGGAAGAAGTAGGTGATGCCGTTGATGCAGTATTGGCCCAGATAAACGCCGAGCATCATGCGGTTGGTCAGCAACTGGCGGATGTAGTCCCACTTCGGGCCATCGCCCTTGCTGCGCTTGCCGCGGTCCTGGTCCATGTCGACCATGCCGCCGTTGGCAGCGATGTGGTCGAACTCGGCCTTGTTGATCATCGGGTGTTCACGCGGGCTGTAGATCACTTTCAGCCAGATGCCCGAGAACACGATGCCGATCAGGCCCATGACGATGAACACGTGCTCCCAACCGAAGGAGTACACGATCCAGCCCATCAACGGTGCGAACAGCACGGTGGCGAAGTATTGCGCCGAGTTGAAGATCGCCGAAGCCGTACCGCGCTCCGCCGTCGGGAACCAGGCTGCCACAATGCGCGCGTTACCCGGGAAGGAAGGGGCTTCAGCCAGGCCCACCAGGAAGCGCAGCATGAACAGCGCGACCACGGCAGTGGACATGCCGAATTCGCCGACCCAGCCTTGCAGCACGGTGAACAGCGACCAGGTGAAAATGCTCAGGGCATAGATTTTTTTCGAACCGAAACGGTCCAGCAGCCAACCACCAGGAATCTGCCCGGCCACGTAGGCCCAGCCGAATGCCGAGAAGATATAGCCGAGGGTGACGGCGTCGATGCCGAGGTCTTTTTGCAGGCTGGAGCCCGCGATAGCGATGGTCGCACGATCGGCGTAGTTGATCGTGGTCACAAGGAAAAGCATAAGCAGGATCAAATAGCGGACGTGAGTCGGCTTCTCGGTCGATTGCATGTAGATGTACTCCCACTGATTATTTTTATGCGGGTAAAACATTCTTGAGTGATGTGCCGCGCAAGGCCTCAGGCAGAAGCCCCGCGCGGGTGCAGCGGGTTACGAGCCGATGTAGGAGGTCTTCACCACGGTGTAGAACTCTTGGGCGTAACGGCCTTGCTCGCGCGAGCCGTAGGACGAACCTTTACGGCCACCGAACGGAACGTGGTAATCCACCCCGGCGGTGGGCAGGTTGACCATCACCATCCCGGCCTGGGAATGACGCTTGAAGTGGTTGGCGTACTTCAAGGACGTGGTGGCAATGCCCGCCGACAGACCGAATTCGGTGTCGTTGGCCATCGCCAGGGCCGCTTCGTAATCCGCCACGCGAACTACGTTAGCCACCGGGCCGAAGATCTCTTCACGGCTGATACGCATGGCGGCTTCGCTGTCAGTAAACAGCGTTGGCGCCAGGTAGTAGCCTTCGGTGTCGCAGGTCACGACGTTGCCGCCGCTGACCAGACGTGCACCTTCGGACTGGCCGATGTCGATGTACTTCAAGTCTTGCTCAAGCTGTGCCTGGGACACCACTGGACCGATGTCGGTACCGGCTTTCAGGGCGTGGCCGACTTTGATCGACTTCATGCGCTCAGCCACGGCTTCAACGAACTTGTCGTGAATGCCGGCGGTGACGATGAAGCGGCTCGATGCAGTGCAACGTTGGCCGGTGGAGTAGAACGCGCTCTGTACCGACAGCTCGACCGCTTGCTTGAGGTCGGCGTCGTCGAGAATGATCTGCGGGTTTTTACCGCCCATTTCCAGTTGCACTTTGGCCTGGCGCGACACGCAGCTGACGGCGATCTGACGACCCACGCCCACCGAACCGGTGAAGCTGATGCCGTCGACTTTCGGGCTGTTGACCAGGGCTTCACCGACCACACGGCCACTGCCCATCACCAGGTTGAACACGCCAGCCGGGAAACCGGCGCGGGAGATAATTTCGGCCAGGGCCCAGGCGCAGCCCGGTACCAGGTCAGCCGGCTTCAACACCACGCAGTTGCCATAGGCCAGGGCCGGGGCAATTTTCCACGAAGGAATGGCGATCGGGAAGTTCCACGGGGTGATCAGACCGACCACGCCCAGCGCTTCGCGCGTCACTTCAACGTTGACGCCCGGACGTACCGACGGCAGGTAGTCGCCGGACAGACGCAGGCACTCACCGGCGAAGAACTTGAAGATGTTACCGGCGCGGGTCACTTCGCCGATGGCTTCCGGCAGGGTCTTGCCCTCTTCACGGGCCAGCAGGGTGCCGAGCTCTTCGCGACGGGCGAGGATTTCGGTGCCGACTTTATCCAGCGAGTCGTGACGCGCCTGGATGCCGGAAGTGGACCAGGCCGGGAACGCGGCGCGGGCTGCATCGATGGCCGCGTTGACTTGCGCCAGGTCAGCCTTGGCGTAATCGCCGATGGTGTCGCTCAACTCCGACGGGTTGATGTTGGCGGAGTAATCGCCACCGGCAACCCATTCGCCGTTGATGTAGTTATCAAAACGCTTTGCATCTGCCACGAGTTGTTCTCCTCACGCAAAAAGCCGCTGATTGCTCAGCGGCCTTATCTGGACGGTTGTTATTGCGCGCCTTGCTTGTCGATCAGGGCGGCGAGCATCTCGTACTCTTCGCGGGTCAGATCGGTCAGCGGCGCACGCACCGGACCTGCGTCATAGCCGGCGATTTTTGCCCCCGCCTTAACGATGCTCACCGCGTAACCGGCTTTGCGGTTACGGATGTCCAGGTACGGCAGGAAGAAGTCATCGATGATTTTGCCGACGGTCTCGTGATCGTCGCGAGCGATAGCGTGGTAGAAATCCATCGCGGTTTTCGGGATGAAGTTGAACACCGCCGAGGAGTAGACCGGTACGCCCAGAGCCTTATAAGCAGCGGCGTAGACTTCAGCGGTCGGCAAACCGCCCAGGTAGCTGAAACGATCACCGAGGCGGCGACGGATCGACACCATCAACTCGATATCGCCCAGGCCATCCTTGTAGCCGATCAGGTTCGGGCAGCGCTCGGCCAGGCGTTCCAGCTGAGCAGCGTTCAGACGGCAGACGTTACGGTTGTAAACCACGACGCCGATTTTCACCGATTTGCACACGGCTTCAACGTGGTCGGCCACGCCGTCCTGGCTGGCCTCGGTCAGGTAGTGCGGCAGCAGCAACAGACCTTTGGCGCCCAGACGCTCGGCTTCCTGTGCGTATTCGATGGCCTGGCGGGTAGCACCGCCGACACCGGCAAGGATTGGCACGCTGGTGGCGCAGGTATCAACGGCAGTCTTGATGATTTCCGAGTATTCGCTGGCAGCGAGGGAGAAAAACTCACCAGTGCCGCCGGCAGCGAACAGAGCCGAGGCGCCGTACGGGGCCAGCCACTCGAGACGCTTGACGTAGCCAGCGCGATGGAAATCGCCCTGGGCATTAAAATCGGTAACCGGGAAGGACAGCAGACCGGAAGAGAGGATGGACTTCAGTTCTTGTGGATTCATTATTCGAACACCCTGGCAGCAAAAACGTATGTGTGTGTATGAAAACGTCAGCCGTCGCTGAAGTTGTAGGTCATCGTACAACTTAAAATACAACCGTCAACTGCATTTCATCGTGGGTTGGGTGACTTTGGTCGTAGAGGGTCGGTGTGAGGTAGATGGATTAAGGGTTTGCGCGGGTTTTCCGGAGGGATGAAAGGGGGGGATTTTTTGCTTGCGGGGGATTTTTTGGCGGGGCTTGACGAGCATTGAGCGAATGGAGTCGTCGTAAGACTTGGGGGAATTTAGTGGGGCCACTGGCCTCTTCGCGGGCAAGCCCGCTCCCACAGGGACCGGGTTGGTTCGGCAGAATGCGATCCGCTGTGCGGCCAACTTGCGTCCTCGCAGGTGACAGGATTTTCCAGCCGACTGCGATACCTGTGGGAGCGAGCCTGCTCGCGAAGGCGGCCTGACGGTCAACGCAGGCTAGGTGCCAAACGCTTAACCGCGCTGCGCCTCAGCCTCTTCATGCGCCTGACGCAACCGCTCGCGGCTGTTGGTCAGGTGCAGGCGCATGGCCGCGCGGGCGGCATCGGCATCCTGGCGGGCGATGGCGTCGTAGATTTCTTCGTGCTCGCGGCTCAGGCGGCTCATGTAGTGCTGCTGATCATCGTGGGCCAGGCGCGCCGAGTTAAGCCGGGTGCGGGGAATGATGCTGGTGCCCAGGTGCGTCATGATGTCGGTGAAATAGCGGTTGCCGGTGGACAGGGCAATCTGCAGGTGAAACTGGAAATCCGACGCCACCGCATCCGTGGCATGCGCCGCACTTTCGTTCAGCGCATCCAGCGCCGCGCGCATCAACGCCAGTTCTTCCGCGCTGCGGCGTTGCGCGGCGAGGCCGGCTGATTCCACCTCCAGGCTGATGCGCAATTCCAGAACCGCCAGCACATCGCGCAAGGTGACCACGGTGGCCGGGTCGATGCGAAAACCGCTGGGGCTCGGCGTGTCCAGCACGAAGGTGCCGATGCCGTGCCGGGTTTCCACCTGCCCCGCCGCCTGCAACCGCGAGATCGCCTCGCGCACCACGGTGCGGCTCACGCCATGGGCATCCATAATCGCCGACTCGGTGGGCAACTTGTCGCCACGCTTGAGCAACCCGTCGCGGATCTGCTCGGACAGCACCGTCACCAACTCCTGGGCGAGGCTGCGGCGCTTGCGAGGCAGACGAGGTACGGCGATCGGGTTTTCCATGATGAGCATCGGTCTCGATAGGTAAGGCTGAATCCGCATCATAGCTCAAGCGGGTTGTACGATCACCGTGGCAGATTAACGCCCCTCAGGATTGCCCTGTGGTGACGAGCGTTTGTGGCGAGGGGCTTGCCCCGAAGGTCTGCGTAGCAGTCCCAGCTTTTGGGGCCGCTTCGCGACCCAACGGGGGCAAGCCCCCTCACCACAACAGCCAAAGCGACAGCCACAGCCACAGCACCAACACCAACACCAACACCAACACCAACACCAACACCAACACCAGCGACAACCAAATCTCCACCGCCACAAAAGCTGTTACAAAACTTATCGACCTCTACGCCAATACCGTCTGATCCACCAGATGCCCGCCCTCGATGCGCACATGCCTTGGATGGAAACGCTTAAGGCTGCTGCGATGGCCGACGCTGACGATGCTCAACCCTGGCAGCTCATCGATCAACGCCTGATACAAGGTCGCCTCGTCTTCTTCATCCATCGCCGAAGTAGCTTCGTCCATGTACAGCCATTGCGGCGCGAACAGCAGCGCGCGGGCGAAGGCCAGTCGTTGCTGTTCACCGGGCGAAAGCATGCGCTGCCAGTGATCGGCTTCATCAAGACGCGCCACCAGGTGCGGCAGGCGACAAGTTTCCAGCACTTGCGCATAGCGCTCGTCCGGGTAGGTGTCGCCGGTCTGTGGATAACTCAAGGCATCACGCAGGGTGCCAATCGGCAGATAAGGTTTTTGCGGCAGGAACAGATAACGCGCCGCCGGCAACCGGATATTGCCATGCCCCCTCGGCCACAAATGCCCCATCGCCCGCAGCAGTGTCGACTTGCCGCTGCCGGAACGGCCGCTGAGCATCACCCGCTCACCTGGCTCGACCGTCATGTTGGCGTTGGCCAGCAAATGCCGACCACCCGCCAGGTCGAGGCCGAGGTTGTGTACGTTCAATTCATTGCCCTGGTTCTGCACGTCGATCGCCGCCGGCCGTTGCTCGTTGTCGTCCATGGCCTGGCGGAAACTCAGCAGACGATCACAGGTGGCGCGCCACGCCGCGAGGTCGGAATACGCCGTGATAAACCAGCTGAAATTCTCCTGCACGTTGCCGAACGCCGAGTTGATTTGCATCAGCTCGCCCAGTTCGATCTTGCCGGTGAAGTAGCGCGGCGCGGCGACGATGAACGGGAAGATGATCGCGATCTGGCCGTAGCCGGAGGTGAAGAACGTCAGGCGCTTGGACACCCGCATGATGTCCCAGAAGTTGTGCCACACCAGTCCGAAGCGGTTGCTCAAGCGGCGGTTTTCGTTGGGTTCGCCGTTGTACAGCGCGATGCTCTCGGCGTTTTCCCGCACCCGCACCATGGAAAAACGCAGGTCCGCTTCGAAGCGTTGCTGGTTGTTGTTAAGGCCGATCAAGCGGCGACCGATCAAGTGCGTCAGCCAACTGCCGACCGCCGCGTACACCAGTGCACACCAGAACATATAGCCAGGGATGGTGAAGCCGAACACTTCGATACTGCCGGACACGCCCCACAGAATGATCGAGAACGACACCAGGCTGACCACGTTGCGGATCAGCCCAAGGCCCAGACCCAAGGTATTGCTGGTGAAAGTGTTGAGGTCTTCGGAAATCCGTTGGTCCGGGTTATCGGTGTAGCCGCCCTGCTCCAACTGGTAGTAATTTTTGTTGCCCAGCCAACGGGCGAAATGCTGCTCGGTCAGCCAGGCTCGCCAGCGGATGGTCAGCATCTGTGTCAGGTACAAGCGGTACACCGCGCCGAGAATCGCCACCGTGGCGATGCCGCCGAAATACAGGATCAACTGCCAGAACGCCGCCTCGTCTTTCTTCTGCAAGGCGTTGTAAAAATCCTTGTACCAACTGTTGATCCACACCGAAATCGCCACGCTGAACAGCGACAGCGCAATCACGGCGATCAGCAACGTCCAGGCCTTGCCCTTTTCTTCGCTGCGCCAGTAAGGCGTGGTCATCGCCCAGACCTTGCGGAAAAACTGCCCGTGCACGGTATCGTTGACCGCGGAATATTCAGCGTTCTGATTCATGGATAAGGCTCATTGGAGAAGGAACACACGGGCCGATCATAGAGGATCGGCCTGGGTTGTCGCGAGGGCTACGGCCATCCGTTCAGCGCAGGTTCAGCGACGGACGGGACGCTTCTGCAGTTTGCGCTGCAGTGTGCGGCGGTGCATGCCCAGGGCGCGGGCCGTGGCGGAGATATTGCCTTCGTGCTCGGTGAGCACGCGCTGAATGTGCTCCCATTGCAGGCGATCGACCGACATCGGGTTTTCCGGCACCAGCGTATCGAGGTCGGCGTGCTCTGAAAGCAGCGCGGCCAAGACGTCGTCGGCATCCGCCGGCTTGCACAGGTAATTGCAGGCACCGCGCTTGATCGCCTCGACGGCAGTGGCAATGCTCGAGTAACCGGTGAGGATCACCACGCGCATTTCCGGGTCCAGCTCCAGCAACTTGGGCAGCAGCACCAAGCCGGAGTCACCGTCCATTTTCAGGTCGAGAGCCGCGTAGTCAGGAATATCCGCCTGGGCGATGCTCAAGCCTTCTTCGGCAGAGCCAGCGGTGCTGACGCGAAAGCCACGGCGCGACATGGCGCGGGCCATCACGCGGGTGAAGGTGGCGTCGTCGTCCACCAGCAACAGGTGCGGCAGGTCTTCGCCTTCAACTGGGGTTTCGTCACTCATGCTCGTCTCCTCGGGCGACACGGGGCAGGCGCAGCTCGGTGAGCGTGCCGCCTTCCTCATGACTGTAGAGTTTCACTGAGCCGCCGGCGCGTGTCACGCTGGCCTTGCTCAAAAACAGGCCCAGGCCGAAGCCTTTGCCCTTGGTGGTAAAGAATGGCTTGCCGATTTGCTCGGCAATCGCCAGCGGCACGCCGGCGCCGTGGTCGCGAATGCTGATGGTCAGGTACTCGAAGTCCCAGTCCAGCGTCACTTGCAAGCCTTCGGGGCAGGCATCGGCGGCATTGTTCAGCAAATTCAGCAACGCTTGCGTCAGGTCCGGCGGCGGCGCCATGCGCGGCACCGTGCCCTGGCCGAGGCGCTGGAAGCGGTAACTGGCCTCCGGGCGCATCAGGTGCCAACGGTTCAGCGCTTCGTCCAGCCAGTCGGTCACGTCCTGCATTTCCACCGCCAGACGCCGATTGGCCTCCGCGGCGCGCACCAGTTGTTGCAAAGTTTCTTTGCAGAGTTTGACCTGATCCTGCAGCACCTTCAGGTCGTCCTGGAGCATCGGGTCCGGGTGGTCTTGCTGCATCTCTTTGAGCAGCACGCTCATGGTCGCCAATGGCGTGCCCAGCTCATGCGCCGCGCCAGCGGCTTGGGTGGCCACGGCCAGCAATTGCTGATCGCGCAGGCCTTCTTCGCGGCGAATGGCGCGCAACTCTTCCTGACGCCGCAACTCCTCGGCCATGCGCGCGGCGAAGAACGTAATCACCGCCGCAGCCAGGGCAAAACTCAGCCACATGCCGTACACCTGCAAGCTCTCCCGGGCGATCGGGTAGGTCTGCAGCGGATAGAATCGCGCCAGCAGCAGGGTATACATGGCCAGGGCGATGCCCGACAAAATCACCGAAAAACGCCACGGCAAGGTCACCGCGGCAATGGTCAGCGGCACCAGGTAATACGAAACGAACGGGTTGGTGGAGCCCCCGGAGAAAAACAGCAAGGCACTGTGGATAAACAGGTCGCAAGCCAATTGCACAGCGTATTCGAGCTCGGTCACCGGCCACGACGTGCGCAAGCGAATCGCCGTAAACGCGCACAGCAGCATCGAACAGGCAAGGGTCGCCGCCAGTTGAAACCACGGCAGCGGCAGCAGATCGAGCCAGTAGGCCAACCCCACCGAACCGGCCTGGGCGGCCAGCACCAAAGTGCGGATGAACGTCAGCCGCCAGAGGTTCTGGCGCGTGGCGGAAGTGATTTGAACGGCGGCGAGCATGAGCTCTCCTGATGAGCGCTCCAGGCGGATCGCACGGAGTATAACCAAGCGTGGGGCCTGGCAGGCAAACGTGCGGCAAACAGCCACAGCTCGGCGGCGAGTGATTTTTTGGGTTGTGCTCTTGGTGACTTTGCTCTTGCGACTTTGCTCTTGTGGCTTTTCGCTCTTGTGGCGAGGGAGCTTGCTCCCGCTGGGCTGCGCAGCGGCCCCAAGACTTTGTGAGCGCTACGCACTCAAGCGGGAGCAAGCTCCCTCGCCACAAAAAGCTGCGCCGCATCACATCATTCGTATTGAAGTTGTAACTGGGCGAACCGGATCATAAAAGCTAGAGTCTGATGGTTTCACGCAGGCACGGACCACCACCCTGCGCATCGTCCAAGGAGCTTTCATGCACACATTCCGCCGTAGCGCCGCCCTCCTCGCCCTCAGCGTTGGCACTGTCGCCAGCCTGCCGGCCCTGGCCGCCGACGAGCTGCACTACAACCAGATCTCTCTGCGCGCCGAAGTCAGCCAGGAAGTGCCGCGCGACCTAATGATCGTCACGCTGTACACCGAATCGCAAAACACCGACCCGGCCAAACTCGCCGCCGACGTCAGCACCACCATGAACAAGGCGCTGGCCGACGCAAAGAAAGTCGACGCGGTGAAACTGCGCCAGGGCAGCCGCAACAGCTACCCGATCTACGACGTCAAGGGCCAGAAAATCACTGGCTGGCGTGAACGCGCCGAACTGCGACTGGAAAGCGCCGACTTCGCCGTCCTGTCGAAACTCACCGGCGAACTGCTGACCGACCTGAAAATGGGCGGCATGGACTTCGCCATCGCCGAGCCGACCCGCAAGGCCAGCGAAGACGCAATGCTCAAAGACGCCGTCGCCGCCTTCAAGGCCCGCGCCCAGTTGGCCACCGACGCCCTCGGCGGCAAGGGCTATAAAATCGTCAACCTGAACTTCAACACCAACGGCTACCCGCAACCGTTCATGCGTGCACCGATGATGATGAAAACCGCCAGCGCCGACGGCGCCCCGGTCAGCCCGGACGTCGAAGCCGGCACCAGCCAGGTCAGCCTGACGGCAGATGGCTCGATTGAAGTGTTGATGCCTTGATGTAAATGTTCGTTCCCACGCCCTCGCGTGGGAACGATCAGTGACAGGTCTTTCACCGCTCTACGCCGGATCGATGTTATCCAGCGCGCGATTCACCGCCAGCTCCACCAGCGACACCATCTGCTGAATCGCCAGCGCCGAACTGCGCTGTGCACTCTCCAGCTCAAACGCCAGATTACTCGCCATCACATTCAACGACGCCAGCGTTTCACAGGCATGCACCAATAACGACTCGTTATCCACGTCCGGCGCGATGACAAACATCGTGCTGGATTTTTTCGGCTTGGATTCGGCGGGTGGAGCCAGGTAATAGTCGAGGGCACGCTGCGCGGCGGCCTGGTCCGTGAGGAGGTCTTCGACTATGGAAGATTCGGAGAACGGGTTGATGGTGTTGAAGGGTGGGTCGGGGATTAACTTATCCAATTTACTTTCCTTTTGAGTTGGAGCCATCCATTTCTCCGATCTCACTCGGCGAAGAGGTGGCAGCTATGTACGGTGTGAGATTACCGGCAAAAGGAACCCGGCCAAGCCGAAGCCTGCCCGCACACAGCCGCCATAAAAACTTGCAGGCAGCGGATAAGCTGGCGGCAATTATGGGGGGACTGGCGCTGTATTCCAATTGCTGAAGCCGGGGATCTCACTCCCGATCGCTGATGTGCAGCGACAACCCAAAGGTTATTGACCGGGCGTCTGACCGGCAACCTGAAAGAGGTGTGGGAAAGTTCGGCTGGCTTGGCATGGCTTTAAACATCACTGTTTGTGGTGACGCCTTCGCGAGCAAGCCCGCTCCCACATTTGGATTAGTGTGCATCAGGCAGTGATTGGTCGTCTGTCAGGACGCCTTCGCGAGCAAGCCCGCTCCCACAGGTTTGATGTGGGCACATCCGCCGGTGATGGATCGGCTGTCAGGCCGCCATCGCTGGCAAGTCGAATCGTCGCACCGCAGCTCCCACAGTTACCCGGTGCGTTCATAGAGACCGGGTACATCCATCAGGTCGAGTGTCAGCTCGCCGCGCTTGTGATTTTGATCCACCCGCCCCGTTGGGAGGCTGAGTGGAGGCGTTTATCCGGGGATTAGCGCGCAGCGCCGCATGACGCAGTCATGCCCATCGCATGTAGGTGCCAGCGAAGCCAACCGGAGGGCGATGCCCCCGGATGAATGCCGGAGCGAAGGGACCGCGAGCCTCAGCGAGTGGCCGTACATTGGGGCGAGCCTTTTGGGTTACCTTTTTGGCGTTTGAAAAAGGTGACTCGCCGTAAGGGCGAAACCTTAAGTAGCCGTTACCGCAAGAATGGATATGTACACCTGCAAAATCTCCAGCGCCAGCCAAATAGCCTTCGCGAGCAAGCCCGCTCCCACAGGTTTAAATCGTGTACATCCGCCCGTGATTGGTCGGCTATAAGGCCGCCATCGCTGGCAAGCCAGCTCCCACAGGAACCGAGTTCATCCGCCACGCCACCAAACCTACAAAATATAAACAGACCCAAGGCGCCACCCAACAAAACCGAGCGGTTGCACCCAGTACCACCTCTCCTCGAAAAAACGCCCCGCCAAAGCACTCATCCACCCTTGGACTACAGCCCCCAACGCAGGAAAAATCCGCCAGCCCATTCCCGCTGAAACCCACCGCCCGCAAGGGTATAAATAAGTAACACCCCCGCGCCAACCAAGTGCGACCCCCACTTTGAACGCACCAAAATAGTGCGATGCGTGCACCTAAATAAACACGCGCAAACGGTCAAATGCGTCAGAATTTATACATATGCGACATTAAGGTACGTGCGTGCCACCGTTTAACGCCTGCACGTCGAGTTCATCTTGCAATGGGTATGGGCCCTGCATAAGTATCCGCAGGAACGGCTCACGAGGTCGTCCTCAAATTCCAAAAATGACAACAAATCATGAGGCCAACATGCTTAAACACGCGGTCATTCCGTTTTTAGTCGGCGCAAGCTTGTTAGCTAGCGCACCTTTCGCCCAAGCGGCGACTAACCTGGTGTTTTGCTCCGAAGGGAGCCCGGCCGGTTTCGATCCTGGTCAGTACACCACCGGAACCGACTTCGACGCCTCTGCAGAAACCATGTTCAACCGTCTGACCCAGTTCGAGCGCGGCGGCACCGCCGTGATTCCTGGTCTGGCGACCAAGTGGGACATCTCCGATGATGGCCTGACTTACACCTTCCACCTGCGTGAAGGCGTCAAGTTCCACACCACGCCTTACTTCAAGCCGACCCGCGAATTCAACGCCGACGACGTGCTCTTCACTTTTAATCGCATGATTAACAAGGATGACCCGTTCCGCAAAGCGTACCCGACCGAGTTCCCGTACTTCACCGACATGGGGATGGACACCAACATCACCAAGATCGATAAAGTCGACGACCACACCGTCAAGTTCACCCTTAAAGAAGTCGACGCCGCGTTCATCCAGAACATGGCCATGAGCTTCGCTTCGGTGCAGTCCGCTGAGTATGCCGCGCAGCTGTTGAAGGAAGGCAAAGCCGCCGACATCAACCAGAAGCCGGTCGGTACGGGTCCATTCGTGTTCAAGAGCTACCAGAAAGACTCGAACATTCGTTACACCGGCAACAAGGACTACTGGAACGATGACGTCAAGATCGACAACCTGATCTTCGCCATCACCACCGACCCGTCGGTACGTATCCAGAAGCTGAAGAAAGGCGAGTGCCAGATCACCCTGTTCCCACGTCCGGCCGACCTGAAAGCGCTGAAAGAAGACAAAGCGCTGAAGATGCCTGACCAGGCGGGTTTCAACCTGGGCTACATCGCCTATAACGTGATGGACAAGGTCAAGGGCAGCGACAAGCCGAACCCGTTGGCCAACCTGAAAGTGCGCCAGGCACTGGACATGGCGGTCAACAAGCCGCAGATCATCGACTCGGTTTACCAGGGTGCCGGTCAACTGGCGGTCAACGCCATGCCACCGACCCAGTGGTCCTACGACACCACCATCAAGGACACCCCGTACAACCCTGAGAAAGCCAAAGAGCTGCTCAAGGAAGCCGGCGTCAAGGAAGGTACCGAGATCGTGCTGTGGGCGATGCCGGTACAGCGTCCGTACAACCCGAACGCCAAGCTGATGGCTGAAATGTTGCAGTCCGACTGGAAGAAGATCGGCCTCGACGTGAAGATCCAGAGCTACGAATGGGGCGAGTACATCAAGCGTTCCAAAGGCGGCGAGAACCAGGCCATGATCATTGGCTGGAGCGGCGACAATGGTGATCCGGACAACTGGCTCAACGTGCTGTTCGGTTGCGATTCGCTGAGCGGTAACAACTTCTCGAAATGGTGCGACAAGAAGTTCGACGGCATCGTGAAAGAAGCCAAGCGCACCACTGACCAGGGCAAGCGCACCGAGCTGTACAAACAGGCGCAACACGTCCTCAAGGATGCTGTGCCGATGACACCTATCGCTCACTCGACGGTGTATCAACCTATGCGCAACGAAGTACAAGACTTCAAGATCAGCCCGTTTGGCTTGAATTCCTTCTACGGCGTCAGCGTCAGCAAATAAGGTCCTGCAACGGCGACGTTTTATAACGTCGCCGTTGCTTTACCGGCCGAGATCACAGGAAGTCGCTCCTCCCCTGCAACCCCTGCACACCGTTGCATCGGCTACAGATCGCGTCGCTTTTTCCTACGTATCTTCAGGGCTTTTCGTATGGACTGCCGGACCTACGGTTTCTTACCGTCGGGCTTCGACCAGCTTCAGCGTGGGCCATCGGCACGTTTGCTGTATGAAAGGTCAGGGCTCAGTGCAGTTGGATAACACGACTCGCTGTTTACACCACGAATGAGAGTAAGGAAGCGTCATGCGCCATACCTTGGTTTTTTCCGCATTGCTGGGCGCCGGCCTGCTGGCCGCCACCTCCATGAGCCACGCCGCCAACAACAGCCTGGTGTTTTGCTCTGAAGGCAGCCCCGCTGGTTTTGACACCGCGCAATACACCACGTCGACCGATAACGACGCCGCCGAGCCGTTGTACAACCGCCTGGCCGAATTCGAAAAAGGCGCGACCAATGTCGTACCGGGCCTGGCGACGAGCTGGGATGTGTCCGCCGACGGCCTGACCTACACCTTCCACTTGCGTGAAGGGGTGAAGTTCCACAGCACGCCGTACTTCAAGCCGACCCGTGACTTCAACGCCGATGACGTGCTGTTTACCTTCAACCGCATGCTCAACACCGATCATCCGTTCCGCAAGGCGTATCCCACCGAGTTCCCGTACTTCAACGGGATGAGCCTGAACAAGAACATCGCCAAGGTCGAGAAGACCGGGCCGCTGACCGTGGTCATGACGCTCAACAGCGTCGACGCCGCGTTCATCCAGAACATCGCCATGAGCTTCGCCGCCATTCTGTCCGCCGAATACGCCGACAAGCTGCTGGCCGAAGGCAAACCGAGCGACATCAACCAGAAGCCGATCGGCACTGGCCCGTTCGTGTTCAAGAGCTACCAGAAAGACTCCAACATCCGTTTCAGCGGCAACAAGCACTACTGGGACCCGAGCCGGGTCAAGCTCGACAACCTGATTTTCGCGATCAACACCGACGCCTCGGTGCGTGTGCAAAAGCTCAAGGCTGACGAGTGCCAAGTCACTGTGAGCCCGCGCCCGGCCGACGTTGAAGCGCTGAAAAAAGACGACAAGCTGCAACTGATCTCCAAGCCTGGGTTCAACCTCGGCTACATCGCCTACAACGTGCGCCACAAGCCGTTCGATCAGCTTGAAGTGCGCCAGGCGCTGGACATGGCGGTGAATAAGCCGAGCATTTTGAAGGCCGTTTACCAGGGTTCCGGGCAACTGGCGGTGAACTCCATGCCACCGACCCAGTGGTCCTACGACGACACCGTCAAGGACGCCGAATACAACCCGGAAAAAGCCAAGGAAATGCTCAAGGCGGCCGGCGTCAAGGAAGGCACCGAAATTACCCTGTGGGCCATGCCCGTGCAGCGTCCGTACAACCCGAACGCCAAACTGATGGCCGAAATGCTCCAGTCCGACTGGGCGAAAATCGGCCTGAAGGTGAAGATCGTCAGCTACGAATGGGGCGAGTACATCAAGCGCACCAAGGCCGGTGAGCATGATGTCAGCCTGATCGGCTGGACCGGCGACAATGGTGACCCGGACAACTGGCTGGGCACGCTGTACAGCTGCGACGCGATCGGCGGCAACAACTACTCGCAGTGGTGTGATCCGCAATACGACAAGCTGATCAAGCAAGCCAAGGTCGTTACCGACCGCGAGCAGCGCACCGTGCTGTACAAACAGGCGCAGCAATTGCTCAAGCAGCAAGTGCCGATCACGCCAGTCGCCCACTCGACGGTCAACCAACCGTTGAGCGCCAAAGTCGAGGGGTTCAAGGTCAGCCCGTTCGGCCGTAACGTCTTCTCGGGCGTCAGCATCGATTAAACAAACCGTGTAGCCAAAACGCTGGGGGCGAATAACCGCCCCTACGCAGGTGCTTTGCCTGGATTCGGCCCCAAGGCCCTCGGCAAACGTTTGCGATGACGTGAATGAGTTCTAAACCAATAGCCGGCTCCTCCCAAAAAGGCCGGCATAAAAAAAAGAAAGTAAGGAGCTTCACCCATGAAACTGAGCAGCACCGCATTACTGGCGTTGGCCATCAGCAGCGTCACTGCAACCGCTTACGCGGAAACCCAGAGCCAGGCGTTCACGCCGGTTACCGTTAAAGAAAAAAGCGCTCAGAGCGAAGCCACTGGCTTCCTCGAAGGTCAATCGCTGACCGGCACTACCCGTAACTGGTATGCCAACGAGCAGTTCCAGCGCGGCGCCAAGCTGAACTATCGCAAGGATGGCGAAACCCGCCAGACCGACCGCCGTATCAACTGGCTGCAAGGCACCATCCTTAAGTACAACTCGGGCTTCACTGAAGGCACTGTTGGCTTCAGCACCGAAGTGGCGCTGTACAACGCCATCGCTCTGGACCGCGACCGCAAGGACCTGGCGTCCAACAACGGCGGCGCGCCGACCACCCGTCCTGGCGCCGGTAACAACCGTACCCTGACCAGAGAAGGCGGCGACGCCGTTGGCCAGTGGAGCAAACTGGGCCTGGCCAACGTCAAGGCCCGTGTCTCCAACACCACCCTGACCGCCGGCCGCCAGAACTTCAGCAGCCCGATGGTCGACGTGATCGGTAACCGTGCCCTGCCTTCGAGCTTCGAAGGTGTGAGCCTGCACAGCGAAGAACTGGAAAACCTGGCCTTCGACATCGGCACCTTCGACCGCAACTCGCCGCGTACCGAGCAAAGCCAGCGCAAGTTCCGCTCCGAATACGGCGACACCAGCGCCGAATCGGATCACGTCAACACCGCGGGTATCACTTACCAGCCGTTCGCCAGCCTGACCACCAGCCTCTGGGGCACGCAAGCCGAAGACCTGTGGAACCAATACTACTTCGGCGCCAGCCATGTATTGGGTGACAGCTCGGTCCTGAGCCTGACCACCGGCCTGAACTACTACAAAACCGTAGACGAAGGCAAAAAACTGCTGGGCGACATCGACAACGACACCTACTCCCTGTCGTTCGGCCTGACCCACCAGGCCCACAGCCTGACCTTCTCGTACCAGGAAGTGAACGGTAACGAGTACTTCGACTACCTGCACGAAACCAACGGTATCTACCTGGCCAACTCCCTGTTGTCCGACTTCAACGGCCCGAACGAAAAATCGTTCCAGGTCGCTTACGGCATCAACATGGCCGAATACGGCGTGCCAGGCCTGAAGTTCAACATCTACAGCGCCCGTGGCTGGGGTATCGACGGTACTCACTACAACGGCAACGGCGGCGTGGCTGGCAAAGGCTACGACGGCGTCCAGGCCATGGACGGCGAGAAGCATCAGGAATACGGGATCGGCGCGGCCTACGCAGTACAGAGCGGCCCGCTCAAGGCCACCACTGTTCGCGCGACCTACACCACCCACCGCGCCAGTGAAAACCAGGCTGACGGCAGCTTGAACGAGTTCCGTCTGGTCACCACCATTCCGTTCAAAATCTTGTAATGCAACCGCCAAACGGCTGGCTCAGCGATGAGCCGGCCGTTTGGCTTTTGTCTTTCAAACGATTGCAGAGGGTTCTTGATGAAAATGCTTCCCCTACGTGCGGCCATCGCTGCCGCATTGCTGAGTGTCGCCATGGGCGCCGCGGCCAAACCGCTGGTGGTCTGCACCGAGGCCAGCCCCGAAGGCTTCGACATGGTTCAGTACACGACTGCAGTCACAGCCGACGCGGTGGCTGAAACCATTTTCAATCGCCTGGCCGATTTCAAACCGGGCACCACGGAAGTGATTCCGGCCCTGGCCGACTCCTGGGACATCAGCGACGATGGCCTGAGCTACACCTTTCACCTGCGCAAAGGCGTCAAGTTCCACACCACCGAATACTTCAAGCCAACGCGCGACATGAACGCCGACGATGTGGTCTGGAGCTTCCAGCGCCAACTGGACCCGAATCACCCGTGGCACAAATTGTCGAGCGTGGGTTTCCCCTACTTTGAAAGCATGGGCTTCAAAGAGCTGCTCAAGAGCGTAGAGAAAGTCGACGACAATACGGTCAAGTTCACCCTGACCCGCCGCGAAGCGCCGTTCCTGGCCGACATCGCCATGGCGTTCTCGTCGATCTACTCCGCCGAGTACGCCGACCAGTTGCTCAAGTCCGGTAAGACCGCCGAGCTGAACAACAAACCGGTCGGTACTGGCCCGTTCATTTTCCAGCGCTACAACAAGGACGCCCAGGTTCGCTTCAAGGCCAACCCGGAATACTTCCGTGGCAAGCCGCCGGCTGAAGCGCTGATCCTGGCGATCGCCACGGACAACAACGTGCGCCTGCAAAAACTCAAGGCCAACGAATGCCAGATCGCGCTGTATCCGAAACCGGATGACGTGCCGAGCATCAAGAAAGACTCGAACCTGAAAATAGATGAACTGAACGCGATGACCGTGGCCTACATCGCCATGAATACTTCGCACAAATACCTGAGCGACGTGCGCGTGCGCAAAGCCATCGACATTGCCTTCGACAAGGAAGCGGCGGTTAACGCGCTGTTCGGCAAAGGCAACGCCACCGCCGCGGTCAACCCGTACCCGGAAACCCTGCTGGGCTACAACAAAGAGTTGAAGAACCCGGCCCGCGACCTCGACAAGGCGCGCGCCCTGCTCAAGGAAGCCGGCGTACCAGAAGGCACCACCTTCACCCTGTTCACCCGCAACGGCGGCGGTCCGACCAACCCCAACCCGATGCTCGGCGCGCAGATGATGCAGTCCGACCTGGCCAAGGTCGGGATCAAGATCGACATCCGCGTGATGGAATGGGGCGAGATGCTCAAGCGCGCGAAAAACGGCGAGCACGACCTGGTTTCCGCCGGTTGGGCCGGCGACAACGGTGACCCGGACAACTTCCTAACACCAATGCTTAGTTGCGAAGCGGCGAAGAACGGCGAAAACTACGCGCGCTGGTGCAATGAGAAGTTCCAGGCACTGATCGACCAGGCCCGCGAAAAGGTCGACCCGGCCGAGCGTGCCGCGCTCTACGAGCAAGCCCAGGTGATTTTTAACCAGGATCAACCATGGATTGCCATCGCACACACTAGAATGTTCACCGCTATGCGCAACAACGTAGAGGGCTATCACATTAGTCCTCTCACCACTAATAACTTCGCCACCACCCAGGTGAAGTAGATAAGAAAGCGCTTGGTGTCCCTGACCCCAGGGACACCCGGCACGCCTAACCGGCTGATGAGGTACACCACAAGATGTTTAGTTTTATTGCCCGCCGACTGGGGTTACTGATCCCCACGTTCTTCGGCATCACCTTGCTGACTTTCGCGTTGATTCGCATGATTCCTGGCGACCCCGTGGAAGTGATGATGGGCGAACGACGGGTCGACCCCGAAATGCACGCCCAGGCCATGGAGCGCCTGGGTCTGAATAAACCCCTTTATGCGCAATACATCGATTACATCGGCAAACTGGCCCATGGCGATCTCGGCGAGTCCCTGCGGACCCGTGAAAGCGTGTGGAGCGAGTTCAGCTCTCTATTCCCCGCGACCCTGGAATTGTCCCTGGCCGCGCTGTTGTTCGCCGGCATCCTGGGCCTGCTGGCCGGGGTGATCGCGGCACTCAAGCGAGGATCGCTGTTCGACCACGGGGTGATGGGCGTCTCCCTGGCGGGATACTCGATGCCGATCTTCTGGTGGGGCCTGATCCTGATCATGTTCTTCTCCGTGAGCCTGGGCTGGACCCCGGTGTCCGGGCGGATCGACCTGCTCTACGACATCGAGCCGCGCACTGGCTTCATGTTGATCGACACGCTGCTGGCCGACGACGTTGGCGCTTTCCTCGATGCATTGCACCACTTGATCCTGCCGGCCATCGTGCTGGGCACCATCCCGCTGGCGGTGATCGCGCGGATGACCCGTTCGTCGATGCTCGAAGTGCTGCGTGAGGACTACATCCGTACCGCTCGCGCCAAAGGCCTGTCGCCGTCGCGCGTCGTGTTTGTCCACGGCTTGCGCAACGCGCTGATCCCGGTGCTGACCGTGGTCGGCCTGCAAGTCGGCACCCTGTTGGCCGGTGCGGTCCTGACCGAAACCATCTTCTCGTGGCCGGGCATCGGCAAATGGCTGATCGAAGCCATTGGCGCGCGGGACTATCCCGTGGTGCAAAACGGCATCCTGCTAATCGCCTGCCTGGTGATTCTGGTCAACTTCGTAGTGGATATCCTCTACGGCTTTGCCAACCCACGCATCCGTCACCAGCGCTGAGATCATGACCATGACCACTCCAACTCCAGCGGTAGCAGTCGATCAAAGCCTGCTGTACCCGTCGCCGTACAAAGAATTCTGGCAAGCCTTCTCCAAGAACAAAGGCGCCGTCGCCGGCCTGATGTTCATGACCCTGATCGTGTTCTGCGCGATCTTCGCCCCGTGGGTCGCGCCGCATAACCCGAGCGAGCAATACCGGGACTTCCTGCTGACCCCGCCGTCGTGGCTGGAAGGCGGGCAGATCCAGTTCCTGCTGGGCACCGATGAACTGGGCCGCGATTTGCTCTCGCGCCTGATCCAGGGCTCGCGCCTGTCGCTGCTGATCGGCTTGTCCTCGGTCGTCATGTCGCTGATCCCGGGCATCCTGCTGGGCCTGTTCGCCGGGTTCTTCCCACGTATCCTCGGGCCATCGATCATGCGCCTGATGGACATCATGCTGGCCCTGCCGTCGCTGCTGCTGGCCGTGGCGATCGTCGCCATCCTCGGCCCTGGCCTGATCAACACCGTGATCGCCATTGCCGTGGTCTCCCTGCCGTCCTACGTGCGTCTGACCCGCGCCGCGGTGATGGGCGAACTGAACCGCGACTACGTGACCGCCGCGCGCCTGGCCGGTGCCGGCCTGCCTCGCCTGATGTTCATCACCGTGCTGCCGAACTGCATGGCACCGTTGATCGTGCAAGCGACCCTGAGTTTCTCCTCGGCGATTCTCGATGCCGCGGCCCTGGGCTTCCTTGGCCTTGGCGTGCAACCGCCAACCCCTGAGTGGGGCACCATGCTGGCTTCGGCCCGTGACTACATCGAACGCGCCTGGTGGGTGGTGAGCCTGCCGGGTCTGACAATTTTGCTCAGCGTGCTGGCAATCAACTTGATGGGTGACGGCCTGCGCGACGCGCTGGACCCGAAACTCAAGAACGCCGCCTGAGGAGATTCCAATGTCCCTGCTAGAAATCAAGAATCTCAATGTTCGCTTTGGCGACAAAACCGCCGTGCCCGTGGTCGACGGCCTCGACCTGAAAGTGGACAAGGGCGAAGTCCTGGCCATCGTGGGCGAATCGGGGTCCGGCAAGTCCGTGACCATGATGGCGCTGATGGGCCTGATCGAGCACCCCGGCATTGTCACCGCCGACTCGCTGACCTTCGACGGCAAAGACATGCTCAAGCTGAGCAGCCGTCAGCGTCGGCAGATCGTCGGTAAAGACCTGGCCATGGTGTTCCAGGACCCGATGACCGCGCTGAACCCCAGCTACACCGTCGGTTTCCAGATCGAAGAAGTGCTGCGCCTGCACCTGAAAATGTCCGGCAAGCAAGCCCGCAAGCGCGCCATCGAACTGCTGCAAAAAGTCGAGATCCCAGGCGCCGCCAGCCGTATGGACGCCTACCCGCACCAACTGTCCGGCGGCATGAGCCAGCGTGTGGCAATTGCCATGGCGATTGCCGGCGAGCCGAAACTGCTGATCGCCGACGAACCGACCACCGCGCTGGACGTGACCATCCAGGCGCAAATCATGGATCTGCTGCTGGCGTTGCAGAAAGAGCAGAACATGGGCCTGGTGTTGATTACTCACGACCTCGCAGTCGTGGCCGAAACCGCCCAGCGCGTGTGCGTGATGTACGCCGGCCAAGCGGTGGAAGTCGGGCAAGTGCCGCAACTGTTCGACATCCCGGCGCACCCGTACAGCGAAGCGCTGCTCAAGGCGATTCCGGAGCACAGCCTCGGCGCCTCTCGCCTGTCGACTCTGCCGGGCATCGTGCCCGGTCGCTATGACCGTCCGCAGGGCTGCCTGCTGTCCCCGCGTTGCCCGTACGTGCAGGACAACTGCCGCACCCAGCGCCCGGCGCTCGATCCGAAAAGCAACAGCCTCGCCCGCTGCTTCTACCCGCTGAACCAGGAGGTGGCGTAATGGCCGTCGTACTTACCGCCCGCGACCTGACCCGTCACTACGAAGTGTCCCGTGGCCTGTTCAAGGGTCATGCGACCGTGCGCGCCCTCAACGGGGTGTCGTTCGAACTCGAAGCCGGCAAGACCCTCGCCGTCGTCGGTGAATCGGGTTGCGGCAAATCCACCCTGGCCCGCGCCCTCACGTTGATCGAAGAACCGTCGTCGGGCTCGCTGAAAATCGCCGGCCAGGAAGTCGCCGGCGCTGACAAGACCCAGCGCAAGCAATTGCGCAAAGACGTGCAGATGGTGTTCCAGAGCCCGTACGCGTCGTTGAACCCACGGCAGAAAGTCGGTGACCAGCTCGGCGAGCCGCTGCTGATCAACACCAACCTGTCGGCGGCCGAACGTCGCGAGAAGGTCCAGGCGATGATGAAGCAGGTGGGCTTGCGTCCCGAACATTACCAGCGTTATCCGCACATGTTCTCCGGCGGCCAGCGCCAGCGGATCGCCCTCGCCCGGGCGATGATGCTGCAACCGAAAGTACTGGTGGCGGACGAACCGACCTCGGCACTCGACGTATCGATCCAGGCCCAGGTGCTGAACCTGTTCATGGATCTGCAGCAAGAGTTCAACACCGCTTATGTGTTCATCTCGCACAACCTCGCGGTCGTGCAGCACGTGGCCGATGATGTGATGGTGATGTACCTCGGCCGCCCGGTGGAAATGGGCCCGAAGAACGACATCTACGAGCGTCCGCTGCACCCGTACACCCAGGCGCTGCTGTCGGCGACCCCGACCATTCACCCGGACCCGAACAAGCCGAAGATCAAAATCGTCGGCGAGTTGCCCAACCCGCTGAACCCGCCTTCGGGCTGCGCCTTCCACAAGCGCTGCCCGTACGCTACCGAGCGTTGCAGCACCGAAGAGCCGGCCCTGCGCCCGCTCGACAATCGCCAGGTCGCTTGCCACTACGCCGAGCAGTTCCTGCACGGCGCGGCGTAAAAATGTGCGAGCGAGCCTGCTCGCGAATAGGGCGTGTCAGTCAGTGATGTTGTCGACTGATCCGGCGCTTTCGCGAGCAGGCTCGCTCCCACAGATGGTTTGACTGCTTAAACCAAACCCCTCCCTCAGGATTGCGCATCAGTCCGGGGGGAGGGGTTTTCTCATAACTGTTATCATCATCGGCTTTTCTTAGAGCGACGCTGACGCATCAAACCCGCCGACTCGATTTTGACCGCGCCCTTCCGGCTTCTAGTTTTTTGATAATCTCATTTTCATTTTCATTTGCGCCTTTGCTCCCGTCCACGTAAATATTTGTAGCCCTCGCATGAAATCGAAAACTTCTATGGTCGCCCGCTATTGGAACAGTGCAATAAGCTACCATTTCAAGAATTTTATTAACCTTGTCGAGTTCTATGACGTTCACACATCCGCTGTCAGCCTCTCTATAGTCTCCGTCCAGAAAAATATCCATGTACAATTCGGGGCCTAAAACAAACGCATCACCGCTCTTTACATCCCCACGATAGATTTGGATGTATATGGGTAGTTCAGGTTCTGTGTCGAGGACCACCGTAGCATGAACGGGCCTACCTACTATAGCTCCCCTGACAATTGTCGACGACTCTGACAACATCTCGGAATTTAGCTCGTACACTTTGGCACTACTAGCATCTCTCACTGAACTTGGCTTGCTCATCATCTTCTCCTTTGATCACTATCCCAATGAATAGAGACATCATTGTTAACCTTCTAAACAAGCCGTCGCTACTGTCGAACTTGACAGTTAATCGTTTCAGCTATTTATTATTTTTTGGAATAACATTTATCAATAAAAGGCCTGACCTGGTATTAAATACCGAAACGACTGCAGCCGTTAATGCTTCGATGCTGAAAATAAACGAAGGCCCCGAACTCGAATGAAAATGCAACAGCATGAGCGGCTCACAGCTCTAATAAAACTCCTCCCCAAGACTGCCCATCAGTCTTGGAGAGGAGTTTCTTTTGCCCAGGATTCAGGTCGATGACGAATCGTCGTCATCATCGGGGTCAGGGTCGTTAACGACAGGCAGGAAATGCCATCGCCGGGGAGACTGGTTTGGAATAAAGCCTATTACCAAGATCTAAGACGCCCCATAACCGTGGGAGCGAGCCCGCTCGCGAAAGCTGTACGTCAGTCGACATCGCTGCCGAATGAAAAAACCGCATTCGCGAGCAAGCCCGCTCCCACACTGGATTTTCCGAGCATCTGAGGTCCATGACCAAACATAGATTTTTGTGAAAGCAGGCTCGGTCGTCATCAAACCAAACAGTTCATAACATTGAATGGTTCGTTTTTAAGACGGCGAGACGTTAGGACGAGTTATTCCTTTAAAGTGACCACCGCCGACGGCTTGAAAGTCTTCGATACTGCCATTAGGCTGATGCCCAGAAAACTTGAATGAAAACACAGCAACACCTTCGACAACACTCAGACTGTAAAAAGTAATTGACCCGTTCGCGGGCTCCCAAAATCCATTCTCATCGATGTAATAACAGCGCACACCACCCTCGCCACTGTAGGACAAGGGCAACTCGCGATTAAGTTCTAACTCGTCATTAGGCAATGAAAATCTGAGCTCTGAACGTTCATCCCCCAAACCTATCAAATCGATGACACCAGAATCACGCACGGTAAAAAACAGAAACCGCGCATCAAACCCCCGGTATTTATCCGCTTTAAAATAGAGTTGCTGACTGGCCAGCAGCTTTTTATCTGCGATCGAGCTCATGACAAGACCCTCTTTTCATGTTGATAAAAGACCCCTACGCGAATTATCTTCAGCTCGAAAAATTACACTGTCTACTGTCAGACCTGACAGTAGACAGCTACACGATAATATGGCAATTGAGCTCAGCGACGGTTTTACTTGAACCACCTTCACATTCAACGAAATTCCAGAGCGCACCTCTTCTGTCACTTAAGCTGAATCGTTTCACTGTAAACATTGACAGTAGATCATTCGCCTCTAATGGGGTACACCGACTTCGTGCAGTACCGATCAACGCTCTTCGAATCAACTCAGGGACTAATATCATGACTAGCAATGCTTTATAAGAAGGCAATTTTTTTCCAGCAAGAATTCAGGCACAGCGCATAAGGCCTTTTATGCCAGTGTCGAAAAGTACGACGAACATAACCTCATCAACGGAAATAAGCAGCCAGTACATCACTGTGTGGCCTTTGCCTGACAGTTGCACAATGCAGTGACAAGTACATGAACACACTAAAAACCCCGCAGCTCTCGCAACGGGGTTTTCAGTATTCAGCTCAACTCAACTCAGCCCTTAGTGATGCTCACGCGTCGCGCGGAAGTTGATGTCGGGCCAGCGCTCTTCCATCAGGGCCAGGTTCACCCTTGTCGGCGCCAGGTACGTCAGGTGGCCGCCGCCGTCGACAGCGAGGTTTTCCACGGCTTTGTTGCGCAGTTCTTCGAGTTTCTTTTTGTCGTCGCTGTCGATCCAGCGCGCGGAGTACACGGTGATTGGCTCGTAGGAGCACTCGACCTTGTATTCCTCTTTCAAGCGGCTGGCGACGACGTCGAACTGCAGCACGCCGACGGCGCCGAGGATGATGTCGTTGCTGCGTTCCGGGAAGAACACCTGGGTGGCGCCCTCTTCGGCCAGTTGCTGCAAGCCCTGGCGCAGTTGCTTGGACTTGAGTGGGTCTTTCAGGCGCACGCGGCGGAACAGTTCCGGGGCGAAGTGCGGGATGCCGGTGAAGCCCAGGGCCTCACCTTCGGTGAAGGTGTCGCCGATCTGGATGGTGCCGTGGTTGTGCAGGCCGATGATGTCGCCGGCGAAGGCTTCTTCCAGTTGCTCACGCTCGGAGGAGAAGAAGGTCAGGGCGTCGCCGATGCGCACGTCCTTACCGGTGCGCACGTGGCGCATCTTCATGCCTTTTTCGTACTTGCCGGAACAGATGCGCATGAAGGCGATGCGGTCGCGGTGTTTCGGGTCCATGTTCGCCTGGATCTTGAACACGAAACCGGCGAATTTCTCTTCCACCGGTTCCACGGTGCGCTCGTTGGCCACGCGGGCCAGGGGTTTCGGGGCCCAGTCGACCACGGCGTCGAGCACGTGATCGACGCCGAAGTTGCCCAGCGCGGTGCCGAAGAACACCGGGGTCAGTTGGCCGTCGAGGAATTCCTGCTGGTTGAATTCGTGGCAGGCGCCCTGCACCAGCTCAAGCTGTTCGACGAAACGGTCGTACTCATCGCCCAAGTGCGCGCGGGCTTCGTCGGAGTCGAGCTTCTCGATGATTTTTACGTCGGTGCGCTCGTGGCCGTGGCCGGCGGTGTAGACGATGATGTAGTCGTCGGCGAGGTGGTAGACGCCTTTGAAGTCGCGGTAGCAACCGATCGGCCAGGTGATCGGCGCGGCCTTGATCTTGAGCACGGCTTCGATCTCGTCGAGCAGTTCGATCGGGTCGCGGATGTCGCGGTCGAGCTTGTTGATGAAGCTGACGATCGGCGTGTCGCGCAAGCGGCAAACGTCCATCAGGGCGATGGTCCGTGGCTCGACGCCCTTACCGCCGTCGAGCACCATCAGCGCCGAGTCGACTGCCGTCAGGGTGCGGTAGGTGTCTTCGGAGAAGTCTTCGTGGCCGGGGGTGTCGAGCAGGTTGATCATGTGTTCGCGATACGGGAACTGCATGACCGACGTGGTAATGGAAATACCCCGCTGCTTTTCCATCTCCATCCAGTCGGAGGTGGCATGGCGGTCGGATTTTCGGGATTTCACCGTGCCGGCCACTGCGATCGCCTTGCCCATCAGCAAGAGCTTTTCGGTGATGGTGGTTTTACCGGCATCGGGGTGGGAAATAATGGCGAAAGTGCGGCGTTTCGCGACTTCGGCGGCCTGTTTGGTCATGGGAAATCGCCTGGCAGGTGATTCAAAAAAGGGCGGCGATTATAGCCCAAACTGAAGGGCAAACCGTACCGTTGAGTACATCAAGGGTGGCCAAATGCTGCCGCCGATGGGAACCTTTTGAAGCGTGGAGACGTCCACTCCCCCGTTACGACTTGTTACGACCTGTCGTCAGGGGCTGAAAAATCAGCAAGTTAGCCTGACGTGGCTGCGCTTATGGCTCGTTCTCATGCGGCAACAACGGCATGAACAGCTGCTTCTCGCGAACACTTGTCCCGGCAGCCAGGAATGGCCTGCCACACGGGACGGTGTGCGCCGACTGAAAAAAAGGAGTCTGCCTGTGGCTATTCGCTATGGCAAAGGGCTGATAGGAGGTGCGGTGGTAGTCGCGCTCCTGGCCCTGCTGGTCCACTGGATCGGCATCAACACGATCGACCACTACCGCGATGATTTACTGTTTTACCTGCAAGCCCATTTGATTCTCGTCCTCGCGTCCATGCTGGCCGCCCTTGTCGTGGGCATCCCCGCCGGCATCTTCCTCAGCCGCCCCAGCATGGTCGGCCGCGCCGAACGCTTCATGCAGGTCTTCAACATCGGCAACACCGTGCCGCCCCTCGCCGTGCTGGCGATTGCCCTGGGCATCCTCGGCATCGGCAGTGGCCCGGCGATCTTCGCCCTGTTCCTCGCCTCCCTGCTGCCCATCGTGCGCAACACCTATGAAGGCCTGAAAAACGTCCAGGGCTCGCTCAAAGAGGCTGCCGTCGGCATCGGCATGACCCCGAGCCAAGTGCTGTGGCGGGTCGAGTTGCCCAACGCCGTGCCAATTATCATCGGTGGCGTGCGGGTGGCCCTGGCGATCAACGTCGGCACCGCGCCGCTGGCCTTCCTGATCGGCGCCAACAGCCTGGGCAGCCTGATTTTTCCCGGCATCGCCCTGAACAACCAGCCGCAACTGATCCTCGGCGCCGCGTGCACCGCACTGCTGGCGTTGTTGCTCGATGGCCTGGTGACCCTGGCCAGTCGTATCTGGCTGGAACGTGGCCTGAGCCGTTGATTGAAGGAATTCGCATGAAAATCTCGTCCTTGATCCTGGGTTGCGTGCTGCTGTGTGCAGGCGTCGCCCAGGCTGCTGAAAAACCCGTGCTGCGCATTGGCGCCCGGGTGTTTACCGAGCAAACCCTGCTGGCGGAAATCACCGCGCAATACCTGCGCACTCAAGGCTATGAAGTGCAGGTCACCGGTGGCCTGGGCAGCAACCTGGCCCGTAGCGCCCACGAAAGCGGGCAACTGGACATGCTTTGGGAATACACCGGCGTGTCGCTGGTGGCCTACAACCATGTCACCGAAAAACTCGACAGCGCGCAGTCCTACGCCCGGGTGAAAGAACTCGACGCGAAGAAAGGCCTGGTCTGGCTGACGCCGTCGAAATTCAGCAACACCTACGCCCTGGCGTTGCCGAAAAACGTGGCTGACGAATACCCGCAGATCACCAACATCAGTGAGTTGAACAGCGTGTTGCAGGCCGAAGCCAAGACCAACCACCTGGTGGCGCTCGACACCGAGTTCGCCAACCGTTCCGACGGTCTGGAAGGCATGGTCAAGCTGTACGGCATGAACCTGACGCGCAACAACATCCGGCAGATGGACGCCGGCCTGGTCTACACCGCGCTGCGCAATGGACAAGTGTTCGCCGGCCTGGTCTACACCACCGACGGCCGCTTGAACGCCTTCAAGTTGAAGCTGCTGGAAGATGACTTGCACTACTTCCCGGACTACACCGCCGCGCCGGTGGTGCGTCAGGCATTTCTCGAGGCCAATCCGAAACTGGCCGAGCAGTTGAAGCCATTGGCCGAGCTGTTCGACGACGAAACCATGCGCCAGCTCAACGCGCGGGTCGATGTCGATCACGAGAGCCCGTCCAGCGTTGCCGCCGATTTCCTGCGTCAGCATCCACTGCAATCTGTTCATTAAGGCAGAAGGAGAAAAAACCATGGAATTTCTCAACGCCTTTTCCCATCTCGACTGGCCGCAGGTGATGCACCTGACGTGGCAGCACATCACCCTGGTCGGCATCGCCGTGACCCTGGCGATTGTCGTCGGCGTGCCGCTCGGCGTGTTGATGACCCGTTTCCCGGCGCTGGCCGGCCCGCTGCAAGCCAGCGCCACGGTGCTGCTGACCGTGCCGTCAATTGCGCTGTTCGGCTTGCTGCTGCCGTTCTACTCCAAATTCGGCCAGGGCCTGGGCCCGATGCCGGCGATCACTGCGGTGTTCCTCTATTCGCTGCTGCCGATCATGCGCAACACCTACCTGGCGCTGACCGGCGTCGAACCGGGCATTCGTGAAGCCGCGCGCGGCATCGGCATGACCTTCGGCCAGCGCTTGCGCATGGTCGAGTTGCCGATTGCGGTGCCGGTGATCCTCGCCGGCGTGCGCACCGCGGTGGTGATGAACATCGGCGTGATGACCATCGCCGCCACCATCGGTGCCGGTGGCCTCGGTGTGCTTATTCTTGCTTCCATCAGCCGCAGCGACATGTCGATGCTGATTGTCGGCGCCGTGCTGGTCAGTGTCCTGGCCATCTTCGCCGACCTGCTTCTGCAATGGCTGCAACGCTCGCTGACTCCAAAAGGATTACTCAAATGATCGAACTTCAAAACCTCAGCAAGACCTTCCAAAGCAACGGCAAAGATGTGAAAGCCGTGGACTCGGTGAGCCTGACCGTCAATGAAGGCGAGATCTGCGTGTTCCTCGGGCCATCGGGTTGCGGCAAGAGCACCACGCTGAAGATGATCAACCGCCTGATCAAGCCGACCTCGGGCAAGATCCTGATCAACGGCGAAGACACCACCGACCTCGACGAAGTGACGCTGCGCCGCAATATCGGTTATGTGATCCAGCAGATCGGTCTGTTCCCGAACATGACCATCGAAGAAAACATCGTGGTGGTACCGAAGCTGCTGGGTTGGGACAAACAGAAATGCCACGACCGCGCCCGCGAGTTGATGAGCATGATCAAGCTGGAGCCCAAGCAGTATTTGCATCGCTATCCGCGTGAGTTGTCCGGTGGTCAACAACAGCGCATCGGCGTGATCCGTGCGCTGGCGGCGGATGCGCCGTTGTTGCTGATGGACGAACCGTTCGGCGCGGTCGACCCGATCAACCGCGAGATGATCCAGAACGAATTCTTCGAGATGCAGCGTGCGCTGAACAAGACCGTGATCATGGTCAGCCACGACATTGATGAAGCGATCAAGCTCGGCGACAAGATCGCGATTTTCCGCGCCGGCAAGCTATTGCAGATCGACCACCCCGACACCCTGCTCGCGCACCCGGCGGACGAGTTCGTCAGCAGCTTCGTCGGCCAGGACAGCACCTTGAAACGCCTGTTGCTGGTGAAGGCCGAAGACGCGGCGGACAACGCGCCGTCGGTCAGCCCGGAAACTCCGGTGGCCGAGGCGCTGGAATTGATGGACGAGCACGACCGCCGTTATGTGGTCGTGACCGACGCTGAGAACAAGGCACTGGGTTACGTGCGCCGTCGCGACCTGCACCGTCAGACCGGGACCTGCGCGCAATACCTGCGTGAGTTCAACGCCACGGCGGCCTACGACGAGCACTTGCGCATCCTGTTGTCGCGGATGTACGAGTTCAACCGTTCGTGGCTGCCGGTGATGGATGCCGAACGGGTGTTCCTCGGTGAAGTGACGCAGGAATCGATTGCCGAGTATCTAAGCTCGGGTAAATCCCGGGGTGGCAAGACCAGCATTGTTTCGCCCGCCGAAATCGCCGTTGCTTGACCTAACTCTGTGGCGAGGGAGCAAACTCCCTCGTCACGAAGGCGGCATGTATCCCTTCCATATCCCTGTTCCGGGGAACATCACACTGTCATGCCGGTCGGTTACATAAGTAGTGGCCAGGACCGCACGACGGAAGCGTGCAAAAACGCGACATTTTTAGTTGATCTCAAGCCCCTCACGCCCTAAAGTTCGCGCCGAACGTCCATGCTGGAAACGATCCATCCGGCTCAAGTACTGACGACGAGACAGCAAGGTCCCCCGAGGCGCAGCGCCAGGGAAACCTTTTTGCTTTCGGCGGCAATGCCTTGGGAAGTAGGCGAACCAAAGTGGGGATACGGAGGACGTTCATTTGCACCCATTGTATTTACCCGTTTGCCATTAGGAGTTCCAGCATGTCGATCAACGTCGAAGACTATTTCGCGCGCGATACCTTTCAGAAAATGAAGGCGTTCGCCGACCAGCAAGAAACCCCGTTCGTGGTGATCGACACCGCGATGATCAGCAAGGCCTATGACGACCTGCGCGCCGGTTTCGAATTCGCCAAGGTCTACTACGCGGTCAAGGCCAACCCGGCCGTCGAGATCATCGACCTGCTCAAGGAAAAAGGCTCGAACTTCGACATCGCCTCGATCTACGAGCTGGACAAGGTGATGAACCAGGGCGTCAGCCCGGATCGCATCAGCTACGGCAACACCATCAAGAAATCCAAGGACATCCGGTACTTCTACGATAAGGGCGTGCGTCTGTACGCAACCGACTCCGAAGCGGACCTGCGCAACATCGCCAAAGCCGCACCGGGCTCGAAAGTCTACGTGCGCATCCTCACCGAAGGCTCGACCACCGCTGACTGGCCGTTGTCGCGCAAATTCGGTTGCCAGACCGACATGGCCATGGACCTGCTGATCCTCGCCCGCGACCTCGGCCTGGTGCCTTACGGCCTGTCGTTCCACGTGGGTTCGCAACAGCGCGACATCAGCGTCTGGGACGCCGCGATTGCCAAGGTCAAAGTGATCTTCGAGCGCTTGAAGGAAGAAGACGGCATTGAGCTGAAGCTGATCAACATGGGTGGTGGCTTCCCGGCCAACTACATCACCCGCACCAACAGCCTTGAAACCTACGCCGAAGAAATCATCCGCTTCCTCAAGGAAGACTTCGGTGACGACTTGCCGGAAATCATCCTGGAGCCGGGCCGTTCGTTGATCGCCAACGCCGGCATCCTGGTCAGCGAAGTGGTGCTGGTGGCGCGTAAATCCCGTACTGCCGTCGAGCGGTGGGTGTACACGGATGTGGGCAAGTTCTCCGGCCTGATCGAAACCATGGACGAAGCCATCAAGTTCCCGATCTGGACCGAGAAAAAAGGTGAAGTGGAAGAAGTGGTGATCGCCGGCCCAACCTGCGACAGCGCCGACATCATGTACGAGAACTACAAATATGGCCTGCCACTGAACCTGGCCATCGGCGACCGTTTGTACTGGCTCTCGACCGGCGCCTACACCACCAGCTACAGCGCGGTGGAATTCAATGGCTTCCCGCCGCTGAAATCGTTCTACCTGTAAACGCTCACGCTGCACGCGAAAAGCCCATGACGTCTCATGGGCTTTTTTTATGTGTTGAGTGTGCGCGCCATGCTCGTCAGTTGCGTGGACATGTCGCGGACCTCGGTCAACGAATAATCCATCAGGCGCATCGACAACTTGGCGCGCGGCAGCGTCTGCGAATGATGGTGCGATAACAGTTCGCGGCGGGCATCGTTGATGAAGCGCAGGAGCCTGTAACAGAAATCCCCCAGGTTGTTGGTGGCGCCCGTGCAGTGCCAGTGCAGCGCTTCAAGACGCGCGATGTGTTGCCTGGCCAGTTCGCGGCGCTGCTGTTCCGAGTAACGGTCGTTCGGGTTGTACTGCATGCCCGGCAAGCCCAACCGCCCGAGGGTGTAATACGCCTCGATCTTGGAAACCGGGCCATCGCAACTGCACAGGCGCAGTTTCAGCGACTCGATGAATCGCACGACGATACTGTGGGTGTCTTCGGTCAGGGTGCGCACATTGGCTTTGAGAAGCTCGACCGTCCGCTCGCACATGCCCAGCCGGAACACGAACATGTGCATGATATCCAGCACATCGATCGGCGGCTGATCGGTCCAGCTCTCCGACCTGACGACACTGAACCGCTGCGGATCGATTCGGCTAATGGCGGTGCGCCGATCCCAGCCTTCATCGTTGATGGCTTCGAACTCGCGTAAAAAACCGTTGAGGTCGCGCAACACCCATGCAATCCCATGACCCAGCGCGTCGATCGAGGCCTTGATGCCCTGCCATGAAGCCATGGAAGCCATCGCGGCGAAACCCAGTGCGCGCGCATCGGGCGGGACCAGCAATTGATGTCCCTGTCGCGCGATCGAATCGGAGAACGATTGTATGTGCGCCAGGGTGGGGCCGAGGTCGTTGAGAAAGTCCTTGTACGTCCTGATCGAGACGAAGTTATTTTCCGCCAGTAAATAATCAAACATCGCGTTTCCTCCGGCGACGCCTGGCCGTCTCGCCAGGCGTCGTCCTTGCAACCTTAAGGCCGCGCTACCGGCCCGAGGAACTCGAGGAATTGCCGGGCTTGCTGGGTGAAGCCCAGACTGCGCGCGGCGCTGTCGGCGAATTGCTCCGCGTCCATGGCCCTGACGAAATGCTCGAAAGCGGTCGCAGCCTTGGCGTACTCCGACGCATACACGTGGCGCTGCTCTTCGATCGCGTGGATCGCATGGATGTATTTGGCCTTGCCGGTCGAGGTGCTGATGATCGAACTTTCCAGGTCGATCTGCCTGGACAGGGCCTCGATTTTTTCCTGCAACTTGTCGCTCTCGCGAACCATGTCGAGGAAACGGATGCCATTGCCAATGTCTTCCGTGGTTTTTTTCAGTTGTTCGATGGCGAACATCACCAACTGAATTTCCGGCGGCGCCAGGCCCAGCTCCTTGAGTTTTTCGATGGTCAGGACGATGCCTTTACCGAGTTCATCAAGACCGGATTTCTCGATCGCCTTGACCGCATCGATCACCACTTTGCGTTCATCCTGTACGGCCACCAACTTCGCGCGCAGTACGTCGATTTCCGCAGCGGCTTCACGGGCTTCACGTTCGAAATCCACCAGATAGGCACGGGTGAGGCGCTGATCAAAAGCGTCGGAGATGTCTTTGAGGCAATCACGAACCGTGTTGCCAGGCTCGCGTACCGATTGCACGGCGTCGTCCAGCAACTGAGTGCGCTCACGCTCCAGCTCGGTAATGAGCTCCAGGTCGTTATCGCCGTTGAGCTCATCGCGCAGGTCCGCTTCGAGACGCGCCAGTCGACCGATGTTCAGGTCCAGGGTGTACTGGTTGTCTTGCGCCGCTTCCTGCAACTTCATGCCGGCGGTGCCAACGTTCAGCACCAACCGGTTGAAACGGTCGTACAGGTGCGGCAGGTAATTGAGCTTGGTGCACCAGACGCCGGCATCGGTCCGGTCGTCGCGCATCTGTTGATTGCTGCTGGCCAGCAACGCTTTGTCGATGGACGGATATGCCGCACCGGCCTGAACGCCAATGGCCATGTTGCGCATGGTGACGGTGCGAGAGCGGATGTTGATCGGGGTGACATTCATCGGGCGGGTACTCGAGGTGTAATTACGGTCGTATTCTTCGTCGGCGTCCTTGAATACCTGGAGCAACTTGTCCGAGTTCTTTTCGATATCGCCCCACGGCGCAACGATTTCCCGGAACTGACGCATGAAAATCGCCAGGCCCAGGGCGTTGTTGATACGGCTGATGGACTGGAAGGAGGTGCGCACCGACAGGAACAGCGAGTTCCAGACGTGCATCAGGTTCTGCGTGGCGACATCGGCGTCGATGGACACGATCATCAAGCTCTGCAGATCATGTTTGACCCGCGCCAGCGAACCCAGGGTCTGGTTCATCGCGTTGAGGGTTTGAATGTCCTGTTCCTGCTCGGCATACAGACGATTGCGTTGAGCACGAATGTTTTCCGCCTCGACGCCCATGTAGATGGCCATCGCAAGACCAACGATGTTCATGCCCGCCGCCGCCTTCAGCGCTTCTTGCACGGCCGCTTTGTATTCGGTGTTCTTGATATCGATTTCCAGTGCGCGTTGGTCAATGATCTCTTTGATGCGTTTGATATCGGCCGACAACGTACTGCCATCAATCATGCCGACCCGTAGCTTGATGCCGGGTAATACATGTTCGCGCAAGTCATAGCCGAAAGTGTCCAGTTCTTTCTTGATCGCGGTCACGATCTCGAGGTTAGTTTCGATTTTTTCGAAAATACGATCCAGGTAATAACCCAGGTTACTCAGCGTATCTTCTTCCAGCTCAATACCAGGGAACTTGTCACCGAGTTCCAGTTCAAGTTCGCGCAGTTGTTCCATGGTCTTGATGTTGTAGCGCTCGAGCAAACCACTGGCTTTGACTTCGGCGGCTACTTCTTCCATGCCTTCGCCGTAATTGAGCATGCTGCGGGCGAAGGTTTTCAGATCGCTGCCGGTCATCATGATTTTTTCCCGCAGCGGCGACCAGCGGCGGGCGTGGTTGCGGGTGTTCTGGAAGGTTGTCAAAAAGTCTTCCGGGCGCAGGCCTGCGCCGCCATCCTGGCCGGCACCGAAGCGCAGGTAGTCGATCACGTCTTTGAGGGTATACGGCAGTGCCAGGCCGGCGGCTTCGTATTTGCGCAGGTCGATGACCTGCTTTTTGGTCAGCAACAAACCGGTGTCTCGAATGACGTTGTCGTCACCGGCGACAGACACACCTGTCAGCAACTTTGGCACTTGAGCGGCGAAATCATTCAGTTGTTCAGGGGTGGCGCCTCTTAGTGCGTCGTCCCATAAATCATGGCTAGTCATAATTAATCCGTTAATTAAACTTGGTTAAGAATCAAAAGAGACGAGACATTCATTTGCCTCGTATTTATTCCGATATAAAACCGGAACTGCAATCAGACTAAGCAAAAGACAAGGCGGACGTCAAAATCAGAGATGTATTTAAAAACTACAATCTGATGACGCCCCGCAAAACCGAGGAAGTACAACTAACGAAGAAACAACTTCTATAGATTAACGGTTAAAACGCGCACTCAACTGACTGATGCAGCCGTGAGTAGCTGGTGCTTTTCGCCGTACTCGTTCGCCAGTGCCTGTAGACACTCATCGGGGGCCAGCGACAAAGCACGGGCGGCGCCTTTCAGGAAAGTCGAATGGCCGAGGTGCATTGCCTTGCGCAACCAGATCAAGCCTTCTTCGGTCCGGCCTTGGGTGACCAGCACACTGCCATGGCTGAACTGCCCGCGAAAATCCCCGCCCTCGGCCGAGCGGCGATACCACTCGAATGCCGCCTGGGGATTGGCCGGGCAATGCTGCCCCTCCTCCAGATAACGCCCCAGCAAATTCATTGATTTGGCATGGCCAAGTTCGGCAGCACGGCGATAAAGCCGCAGCGCTTCAGCCTGGTTGGCCCTTACGCCACGGCCGGTGGCGAGGAGGTTGGCGTAGTTGTACATCGCCCAATCCAGCCCGGCGTCCGCGGCGATCCGGTAATGCCGCGACGCCAGCCCGGCATCGCCGACACAGCCCCAGCCATGCTCATGACAGCGCCCGAGCATGTTGCGCGCCATGCCGTGGCCACGCCGGGCGGCGATCTCGAACCAGCGCAGCGCCAGCGGCTGATCCTGTTCGATGCCCTGCCCGTCCAGGAGGATCTGCCCGAGCAGGGCCTGGGCCTCGAGCACACCTTCGCGGGCAGCGAGCAAAATCGCCTGGGCGGCACGAGCGGGACTCTCGTTAAGCATGGCTTTGAGGCGATCACCGTCGAGCACTTCCTCGCGGCGCAGGTGAAAGCTCATACCTCGACCCAACGGCGCAGCAGGTTGTGATAGGTGCCAGTGAGGCGAATCAATGACGGGTGATCGGGCACGTCGCGAGTCAGTTGCTGGATCGCGCCGTCCATCTCGAACAGCAACGCACGCTGGCTGTCTTCACGCACCAGGCTCTGGGTCCAGAAGAACGCCGCGTAGCGCGCGCCACGGGTTACGGCATTGACCTTGTGCAGGCTGGTGCCGGGGTACAGCACCATGTCGCCGGCGGGCAGTTTCACCCGTTGGGTGCCGAAGGTGTCCTGGATGTCCAGTTCGCCGCCGTCGTAATCCTCGGGGTCGCTGAAGAACAGAGTCGCCGACAGGTCGGTGCGCACCCGCTCGACGCTGCCCTTGGGCTGGCGCACGGCGTTGTCGATGTGGAAATCGAAACTCCCGCCGGCGGTGTAGCAATTGAGCAGCGGCGGGAAGACTTTGTGCGGTAACGCCGCCGACATGAACAACGGGTTTTTCCACAAACGCTCGAGCATCGCCGCGCCGATTTCCTGGGCCAGTGGATGGCCTTCAGGCAATTGCAGGTTGTGCTTGGCCTTGGCCGACTGGAACCCGGCGGTGATTTTGCCATCGGCCCAATCCGCCTGTTCCAGCGCTTCGCGGATGCGCTGCACTTCCTCGCGGGCGAACAAATCTGGGATGTGCAGCAGCATGGCGCGGTACCTGTGAGCAAAGAGCCGCGATGGTAGTGATTCTTATTGACGCTGTAAAACTCGGGCGACGAGCGAAACTGTAAAAACCGTAAGGACAAAATGTAAAGAATGTAAATTCAATGCAAATGCCAATATTTCGCAATTGATACGAATACCTGTTTACCCTATATTCCGCCGCCTCAAAACCTCGGGGAGGGGAATTCACATGTCGCGTCCACAACCACAATTACCGGTCAGTTCACCACGTTTGCTTGCTTCGGCAATCGGTGTAGCGATTACCGCCGGTTCCGCCGGCCATATGGTATTCGCCGCCGAAAAAACCGACGGCAAAGCGTCAAACAACGCGATTTCCCTGGACGCCACCAGCATCACCGGCGAAGCGCGGGATGCCGGTTCCTATCAGGTCGAGAAAGCCCAGTCGCCGAAGTACACCGCGCCGCTGGTAGATACTCCCCGCTCGATCACCGTGATTCCGCAACAAGTGCTCAAAGACACCGGCGCCCTGACCATGCAGGACGCGCTGCGCACCGTGCCCGGCATCACCTTCGGCGCCGGTGAAGGCGGCAACCCCCAAGGCGACCGGCCGTTCATTCGCGGCTTTGACGCCCAGGGCGACACCTACCTCGACGGCGTGCGCGACACCGGTTCGCAGAGCCGCGAAATCTTCGCCGTGGAATCCATCGAAGTCAGCAAAGGCCCGAACTCGGCCATTGGCGGTCGCGGCGCCGCCGGCGGCAGCATCAACCTGGTGAGCAAGAAAGCGCACTTGGGCGACTCGTTCGACGGCGGCTTCACCTGGGGTTCGGACCAGACCCAGCGCTACACCCTCGACGGCAACTATCAATTCAGCGACAGCGCCGCGGGCCGCTTGAACCTGATGAGCCACGAAAGCAACGTTGCCGGCCGCGACAGCGTCGACTTCGATCGCTGGGGCATCGCGCCGTCACTGGCGTTCGGCCTGGGCACCGACACCCGGGTCAACCTCGATTACTACCACCTCGAAAGCAACGACACCCCGGACTCGGGCATTCCTTATCAACTGTCCAGCCCGCGCACCAAGTCCAACCCGGACAAGCCGTATTCGGGCGGTGACCACAGCAACTTCTATGGCTTGACCGACCGCGACTTCCGCAAGGCGCGTACCGACACCGCGACCTTCGCCATCGAACACGACCTCAACGATTCGCTGACTATCAAGAACACCCTGCGCCACGGCACCAGCATGCAGGACTACATCCTGACCCAGCCAGACGACAGCAAGGGCAACGTCAACAATGGCAGCGTCTGGCGCCGGGCCAACACTCGGGTCAGCAACACCGAGACCACCACCAACCAGACCGATCTGTTCGGTGACGTCTACATCGCCGGCTTCAAGAACAGCTTCGCCACCGGGGTTGAGTACAGCCGCGAGGAAAGCCAGAAATCCTCGTATAACGTCAACACCGACACCACGCCGCGCACCGCTGCCGCCACCACCAACTGCACCCCGGCATTGATCGGTGCCGGCAGCGGTTACAACTGCACCTCGTTGTCCAACCCAAGCCCGAACGACCCGTGGACCGGTGCCATCTCGCGCAACTACGCCGGCACCGACACCCAGGCCGACACTTACGCGCTGTACGTATTCGACACCCTGGAGCTGTCGTCGCAATGGCTGGTGAACATGGGCCTGCGCTACGACCACTTCGACACCGACTACAAAACCTACAACAACGCCGGCACCACTACCGCCAAGGGCAGTGACATCAGCGAGTTCGTCACCGGCCAGTTCGGCATCGTCTACAAGCCGACCGAAAACGGCAGCCTCTACGCGTCCTACGCCACCTCGGCGACGCCACCGGGCGCGACGCTGGGCGAAGGTCAGGAAGGCAACCCGTTGAACGGCAGCACCGACCGCAGCGGTAACTTGCTGAGCAGTGATTTCGAGCCGGAAACCACCAAGAATTACGAGCTGGGCACCAAGTGGGACTTGATGAACGATCGTCTGTCCCTGACCGCCGCACTGTTCCGCACGGAGAAGGAAAACGCGCGGGTGCAGGTCAATACCACGTCCTATGAGAACGCCGGCAAGACTCGCGTGCAGGGTGTCGAGTTGTCCGCCAGCGGCAAGGTCACCGATAGATGGCAAGTGTTCGCCGGTTACGCCTACATGGACAGCGAGCAAGTCGACGGCGGCCCGCTGAACCGCGCCACCGACGGCAACCAGTTGCCCAACACGCCGAAAAACAGCGCCAGCCTGTGGACCACTTATGCGGTCACGCCGAAGCTGACCCTGGGCGGCGGCGCGTTCTACGTCGACGATGTGTTCGGCAACGTGGCCAACACCACCATGGTCGATTCCTACGTTCGCTACGACGCGATGGCCAGCTACAAGCTGACCAAGAACGTCGACCTGCAACTCAACCTGCAGAACCTGACCGACGAAACTTACTACGACAAAGCCTTCTCGACCCACTTCGCCAATCAGGCACCGGGCCGAACTGCGCTGCTGAGCACTAACTTCCACTTCTGATTGCAGTCTGAAGTCAGGCCCCGTTCATTCACGTGAGCGGGGCTTTTATGCGTAATAACGAATGCTTCTCGACAAGCCACGGCATAATGCGCGCCGTGGTGATTATTTATTAGCAAGGCGGTCGACGTGTTGAAGAAAACCCTGTTCCAGTTGCACTGGTTTTTCGGCATCAGCGCCGGGCTGGTGCTGGTCTTGATGGGCATCACCGGTGCGACGGTGTCGTTCGAGGATGAGATCCTGCGGGCGCTCAACCCTTCGGTGTTGCAGGTCGAGCCGCAAGTGGCCGGCGTATTGCCGCCCGCTGAACTGGTGGAACACATCGAAGCCGCGTCGGGCAAGAAAGTCGCGATGCTCTGGGTCGACACCCACAGCGACAACGCCGCGAAGGTAATCTTCACCCCGCCACCCGGTGAGCGTCGCGGCGAGATGCGTTACTTCGACCCCTACACCGGCGAGTTCATGGGCGACGCGGTGGGCGAGGACTTCTTCGGCCTGATGCTGCGACTGCACCGCTTTCTCGCGGTGGGCGACACCGGCCGGCAAATCACCGGCGCCTGCACCTTGATCCTGGTGTTCTTCTGCCTCTCCGGCCTGTACCTGCGCTGGCCGCGGCAGTGGCGCCAATGGCGCGCCTGGCTGACCCTCGACTGGAAGAAAAAGGGCCGCAGCTTCAACTGGGATCTGCACTCGGTGGCCGGCACCTGGTGCATGATCTTTTACCTGCTGTCGGCACTGACCGGGTTGTTCTGGTCGTACGAGTGGTACAGCAAGGGCCTGACGCAATGGCTTTCCGATGCGCCGCAAAACGAGCGTGTGCGCGGCGGTCGCGGCCCGGCCCCGCAAGGCCCGGCGCCGAGCGCCGACTATGCAGCGATCTGGAGCAGTATCTACAGCGCCGCCGGGCCGGACCTCTCGGCCTACAACATCCGCATGCCCCCGGTGGCCGGCCAACCGGCGACCGTTTATTACCTGCTCAACAGCTCGCCCCACGACCGTGCGCTCAACCAGATCAACCTCGACCCAGCCACCGGCATAATCAAAAGCCACGAACGCTACGCCGACAAGAGCCTTAAGGCGCAGTTGCTGACCAGCATCTATGCGCTGCACACCGGCAGTTATTTCGGCCTGGTCGGGCGAGTCATTCTGACCTTGACGGCGCTGACCATGCCGCTGTTTTTCGTCACTGGTTGGCTGCTGTACCTGGATCGCCGACGCAAGAAAACGCACATCAAGGATGCCCGCAAAGGCCTGGTCGAATCGGGCGGCACCGGTCCGGCGTGGCTGATCGGCTTCGCCAGCCAGAGCGGTTTTGCCGAGCAACTGGCCTGGCAAACCGCCGGCCAATTGCAGGCGGCCGGCTACCCGGTCAACGTGCGACCGCTGGCCAGCGTCAGCGAGCAGGACCTGTGCGATTCAAACAACGCCTTGTTTGTCGTCAGTACGTTCGGCGACGGCGAAGCGCCGGACAGCGCGCGTGGCTTCGAACGCAAAGTGCTCGGCCGGGCCCTCAGCCTGGACAGCCTGAACTACGCGGTACTAGGCCTCGGCGACCGGCAATACGCGCATTTCTGCGGCTTCGCCCGCCGCCTGCACACCTGGCTCGGCGAACACGGCGGCAAAACCCTGTTCGCCCCGGTGGAAGTCGACAGCGGCGACCCTTACGCCTTGCGCCACTGGCAGCAGCAACTCGGCCAACTGACCGGGCAAGCACCGGTCGACAGCTGGACAGCGCCTAGCTACGACCAGTGGACGTTGGCCCAACGCACCTTGATCAACGAAGGCAGCCTTGGCTCGCCGGTTTACCTGTTGGGCCTGCGCGCGCCGAACACCAGCAGTTGGCTGGCCGGTGACTTGGTGGAAGTGCTGCCGCGCAACTGCCCGTGGGCGGTGGAGCATTTTCTCGAAGGCCTGGGCATCGACGGCCGCGCTAACGTGCTGCTCGATGGGCTGTCGCAACCCCTGGAAAACGCCCTCACCCGCCGACAGCTGCCGGAGAACCGGACACACTTGGTAGGTCTCCACGCCCAGGCGCTGGTGGATGCGCTGATACCACTGGCGATGCGCGAATACTCCATCGCCTCGATTGCCGCCGACGGCGTGCTCGAACTGATCGTGCGCCAGGAACTGCACAGTGACGGCCATCTGGGCGTCGGTTCGGGTTGGCTGACGGAACACGCGACGGTCGGCTCGACCATCAGTTTGCGGGTGCGCCGTAACAGCGGTTTCCACCTGCCCATCGCGCCTGTCCCGATGATTTTGATCGGCAACGGCACCGGGCTCGCCGGGCTGCGCAGCCTGCTCAAGGCGCGCATTGCCGATGGCCAGACCCGCAACTGGCTGCTGTTCGGCGAACGCAATCGCGAGTTCGACTACCTGTGCCGCGATGAATTGGAGGAGTGGCTGATCTCCGGCGACCTGGAGCGCTTGGATCTGGTGTTCTCCCGCGATCAGCCGCAGAAAGTCTACGTCCAGGATCGCCTGCGCGAGTCCAGCATCGAACTGAAGAAATGGCTGGCCGAAGGCGCGGTGATCTACATCTGCGGCAGCTTGCAGGGCATGGCTTCGGGCGTGGATAAAGTGCTGGCGGAGATGCTCGGTGCCGATGAGGTCGACGCGTTGATCGAACAGGGGCGCTATCGCCGCGACGTCTACTGAGCCCCCTGAAAACCTGTGGGAGCGAGCCTGCTCGCGAAAGCGCCAGGTCAGTCAATAATGTTTGACTGATAAACCGCCTTCGCGAGCAAGCCCCACAGGGATGGGTGTGACTGCCGGAGATCAGACCGGTTGTAATGCCTGCTCGAACACCGCTACCCCGTCCAGGTCCCGCAACACCACACTCATCTCGCCGCTCTGGCCATCGATGTTCACTTCGCCAAAAAACTGGAACCCGGCAAAGGGTGAGGTGTTTTGCGCGGGTGGGGCTTTTTCGAAAACCACTTGCGGGCCGAAGGTGCTGTCCAGCGGATTGGGCCCGAAACTGCCGGCATTCAACGGCCCGGCGACAAACTCCCAGAACGGTTCGAAATCCTGGAATGCCGCACGGTCCGGGTGATAGTGATGCGCCGCGCAGTAGTGCACGTCGGCGGTCAACCACACGGTGTTGCGGACCTGCTGCGCACGCAGGAAACCCAGCAACTCGGCGATTTCCAGTTCGCGGCCCTGGGCCGGCCCCGGTGCGCCGTTGGCCACCGCTTCCCAACGCGACACGCCGGGGCTGACCTCGCCATCGGGCACACCGAGGCCGATCGGCATGTCGGCGGCAATCACTTTCCACTGTGCGCTGGAACCCTTCAATTCACGCTTGAGCCAGTCCAGTTGTTCGCGTCCGAGGAAGGCTTTGCCGGCGCCGAGGTTGTCGTCGTTGGCGCCGCGATAGCTGCGCATGTCGAGCACGAAAATATCCAGCATCGGTCCGTAGCTGAGTTTGCGATAAATCCGCCCGCCAGCGTCGGCACTCTGCAAACGCATCGGCGCATATTCGAGTCAGGCCTGGCGTGCGCGGCCGACCAGGCTGTGGATATCTTTCGTGGTGTAGCGCTCGTCGAGTTGCTTGCTCGGCGACCAGTTGTTGACCACTTCGTGGTCGTCCCACTGCCAGATCTGCGGCACCTCGGCGTTGAAACGGCGGATGTTTTCATCCATCAGGTTGTAGCGGTAATTGCCCCGGTAATCGTCGAGGGTTTGCGCGACTTTGCTCTTGGCTTCGCTGGTGATGTTGCGCCACACCCGGCCGCCCTCCGTCACCAGTTGCGCCGGCACCGGGCCATCGGCGTAGATGGTGTCGCCGCTGTGGATAAAAAAGTCCGGCAGGCGCCGGCGCATGGCTTCGTAGATGCGCATCCCGCCGATGTCCGGGTTGATGCCGAAGCCCTGGCCGACGGTATCGCCGCTCCAGACGAAACGGATATCGCGGCGCGCCGTGGGCACGCTGCGCAGGTGGCCGAACCAGGGTTCGCTGGCGACGCCGGTCTGGGCGTCTTCGAAATGCACACGGTAGAAAATCGCCTGGTCGGCGGGCAACCCGGTGAGCTCGACGCGGGCGGTAAAATCGCTGCGCGCATCGGCCAGCGGCGAGACGAATCGGCGGGGGTTGGTGAACAGGCTGCGGGTGTCCCATTCCACCACCATCCGCGCCGGACGGTCGCTGCGGCTCCAGACCATCGCGCGGTCGCCGAGCAAGTCGCCGGACTGCACGCCGTCAGTCAGTTGCGGACGGTCCTTGACCGAGGCGATCACCGCCGGCGCCAGCCCCGGCAACAACAACCCGGCGCCCACTGCTTGCATGACCCGCCGGCGACCGAGATTGAATGTGCTCATGCTGTTCTCCCTGAATCAAAGGGGAAAACTTAAGCATGGGTGTGTGAACCCGGTGTGACATCCGCCCGATCAAACTGTGGGGTCAGGCGTTCGCGGGGGCGACGGCCAGCTCCACCGCTTCCGGCCGTTTGATCACCGCATACACCACCGCCGTCAGCAAACTCCCGGCGACGATTGCCAGCAAGTACAACAGCGCATGGTTGATCGCATTCGGGATCAGCATGACGAACAGCCCACCGTGCGGCGCCATCAGTTTGCAGCCGAAGTACATCGACATCGCCCCGGTCAGCGCGCCGCCGGCAATGCTTGCCGGGATCACCCGCAACGGGTCTTTGGCGGCAAATGGGATCGCTCCTTCGGAGATAAAGCACAGCCCCAGCACGAACGCGGCCTTACCGGCCTCGCGCTCGGTCTGGGCGAACTTGCGCCGGGCGATGAAGGTGGCGATGCCCAGGCCAATCGGCGGCACCATGCCGGCGGCCATGGTCGCGGCCATCGGCGCATAACTCTGCGACGCCAGCAGCCCCACGGAAAACGCGTAGGCGGCTTTGTTGATCGGCCCGCCGAGGTCGACGCACATCATGCCGCCCAGCAACACGCCCAGCAGGATCGCGTTGGTGGTGCCCATGCTGTCGAGGAAGTGCGTCAGCGCGTCGAGCATTCCCGCCACCGGTTTACCGACCACGTAGATCATCACCAGCCCGGTGAACAGGCTGGCGAACAACGGGATGATCAGGATCGGCTTCAAAGCTTCCAAGCTTTGCGGCAATCGGGCGTAGCGGTTGATGGCCTTGGCTGCGTAACCGGCAATGAAACCGGCAATGATTCCGCCGATAAATCCGGCGCCCAGGGTGCTCGCCAACAACCCGCCGATCATCCCCGGCGCCAGGCCCGGACGGTCGGCGATGGAGTAAGCGATATAGCCCGCGAGCAACGGCACCATCAGTTTGAACGCGGTCTCGCCGCCGATCTGCATCAATGCCGCCGCCAGGGTGCCGGGCTCCTTGAACGCGGTAATACCGAAGACGAACGACAAGGCAATCATCAAGCCGCCCGCCACCACCATCGGCAGCATGAACGACACGCCGGTGAGCAAGTGTTTGTAGGCACCGGTTTTCTCCTGCTTGGCCGCAGGTTTGGCGCCGGCAGCGGCGGATTCCACCGTCGCTTCGGCCAGGGCTTTGTTCAGCGTGGCCTCGGCTTGCTTGAGCGCGATGCCGGTGCCGCAACGGTAGATTTTCTTGCCGGCGAACCGCTCGGTGGCGACTTCGATATCCGCCGCCAGCAGCACCACGTCGGCCTCGGCGATGGCCGCCGCACTCAGCGGATTGCGCGCTCCCACCGAGCCCTGGGTTTCCACTTGCAGGTCGTAGCCCAGACGTTTGGCCGCGTGTTGCAGGGCTTCGGCAGCCATGAAGGTGTGGGCGACGCCGGTCGGGCACGCGGTGACCGCCACCAGTTTCGCCGCTGCACTTGCGGCGATCGGCGGTGGCTCGGCCGCAGCGACATACACCTCGGCCTCAATCGCGCCACGGCGCAACACCGCATCGACGTCTTGCAGAGCCTGGGCCGGGGTGCTGCGGAACACCCGTTTGCCGATAAACCGCGACATGTCGACCGGGGCGCTGGTGACCAGCAGCACCCACTCCGCCGCCGCGAGAGTGGCCGCCGAGAGTTGCCGTTCCGGGTGCGTCGCATCATTGACTTCAACACTGGTGCTCCAGCCCTGACGCTGCGCCGCCGCATCCAGCAAGCGGGCGCACAGCACACTGGTGACCATGCCGTTCGGGCAGGCCGTAACAATGGCTAACTTCATCACAAACCCTCTTATTGTTCTGTCAGGGGGCGAATCCGCACACCCTGTTCGAGCGACGCCAGGCGCGTCACATCGTCAATACCAAAACCGATTTGCGTCACGGCCATGGCCGCAATGGCGGTGGCAGTGCGCAGTGTTTGTTCCGGGGTGTCGGCGCTGAGCAAACCGTGAAGCATGCCGGCCAGCAATGAATCCCCGGCGCCCACGGTGCTGGCGACACACACCTTGGGCGGCGTGGCGTGCAGCGCGCTGCCGACACTGAACCAGTTCACGCCCTCGGCGCCGTGGGAAATCACCACGTGTTCGATGCCTTGGGCGTGCAAGCGGCTGGCCGCTTCGGCCTGCGCCTTGACCGAGACCACCTCGCAGCCGAGCGCATCGGCCAGTTCTTCGGTGTTGGGTTTGATCAGCCACGGCCCGGCCTTGAGTGCCGCGCGCAAGGCGTCGCCACTGCTGTCCAGTGCCACCGGCAAGCCCAGGCTTTTCAGGCGGGTGATCAAACCGGCCAGCCACTCCGGGGTGACCCCGCGCGGCAAACTGCCGGCGACGACCACGGCGTCATGCCCCGGTGCAATCTGCTCCAGGCGATCCAGCAAGGCTTGTTGCGCGAGCGCATCCACCACCGGCCCCGGACCGTTGACATCAGTGATGCGCCCGTCGCTTTCCGCCAGTTTGATGTTGCTGCGGGTCTCTCCCGGCACCCGGATGAACGCGTCGACGAACCCGCGTTTGGCGAACAGGGTTTCGAAGGCTTGCAGATTGTCTTCGCCGAGAAAACCGCTGACCGTCAGTTGATGCCCCAGGTCGGCCAGCACTTGCGCAACGTTCACACCCTTGCCGGCGGCGTGGCTGTGCATCTCGTGGCTGCGGTTGACCTGGCCCGGTTCGAGGCGCGCCAACTCGACCGTCAGGTCCAGCGCCGGGTTCAGGGTCAGGGTCAGAATCTTCGCCATTACACAGCCTCCACGAGGGCGCGCACTTCATTCGCGCTGCCCACCGCCAACGCCAGTTGCGCGAGGCTTTGCGCCTGGCTCAGGCTCAGTTCGCGGACCCGCGCCTTGACCTCGCCAATGCTGCGCGCCGAGACGCTCAACTCGTCCACGCCGAGGCCGACCAGCACCGGTACCGCCAGTGGATCGGCCGCCAGTTCGCCGCACACGCCCACCCATTTGCCATGGGCATGCGCCGCGCGCACGGTGATGTCGATCAGTTGCAGCACCGCCGGGTGCAAGCCATCGGCCTGGGCCGACAGCGTCGGGTGGCCGCGGTCGATGGCCAGGGTGTATTGGGTCAGGTCGTTGGTGCCGACGCTGAAAAAGTCGACTTCCTTGGCCAGCACCGGCGCCAGCAACGCGGCGGACGGCACTTCGATCATGATCCCCAGTTGCAGATCGGCGACCGGGATGTCCAGGCGCAGACGCTCGGTCATGTCACGCGCCTGGCGCCACTCATCGACGCTGCCAACCATGGGAAACATGATGCGCAACGGCCGGTTGTCCGCCGCCCGCAGCAGCGCGCGCAGTTGCGCTTCCATGATCTGCGGACGCTGCAGGGTCAGGCGAATGCCGCGCACACCGAGGAAGGGATTTTCTTCCTTGGCGATCGGCCAATACGGCAGCGGTTTGTCGCCGCCGACATCGAGGGTGCGCACCACCAAAGGACGCCCGGCGAGACCGTCGAGCACGCGGCGGTATTCGGCTTCCTGGGTGGCCTCGTCCGGCGCTTGCGAATGGGCCATGAAAATCAGTTCGGTGCGCAGCAGGCCAATGCCTTCGGCGCCCTGCTCCACCGCGCTCAGCACACCGGCGCTTTCGCCGATGTTGGCGAACACTTCCACGGCGTGGCCATCGGTGGTCAGCGCCGGTTGATGGCGTTGTTCGGCGGCGGCTTTGAGGCGCTGCTCGCGGCTGTCGCGCTCTTGCGTGGCACGGGCCAGGGTGGCAGCGTCGGGGTCGACGTGCAGGCGCCCGCGCTGACCGTCGAGCAGCAACGGCGTACCCGGCGCCAGCAGCAACACCGCCGCGCCCGCGCCGACCAGCGCCGGAATGCCCAGGGCACGGGCGACGATGGCGCTGTGCGCGGTGGCGCCACCACGGGCGGTGAGAATCCCGGCGACCCGGGTCGGGTCGAGCCGTGCGACGTCGGAGGGGCCGACTTCATCCATCACCAGAATGTACGGCTGCTCCGGCTCGCTCGGGGTTTCGATACCGCACAGTTGCGCCAGCACTCGACGACCGATGTCGCGCAAATCCGCTGCACGCTCGGCGAGCAAGGCATCCTGCAGCGACTCCTGTTGTTTGGCCGCCGCTTCAATCACCGCCATCCACGCCGCCTCAGCGCTTTCGCCTTGCTTGAGACGGGTGTCGACTTCATCGGTCAGTTCCGGGTCGTCGAGCATTTCCTGGTGGGTGATGAAAATCTCGCGAATGGCCTTGGCGCTGCTGCGCTCGATCAAGCCTTGAATGTCGCCGCGCACTTCGCTCAGCGCGTGCCGCAGGCGTTCGCGCTCAATGGCGGCGGACTCACCGCGCAACGGGTAATCGATGGCTTGCAGCACTTGAATATGCGCCGGGCCGATGGCGATGCCAGGCGCGGCGGCGATGGCCTGAACTTGACTGCCGGCAGTCGGGGCGAGCAGCACTTCGGCGACGTCAGCGAAGGTGTCCCGTTGCTGACTGACCGCCGGCAGCGGCGCGACTTCTTCGCCGAGACCTTCTTCGATCGCCGCGAGCAACGCCGGCAAGGCGTCGGCGGCGATGCCCGGCTCGGCGATCAATTCCAGCACCTGGCCGCGACGGGCACCGAGGCTCAGCAACTTACTCAGGCTCTTCGCCGACACGGCGCTGTCCTGGCCGTCGACGATGCGCACGCGGATGTCGCCGTCGAAGCTTTTCGCCAATTGCGCGAGGATCTTCGCCGGCCGCGCGTGCAGGCCATGGGCATTGGCCAGGGCGATCCGCGCGCTCGGCCAGTCCGCCGGCACTTCGCCGCCCAACACTTCGAGGACTGTGCGGCTGCTGGTAGCACGGCCCAGTTCGTGGCCGCGACCTTCGATCAATAACGCGCAGAGACGTTCGAGCAAGGCTTGGTGTGCTTCGCCGAGGCTGGCCAGGCAAAACAGGCCGCTCAACGGCTGGCCGAGGTAACGCATGGGTTTGTCCGGGGTGACGAACGCCAGGCCCGGGCGCTTCACGGTTTGCTCGCTGTGCAACCACCACAGGCCGTCGCCCAGCGGCAGTGCTTCAACCTGCTGCAGCACGGCGGCAAAACCGTTGCTCACGCAATCGGCCTGGCGCAACAGACGCGCGCCGCGCCATACCAGCTCTTCGAAATCGTCGGCCGACACACCGAGGCCGATCATTTGCGCATCCAGCGCCAGTTCCTGCGGCGCGCCTTGCAGCAGTTTGAGCAACGCCTCGGCGGAGCTGGCGCGACGCAGGGCCTGGCCGAGGTCGGTTTCACCGAGTGCCCGGGTCAGCAGTTGCAGCAGGCGCAAATGTTCGTCGGATTTGGCGGCGATGCCGATCGCCAAGTACACGATTTGCCCATCGCCCCAGTCCACGCCATCGGGAAATTGCAGCAGGCGCACGCCAGTGGAGAACACTTGGTCGCGGGTTTCCGGCGTGCCGTGGGGGATCGCAATGCCTTGGCCGAGGAAGGTCGAGCCCTGGACTTCACGGGCCTGCAAACCGGCGAGGTAGCCCTCGGCGACCAGGCCATCGGCCACCAGATGCTGCGCCAGCAGATGCAGGGCAGCAGATTTGTCCACGGCCGATTGGCCCATGGATATCTGCTCCGGGGTGAGCTCAAGCATGCGTTCTCCTTTTTGGCACGATGAGGCGCCAGGTATTGTTTTGAATGAATCAGCTTAGCGGTTTGTCCGTCGGCTCAGGCGGTTTCATGGCAGAACCGTCCTGAGTACACGTAAGCCCCGAAAAATCGCATGCTGAAACGTTTAATCTAGAAAGATTGGCACATTACTCGATAATCCCGCTTCCTTGAAGTGCAACCTGTCGTATACAACGTGACCATGGTCTTGTGCCGGAATCAGGTAGGATTGGCCAAAATGTCGGGGCAAGCTCGAAAAAACAAGGAAATCCCGAGTTGAAACTCAGTGATATCGCACGACTGGCCGGTGTGTCCGTTACCACCGCCAGCTACGTCATCAACGGCAAGGCCGAACAGCAACGCATCAGCAGCGCCACCGTCGAACGCGTGCGCGCGGTGGTCGAGCAACACGGCTTTACCCCCAACCCGCAAGCCGCCGGGCTGCGCAGTCGACACACGCGCACCTTGGGCTTCATCCTGCCGGACCTGGAAAACCCCAGTTACGCGCGGATCGCCAAACTCCTCGAACAAGGCGCCCGGGCGCGCGGCTATCAGTTGTTGATCGCCAGCTCCGACGACGCCCCGGACAGCGAACGCCAGTTGCTCAAGCTGTTCCGCGCGCGCCGTTGCGACGCTTTGATCGTCGCCAGTTGCTTGCCGGTGGGCGACGACAGCTACCGCGAATTGCAAGCCAAAGGCACGCCGATCATCGCCATCGACCGGGTGATGGAACCGGAGCATTTCTGCTCGGTGATCAGCGACGATCGCGAAGCCAGCCTGCACCTGACCGAAAGCCTGCTGGAGCCGCAGCTCAAGCAAATCGCGCTGATCGGCGCACGCCCGGAGCTGAGCATTAGCCAGGAGCGGGCCGCCGGGTTCAAAGAGGCGCTGGCGGGGTTCAACGGGGAAATCATCGTCGAGCATGGCGAATCGTTCAGCCGCGACTGTGGCCGGCAATTGATGGAAGCCCTGCTGCAACGCCTCGGGCATTTGCCGGACGCGCTGGTCACCACTTCTTATGTATTGCTGCAAGGGGTGTTTGACGCCCTGCACGACTTCCCGCTCAAGTCGCGACCGCTGCGCCTGGGCACTTTCGGCGACACGCAGTTGCTGGACTTCCTGCCGCTGCCAGTCAATGCCATGTCGCAGCAACATCAACTGATCGCCGACAAAGCCCTGCAACTGGCCTTGGCCGCCATCGAGCAATCCGATTATCAGCCCGGCGTGCAGGCGATTGCCCGCACGTTCAAGCAGCGCATCCCGCAGGACTGACCCGTGGAGCTGATCGACACCCACACCCACCTCGACTTCCCGGACTTCGATCCGGATCGCAGCGAGCTTCTCGCCCAGAGCCGCACCCTCGGTGTGCGGCGGATGGTGGTGCTGGGGGTGTTCGAGGGTAATTGGCAGCGGGTCTGGGACTTGGTGCAGAGCGACCCCGACCTGCACGCCGCCATCGGGTTGCACCCGGTGTACCTGGAGCAGCATCGGCCCGAAGATTTGACCGCACTCGGTGACTGGCTGACGCGCCTGGCCGGCCATCGGCAGTTGTGCGCGGTGGGCGAAATCGGTCTGGATTACTTTATTGAAAGCCTCGATCGGCAGCGCCAGCAAACGCTGTTCGAGGCGCAATTGCGGCTGGCAGTGGACTTCAACTTGCCGGCGCTGATCCACGTGCGTCGCAGCCATGCCGACGTGATCGCCGCCCTCAAGCGCATCAAGTTGCCACGGGCCGGAATCATCCACGCCTTCGCCGGCAGCCGAGAGGAAGCGCGGGAGTACATCAAGCTCGGCTACAAACTGGGCCTGGGAGGCGCGCCGACCTGGCCGCAGGCGTTGCGCATGCACCGGGTGCTGGCGGATTTGCCGCTGGAGACGGTGGTGCTGGAAACCGACGCGCCAGACATGGCGCCGTCGATGTTCCCCGGCGTGCGCAATACACCGGCGCATTTGCCAGCGATTTGTGAGGCCATTGCAGAATTGATGAACGTCACGCCGCAGCAGTTGGCGCAGGCCAGTACGGCGAATGCCTGTGAAGTCTTCAACTGGTAACACGATCAAAAACGGTGGGAGCGAGCCCGCTCGCGAAGAGGTACTCACAGCCACCAAGCAGGTGACTGTCAGGCCGCTTTCGCGAGCAGGCTCGCTCCCACAGGATTATGTGGTGGGGTTTTAGACGCGGAACGCGCCAATCAGGGTTTTGAGCTGCACCACCTGCATCGACAGCGCACGGCTGGCGTGTTCGGTCTGGTGCGCGCCTTCGGCGGTGCGCTCGCCGGCGCGGTTGATTTCGACGATGTTCTGGTCGATGTCGTGGGCAACAGCCGTCTGCTGCTCCACGGCGGCGGCGATCTGCTGGTTCTGATCGACGATCATGCCCACCGCACCGAGGATGTTTTCCAGCGCCTGCTGAACCTTCTCCGATTGCCCGACCGTGCCGTTGGCCATTTCATGGCTGATGCCCATGGCTTTGACTGCCGCGCCGACGCCGCTGTGCAGCTTGGCGATCATCTGCTCGATCTCTTCGGTGGACTGCTGCGTGCGCTTGGCCAGGGTTCGCACTTCATCGGCCACCACCGCAAAGCCCCGGCCCTGCTCCCCCGCCCGCGCCGCTTCGATCGCGGCGTTGAGCGCCAGCAAGTTGGTCTGCTCAGCGATGCTCTTGATCACTTCCAGCACGCGACTGATGGCCTGGCTGTCGCTGGCCAATTGGTTGATCACCAGCACCGACTGGTCAATCTCGCTGGCCAGTTGCGCAATGCTGCCCTGCTGCGACGCCACCAGGCCTCGTCCGCTGACGGTTTCGTCATTGACGCTGTGGGCGCTGCTGACGGCGGCCGCCGCACTGCGCGCCACTTCCTGCGAGGTCGCCGACATCTGGTTCATCGCCGTGGCTACTTGCTCGATCTGGCCGCGCTGACCGGCCACGGCTTGGTTGCTCTGGGCCGAGACCTGCTCCACCTGTTCCGCCTGGCGCTCGACTTCGCTGACGGTGTGCCCGACCCGTTCGATCAAATCGTGGATCTTGGCCACGGTGCCGTTGAAGACTTCGCCCAATTCGCCCAGCTCATCGCGGCTCTCGGCGACGAAAGTCACGGTCATGTCGCCGGCCGCCACTTTGTCCATCATCGCGCCGAGGCGTTTCAGGGTGGCGCGGGTCGACGCGTAGAAGCCGCTGTAGAGATAGCCAATCAGCAAGAAAACCGCTGCCATGGCCAGGGCTTGCAGGACCATGTGCGAGCGGTTCTGCTCCAGTCGTTGTTGGAGTTGAGTGCCGAGGAAACCCAGGGTCGCGTCGTTGAGCTGATAGGTCTGCTCCATCAGCGCGCTGACCTGATCGTAGAAAGCCTGCCACGGCGCATCGAGGGTATCGGCCATCACCACCTGTTCTTCGAACAACTCGCTGGCCTGTTTCAGGCTGGCCTTGCTGGCATCGGCCTGGCTGCTCAAAGCGTCACGGGCCGCGTTGCTGGTGCCGAGGCTGTCTTGCAGCTTCAAGCCATATTCGGCGGACAGCCGTTCAATCTGCGCCAGCAATTCGTCGAAGCGGGTGCTGGACGACGAATTGAGAAAGCCTTGGCCCAACGACGAAGCGCCCATGGCGCGGCCTTCGCCGAGCATCTGGGTGATGTGCGGGGTGATGGCCGTCACCAATTCGCTCAACTGGCGGATGTCGCTTTGGCTGTCGCGGCTCAGGCCGGCCTGGCTGGCGATGATCTGGCCGAACAATTGAGCGTTGTTGAGCAATTTTCCGATCAAGGCACTTTTGCTTTGCAGGGAGTCTTCCGCTTGCTGGGCCTTGAATGCGGCGATCATTTCATCGCGCTTGCCGTTGAACAGCTCGACTTGCTGCGCGTCTTCCGTCATCGCATTCAGCCCCTGCAGGCGCTCCAGCACCTGCCCCTCAAGGGCGGAGATTTTGCTTTCGACGTCGGCGGCTTTACCGGACTGGCCGAGGCTGGCATTGATTTGCACCAGGTTGTTGAGGGTTTCCAGGTCCCGGCGCAACGCCAGGCCATTGCCGAGCAAATCGAGGCTTTGCAGTTCGACCTGAGTGCCCTGGAATTCGCGGTAGGAATCGCGCACCAGATAGAAATTGGTCACCAGCATCGGCAGGAAAAACATCACGCTGATCAGGCTGAATTTCATGCCGAAACTCAGGCGATTCATCAATGCGACGGCGGGATAGAGCAAGCTCTTCACTGGAAGTCCCCCTCGGATATTTCTTATTTTTATTGGCAGGCAGGCGAAAGCAGCAGATAGCCACTATTCGGCGCTCCATCTGTATAGCTCAAATTGCAGGGAGTTTTTGTAACTTAAGGTTAACAGCCTGAGGCGAGCGCCAGGGTGCGCTCGCCTCAGCAGATCATGGCAGCACGGTCCAGAGGGCGAAACCGGCGTACCAGAGCACCGCTGCGCGTAGCAGCAGTTCCCACAAGCGGTCGAGGCTGTTAACGCCGTCTGGGCCGGCGATCGGCGCGGGGATTTCCCCTGCCGCCAGAGCGGCCTTGTCGATGAGTTGTGCGGCGCTGATGTTCCAGTTCAGCAATTCGTGCAACATCACCCGGCTGACCGCGACAAAATTGCCGACCAAGGCAAAACTGGCCGCCAGTAAACGCACCGGCACCCAGTCGAAGGCATGCCGCAATTGCGCGGCGCGCTCCACCAGCGCCGGGCTACTCCCCTGTTCTTCGGCCAGGGCGAGCAAGCGATAACTCAATGCGGCCACAGGGCCGAGCAGGAAGTACCAGAAAATCACCGCAAAGAAACTTTGATAGGCCTGCCACACCAGGTGCCGCTGCACCTGTTCGAGCAGCTGTTCGCCGCTGTCGGCGCAGATGCGCAAGTCGCGCTGCGCGACATGCGCCGCCGCTTGCAGGTCTTCCCGCCGCCAGGCATCGCGGAACGGGCCGAGGCCACCGAGCAGATCACCGCGACCGAGGCTGTAAATCACCACCAACAGATGCACCGGCAGGGCCAACAACCCGTAGGCCACCGGCTCCAGCACCACCAGCAACAAGCCGAGCAGTGCCACCGGCAACAACACCAGCAGCACCAGAATCAGCCAGGGCTTCGTCGCCATGCGCGGATTGCCTTCGAGCTTGTGCAGCTCGCGCACCCAGCCGCCATCACGCTGAACCCGATGGCGCAGGGCCGAGAATTTCTCGATCCAGATCGCCAGCACCAACACCAGAAAACTCATTGTCCTTCCTCTTTGGCCAGGGCCGCTCGGTAACGCGCCCAGTCGAACGCGGGCCCTGGATCAGTCTTGCGGCCCGGCGCAATATCGCTGTGGCCGCAAATCCGTTGCGGGGTAATCGCTGGAAACGCCGCCAGCAATTGCCGGGTCAAGTCACTCAAGGCCCGATATTGGGCATTGGTGAACGGCAGATCATCCGTGCCCTCCAGTTCGATGCCCACGGAAAAATCGTTACAGGTTTCGCGCCCCTCGAAGCTTGACACCCCGGCGTGCCAGGCACGTTCCAGGCAGGACACGAACTGGGTCACGGCGCCATCACGCTCGATCAGGAAATGCGCGGACACCTTGAGGTCGGCAATCCCTTCAAAGTAGGGGTGTTCGGTGACATCCAGGCGATTCTGGAAAAATTCCTGCACTTTGCCCGTGGCGAATTGCGCCGGCGGCAAGCTGATGTTGTGGATGACCAACAGGGAAATTTCGCCCGACGGGCGCTCATTGAAGTTGGGCGATGGGCATTGATTGACGCCCTGACACCACCCGCTCGCGGGGTCCAACTGCATACCGGTTCCTTCAACAACGATGATCCAGCCCGCAGTATGCCGCGATCCGCCCCCATGGCGCGATCACTTGCCGCGCTTGAGTCGGCGCAGATGACCCAGCACCGACTCCAGGGCTCGGTCGAACAGCAGCGTGTCATCCAGCCGGCGCACCGCGCCCCGCTGGAATTCCAAGGCCAATGCAATGCGCCCGCGCTCCTGAACTTTCATCCCGGTGCGATCGACAAAAATGTACAAGCCGGTGCTTTGAATGATCGCCGCCAGTTTGCAGCGCAGACGGTGCTCATCGTCCTCCTGGAACTCGACCCAACTGCCCAGACGTAACTGATCGACCTGTTGCAGCCCAACATCATCCGCCGGCAAGCGCAACGAGGACGTGTCAACGGGCCCTTCGTCAGCGGTCCTCAGCACGATGGGCGCAGACACTTCGACCAGCGCTGGCAAGTCGCTTACGTCACTCACCGCGAGGGTCAGCGAAGCCTGATCACAGATGTGCAGATGAAGGGCTTCCAGCTCACTGAAAAATTCACTGGTCGCAAACGGGTCGAAGGCCGAACGGCTCAAGCCATCGCGCAGCGCTTTGAGCAACCCCGGCACCAACTCCAGCAAATGCGCGCGCTCGTCCGCCACCCGATGCGGCTGCACGCTCCAGATCAATTGCTCAACGGTCAGCACATCGGCCTGCCATTGCGCGGAAGGGTCACCGTGCTTCAGGCAGGTGAGCAACAACACCTGGCTCCAGGCGTTCTGCACAAAATCCACGACCCGCTGCGGCAATACCTTGCCCAGCAACGCCTCGTTGAGCGTTCGCTCGACTCGCCGCCGCGCCAGTTCGGCCTTGGCCCGGCCTTCTTCGGCATCACGGGTGCGCTGCTCCAGCAACTCGCTACGGCGCCGCTCGTCGGCGGTGAAGGCCAGGAAATCGGCCAGCAATTCGGCAAAAATGGCCGGGTCATCGACAAAATCGTTCAATAGACGCTGCACCACTTGCTCGATGCGCAAGTACAGGCTGTCCCGCTGATGATCAGCGCGCTCGCCCCAACCCAGCGCTTCGGTGGCGATCTCATTGAGCAGCCGGCGGGCCGGGTGACTGCCGCGGCTGAAAAAACTCTTGTCCTGCACCGCGACCTTGAGCATGGGGATTTGCAGACGTGCGATCAGCGCTTTCAACGAGTCCGGCAGGTTGCGGTCATCGAGGATGCACTCGAACAACATGGCGATCAGGTTGATCACGTCTTCGTCGGTCCCGTCCACCACCCGCGACTTGCCGGTCTTGACGCTGACTCGGGTCAGTAACTGTTCCAACTGGTTGCGCAGGTCAAAATCATCCTGGGAGGTGGGCGCGGGCACGTACTGCTGCAAGTGCGACAGCAGGCGCAGCAGGTCGCGGGTGGAGATCGGCTGTGCCGTGGCGCTGGCTTCCAGGGTCGGTGCCACACTGCCGCGCACGGGGTAGAGCAACTCTTGCAGGGCGGCGAACACTTCCTGCACGGCGTCATCGGGTTGCGGATGGCCAGCAGGCCGGAGCACATCCGCATGATCCGTGCTGGCCGGCGCACGCTCACTCGCACGCCGCGCCGGAGGTGCCTTGAGTTCGGGCAACACGCCGGTGGCGATCAGTAACTGATTGGCCTCGGCGTACATCCGATCACTGTCGCTGAGCACATAACGCTCGAACAGCTTGAGAATGATCAGCTTGACCTTGATCCCGACGCCCAGATTGCGGCCAGCCTGCAAAAAATACTCGCACAGCTTGCCGGGGCTCATCGGGTTCTGATGTTCGGCCAGCGCCTTGCCCAGCAATGCACTGAGGCGAGCCGTGAGCTGACCGAGGGCAAAGCCTTCGCGGTTGAGCACCCGCCCGACCATCGCTTGCACCGCGAGGTTGCGCTCCAGTTCATCCCGGGGCAGTGCGCTGGAAGTGACGTAGGGCGAGGTGCCGGGCATGGCGTTGTGGGACGAGTCGTATTGAGTGAGGCCAACGAAGGCCTCGAAGAATTGCTCGAGGAACCCGCGCTCGATGTTTTTTCGCTTGAGGCGCAGGTCGCGCATGGCTTCGAAGAAGAGGTTCTGCTCGACGTCGTCGCGCGCGCGATCGGCCATTTCAAAGAGCGTGTCGTCGGCGTTATCGAACAAATCCTGCAAGCCGTGGCGCAACTGCTGGGCAGCCTTGTCGCGGACTTGCAGCAGAATCACAGGCAGGCGGGCGAGCGGCGAATGATTCGCCTGGTCGGTAGCGGCCTTGTGCAAAGGCACTACATTCCCGTCGTTGTGCATCCGAGCCTCCTGAACCGGTGATTGCGCGATTGCATTAACGCCAAATGCCACCCCGGCGCTCGTCAAAGCTATGACGTCAAATGCAAGGCGGATTATCTGGCAAAAATGGGATCCGAAGCCAGCAGACTCTTTGCATCACCGATAAATAGACGTTTATTTGTGATGACGATTCAGGGAAGTTTCCGACACGAACCGACCAGTTGCAGGTCTGGGCGTCGCTGCGAGCAGCCTGCGCCTTGGGTTCGCTCGCGGCATGGCCCTATAATCGGGCCACTTTGTTTGTGGAGCCCGTTATGCCGAATCTACGTCTCGCCGATTTGACCGCCGAAATCGAAGCCAATGTGCGCCGCGCGTTGCTCGAAGACATCGGCAGCGGCGACATCACCGCGCAACTGATCCCCGCCGAACGCCTGGCCAAGGCCACCATCATTACCCGCGATGCCGCCGTGATCAGCGGAACGGCGTGGGTCGATGCGGTGTTCCGCCAGCTCGATCCGCGCGTCGCGGTGCACTGGCAGGTGCGCGACGGTGATCGGGTCAGCCCGAACCAGGTGCTGTTTCACCTTGAGGGGCCCGCCCGTTCGCTGCTGACCGGCGAACGTTGCGCGCTGAATTTCTTGCAGTTGCTGTCCGGCGTGGCCACTCGTGCGCAGTACCTGGCGGACTTTGTTGCCGATACTCAGGTGAAGCTGCTCGACACCCGCAAGACCCTGCCGGGCCTGCGCCTGGCGCAAAAATATGCGGTGACTTGCGGCGGCTGCCACAACCATCGCATCGGCCTGTACGACGCTTTCCTGATCAAGGAAAACCATATCGCAGCCTGCGGCGGCATTGCCCAGGCGATCAGCGCCGCACACAAGATCGCCCCCGGTAAGCCGGTGGAGATCGAAGTGGAAAGTCTATCGGAGCTTAAAGAAGCACTGGCGGCGGGTGCCGACATCATCATGCTCGACGAATTGAGCCTGGATGACATGCGCGAAGCGGTGCGCCTGAATGGCGGCAAAGCCAAACTGGAAGCCAGCGGCGGTGTCAACGAAAGCACCTTGCGCCCGATCGCCGAGACCGGGGTGGATTACATCTCGATCGGTGCCATGACCAAAGATGTGAAAGCCGTCGACCTGTCGATGCGCCTGAGCCTTTAAACGCAACGGCAAGCTACAAGTCGTAACGGTTCGACTTGTAGCTTGCCGCTTTTAAAGCTCTCTGCTGCTGTTAAACCACCAGATTATTCATCTCGCAGTACTCATCCCAGTCAACGCCCAACACTTCAGCGGCTTCCTTGTGCAGAATCAAGCGAGCGGCTTCGTATTCTTCCGGCGTCGATGTGTACTTGAGGGTCAACTCCCAGGGCTGCAAGCCCTGCGCCTCGGCTTCGTCCTCGAACGCCCACTGGATCTGGTCTTTCTGATCGTCGGCCGGCAGGTCCTTGATCTCTTCCAGCAGCTGCGGATTATCGAGCTTGTACTTGCCCAGCGCGTCTTCGTGCCTGGCTTCTTGGGTCAATGCTTTAACAGTCATGGCGTTCTCGCTGATCGGGGAATGGGAAGATGGATCTGGATCATCAAGGATCTCTCTGACGCAAATAACCGGTGAAACCGGTCTTTCTGGCCTTCAGAACCATTCGTGGATCATGTGAAAACCGCAGGCAGGTGCCGATGCGAGGACTGAATATAGGACCTTTGCCGGACGATTTACAGGCGTGGTTACAACACCTGCGCAAAAACTGCCGACCGGTTTGCAGAATACTCTTGGGCATGACCACTATTCGACTTGATGAACCGGAACAAGATCGACAATGCACAGTCGTAGCGATGTGCCACATCCCACTTCACAAGGACACTCAGTGATGCCCTCTGCTTCCAAACTCGCTGCTGTTGTTGCTGCCACCGGTCTGGCTACGCTGCTCACCGTCATGGCTGCCTCCGCCCGCGCCGATAGCCCGATCGAATACATCACCAATAACGCGACGTCCACGGACAGTCTGACCGCCATCCAGTGGTCGTTCGGCAAGGACAAACTGGTCAAAACCCGCCTCAGCGTGGCGGATGTGGAAAAAATGCAGGAAACCCTCAAGGAGCAAACCCGGCAGATCGAAGAGCTGAAACGCAGCAACGGCTCCAGCAGCAGTTCCAGCAGCAATGAACTGGCGCAACTCAAGCGCACGGTCAGCGATCAGGAAGGCGACCTGAAGAACCTCAGCAAGCAAGTGGATGAGCTCAAGCGCAGCAGCGGCTCGAGCTCCAGTTCAAGCTCCAGCGAATTGTCGAACCTCAAGCGCGAAGTCAGCGAGCAGGACCGCACCATCGACCAGCTCAAACGCACGGTCGAGGAGTTGAGCAGGAAGGTGAAATAAGCGAGGGATGGTGCCCGAGACAGGAATCGAACCTGCGACCTTCGCGTTACGAGTGCGCTGCTCTACCGACTGAGCTACACGGGCGGTGCGCTAAACCTAGCATTGGGTTTGCGCTCCGGCAACTCGTGGCTGCCGTGGCGATTGAAGGGCCGCTGCGCGACTCAGCGGGAGCAAGCTCCCTCGCCACAGCTTTCCACAGACAAAAAAAATCCCCCGCAGCTTTCACTGCGGGGGATTTTTATAACGCTGAAACGGTGAAGCCGGGGTAATTAAACGCCCGAAGCCTTGGCCGCCGCGACGTCTTTGATGGAGAGCTTGATACGGCCGCGGTTGTCCACGTCCAGTACCAGCACTTCCACTTCCTGGCCTTCTTTCAGGATGTCGGTCACTTTCTCTACGCGAGCGTCGCTCAGCATCGAGATGTGAACCAGGCCGTCCTTGCCAGGCAGGATGTTGACAAAGGCGCCGAAGTCGACGATGCGCTCAACCTTGCCGACGTAGATCTTGCCGATCTCGGCTTCCGCAGTGATGCCCAGAACGCGCTGACGCGCGGCTTCTGCAGCTTCCTTGGTTTCGCCGAAGATCTTGATCGAACCGTCGTCTTCGATATCGATCGAAGCCTTGGTTTCTTCACAGATCGCACGGATGGTCGCGCCGCCTTTACCGATGACATCACGGATTTTGTCGGTGTCGATTTTCATCGCGATCATGGTCGGAGCGTTTTCCGACAGTTCGGTACGCGACTGACCAATGATCTGGTTCATCTGGCCGAGGATGTTCAGGCGCGCTTCCAGGGCCTGGCCCAGGGCGATCTCCATGATTTCTTCGGTGATGCCTTTGATCTTGATGTCCATCTGCAGCGCGGTCACGCCTTTGGCGGTACCGGCTACTTTGAAGTCCATGTCGCCAAGGTGATCTTCGTCACCCAGGATGTCGGTCAGGACGGCGAACTTCTCGCCTTCTTTAACCAGACCCATGGCGATACCGGCAACCGGTGCTTTCATCGGCACGCCAGCGTCCATCAAGGCCAGGGAAGCGCCGCAAACGGAAGCCATGGAGCTCGAACCGTTGGATTCGGTGATTTCCGACACCACGCGAATGGTGTACGGGAACACGTCGGCAGCCGGCAGCATGGCCGAAATCGAACGACGGGCCAGACGGCCGTGACCGATTTCGCGACGACCAGCGCCACCCATGCGACCACACTCGCCCACCGAGAACGGCGGGAAGTTGTAGTGCAGCATGAACGGGTCTTTTTTCTCGCCTTCCAGGGTGTCCAGCAGTTGCGCGTCACGGGCGGTGCCCAGTGTGGCAACGACCAGGGCCTGGGTTTCGCCACGGGTGAACAGCGCCGAACCGTGGGTCTTCGGCAGAACACCAACTTCGATGTTCAGCGGACGTACAGTCTTGGTGTCGCGACCGTCGATACGTGGCTTGCCGTTGACGATGTTTTCGCGAACGGTGCGGTATTCGATTTCGCCGAAAGCAGCTTTGACTTCAGCGGAAGTCGGTTGGCCTTCTTCACCGGACAGCTTGGCAACCACCTGGTCTTTCAGTTCGCCCAGACGAGCGTAACGGTCAGCCTTGATCGTGATGGTGTAAGCCTGGGAGATCGCGTCGCCGAACTCGGCACGGATCGCGCCCAGCAGTGCGGTGGCTTCTGGCTGTGGAGCCCAGGTCCAGGTTGGCTTGGCGGCTTCGGCGGCCAGTTCCTTGACGGCGTTGATCACCACCTGGAACTCGTCGTGCGCGAACAGTACCGCGCCCAGCATCTGGTCTTCGGTCAGCTCTTTGGCTTCGGATTCAACCATCAGCACGGCTTCGGAGGTACCGGCCACGACCATGTCCAGGCTCGAAGCTTTCTGTTGCTCGTAAGTCGGGTTCAGCAGGTAGCCGGTGCTTTCGTGGAAAGCCACGCGTGCTGCGCCGATCGGGCCATCGAACGGGATGCCGGAAATGGCCAGGGCTGCCGAAGTACCGATCATCGCAGCGATGTCCGGATCGGTTTTCTTGCTGGTGGACACGACGGTGCAGACAACCTGCACTTCGTTCATGAAGCCTTCCGGGAACAGCGGACGGATCGGACGGTCGATCAGTCGGGAAGTCAGGGTTTCTTTCTCGGAAGGACGGCCTTCACGCTTGAAGAAACCGCCAGGGATCTTACCGGCAGCGTAAGTCTTTTCCTGGTAGTGAACGGACAGAGGGAAGAAGCCCTTGCCTGGATCGGCTTGCTTGGCACCTACGACGGTCACCAACACGCTGACGTCGTCGTCAACGGTGACCAATACTGCGCCGGAGGCCTGACGGGCGATACGGCCAGTCTCGAGGGTAACGGTCGACTGACCGAACTGGAATTTTTTGATTACCGGGTTCACGGTGTCCTACCTTCTTTGTGGCTCTTGGGGAACTTGTCTTCTTGCGAAATTCTTGGGCAAGGTCGGGAATCGGCCCGAGGTCTTTGTCCGGGTAAAACCGTGTTTCAGATAAAACTTGAGGCTGGGAGCCTGCCCTGCGCCAGCGGGAAACCCGCTGGC
>NZ_JAVLSB010000008.1:0-4066 GCF_031583775.1 Pseudomonas rhizozeae
ACGAGATTGGATTTGGAGATATCGATGCCGATCCAGGAAATCATGGCAAAACCCTCTTACACTCAGAAGTGAGAGTGCTCTGGCTTTGCCCACGCTTGTGATTCGAGTGGCGCTCGTTCAACTGTTCGGGCTTATGGGCCAGAGTAGAAAGGTGGATGGCAGCTTTGCTCCCACTCGTGCTTCAAGCACCGCGGACTCGCAGCTTGCCATCCACCCCTCTCACCCCAGAGTTTATTCCATAACTCAGACACAAGCGGGCTTGCCCGCGATGGCGGTGGGTCAGCCGGTGATGTTCAACCTGGACGGACGCTTTCGCGAGCAGGCTCGCTCCCACGGGTTTCGAGTGGTGTCCGAAGCCAGTCATTGTGGGAGCGAGCCGGCTCCGGGCGGCGTTGCGACGAAGGGGCCGGCACTGGCGGCGCTTAACTCCGGGCAAACGCCACGGCTTTCTGGAACTGTTCATCGCTCGGCCGAACGCCGGTGTACAGCACAAACTGCTCCAGCGCTTGAATGGCGATGACTTCCAGGCCGGTGATCACCCGCTTGCCTTTTTCGCGGCCTCGGACGATCAGCGGGGTTTCCGAGGGAATCGCCACCACATCGAATACCGTCTCCGCCGCCGCGATGGCCTCAGGCTCGAACGCCAGTTGATCGGCTTCCGGCCCGCCGGTCATCCCGATCGGTGTGACGTTGATCAGCATCTGCGGGCGCTGTTCGCCTAGGTCCGCCTGCCATCCATAATCCAGCGAATCCGCCAGAGCACGCCCTGCCCGCTCATTGCGTGCCACGATCAGGCCATTTTTATAGCCGCCGTCACGCAGGGCGCTGGCCACCGCCTTGGCCATGCCGCCACTGCCACGCAGGGCAAACGTCGACGACTGAGGCACCTGGTGCGTCTGTAGCAGTTGCGCAATGGCGATGTAGTCGGTGTTGTAGGCCTTCAGGTGGCCGTCCGTGTTGACGATGGTATTGATCGACTGGATCGCTGCCGCCGACGCATCCAGTTCATCGACTAACGCAATGCACGCCTCCTTGAACGGCATGGAAACACCGCAACCCCGGATGCCGAGCGCTCGAATCCCGCCGACAGCACCCGGCAAGTCCTGGCTGCTGAAGGCCTTGTAGTAGAAATTCAACCCCAGCTGTTCATAGAGATGGTTGTGAAACCGCAAGCCGAAATTCCCGGGGCGCCCAGAGAGCGACATGCACAATTGGGTGTCTTTGTTCGGGTTCATCTGCATGGGAGATCCTTCCATTTACACTTTCGGATAGGCGGGATTAGCCAACCTGGCCGGTTCTGTTCGATCATACAAAGAGCCTGCCGCGGGCGGCTCGTGACGGTAAGCAAACCGGTACAGACCTTACACAAAATTTACCTAAACCCTGTGCAGAATTTTCAATTAACGCTGTCTTAGCTGTATCCCCGCGACAATCCTTGGGTCTATTGCAGACACAAGCGCCGGGCGAAGAACCGAGGAATTATCATGATCCGTAAAATCCCCACAATTGCTGTGCTGATCGGCGCTCTTGCTGTCGCAGGGCAGGCAGAAGCCCGTGGTGGCGGCGGTTGGCAAGGCCCAGCGGTGTTCGGCGCGATCGTCGGCTCGGCCATCGTCGGCTCGGCCTTGATCAATCGCGATCGGCCTGTGTATGTCCAGCAACCGGTTTACGTTCAACCCCAACCGGTGTACGTGCAGCAGCCACCGCCACCGGTTTACTACCAACCGGCGCCGGTTTACGTCCAGCAACCGGTCTATTACCAGCCAGCCCCGGTTTATTACGGTCCACCCCGTGGGTATTACGGTCACCCTCACGGTTATTACGGCGGCCCACGCTGGTAAACGGGTCAAGCAAGCCCCGCCTGAACAAGGCGGGGCTTTTTTGTGGGTTCCAAATACAAATGCCGAGGTCGCTGTGAGAACAGTATCGCCGCCTTAACTTGGCATGATTGGCTGTGACTGCTTCACTCTGAAGGCGAGCGCTGTCACATTTCCTTCATGAAGACGCAGCAAGCTTGAGCGGTCCATCATAATCTGTCCCCAAAAAAAACAAGGACGCCCCATGCCCACACAGAACCCGCACCGCATCGTTGGTTTGTGCACCTCCAGCAAGGTGTACAGCGCCCTGACCGAGCTCAAGCACCTGGAAGGCCATCGCAGCGCCAAGTTCCTCTCGCTGCTGGCGGAAAACTTGGTGCGCAAAGGCATGCTCAACGAGCAAGAAGTCATGCACATGCTCGACCAAGTAGTCGATTGACTATTGGTCAGTGCACAACCTCTGCCGCGTCAATGACGACTATCGAAAACGTTGATTGTCGATAAATCCGGCCGCCCCGTAAGGTAGCCCCATCGCTTGATGGAGGTCCTTATGTCTAAAGTTCAGATCATGTCCGTTGTCGGCAGTGCCGTTCCCGCCTCGCTCAGAGCCTCGGGATTGCTCGCCTGCTGGTACCTGGTGCAAGACGGTGTTCGCGTCAGCGGTCCGTTGACCTCCCTGCCCGCCGCCCGCGACTTGTCGCAACGCATGGGTAACATGCTGCTCACCGCTTAAGGCAACTGTACGCGCGGCTTGGTCTCGATGAAGATCGCCCAGCTCGACATAAACAGTGCAGCAATCAGCGGCCCGATCACGAAGCCGTTGAGCCCGAAAATTGCCAGGCCGCCCAGGGTCGAAATCAGTATCAGGTAATCCGGCATTTTGGTGTCCTTGCCTACCAGGATCGGCCGCAGTACGTTGTCCACCAGGCCAATCACAAAGATGCCGAACAACCCGAGCACCACGCCCTGCCAGATCGCCCCGGTCAGCAGGAAGTAAGCCGCCACTGGCGCCCAGACAATCCCCGCTCCCACTGCCGGCAGCAACGATAGAAATGCCATCAGCACCGCCCAGAGCAATGCGCTGGGAATGTCCAGGAACCAGAAAATCGCCCCGCCCAGCGCCCCTTGCGTGATTGCTACCAACAGATTGCCCTTCACGGTCGCACGCACCACACGGTTGAACTTCAACTGCAAACGGCGCTTTTGCTGCTCGGCCAGCGGCACGGCCGTGCGCATTTTGCGCGCCAGTTCGGCACCGTCGCGCAGAAAGAAGAACAGCAAGTACAGCATGATGAAAAAACTCACCAAGAACTCAAACGTACCCTGGCCGAAGCTGAACGCCTGGGTGGCGAGGATATCGCTGCCCTGCATGGCGCTCTTGACGATCTTCTCCCGCAGCCCATTCAGTTCGCCCATGCCGAAGCGGTCCAGCAGATGCTGGAAATACGGTGGCAGGCTGTGTTTGAACTGGGCGATATAAGCGGCGATGTCGAGCTGGCCGCTTTCGATGTTCTTGTAGACGACCATCCCTTCCTGAACCAGCAACACGCCGATGATGATCACCGGCAGGATCGCGATCAGCAGGCACACGCTCAGGGTGCACAGGGAGGTCAGGTTGCGTTGCCAGCCGAATTTCAATTGCAGGCGCCGCTGCAAGGGCGCGAAGACGATCCCCAGGATCACCGCCCAGAACACCGCGCCGTAAAACGGCAGCAGAATCCAGATAAAAGCCAAAGTCACCAGTACCAACAGCACTAACAGTGATCTGCGTTGCAAGATTGCGTCGTTCATGTTCGATCCATGTCAGTCTGCACAGCCGCCAATGGCTGCTGATGCTTAGTCCGCCACGGTTCGCGGGAGTGCCATCCGTTGTCATCAAGCATAGATCGTGATTGCGCTTCGGCTGAGATTTGGGCGAGCGGGCCGGCCCATGCCGAGCCCTAGCGAGGCACCGAATGGAGGGGATGAAAGCCTTTGGTTACTTTGGGCTTTTCAAAGTGACCCGCTGTAAGAGCGGAACCTATATCAGCTATGACACAAGAAATGGATATGTACACCTGCAAAATCTCTAGCGTCTGAGCAAAAGTCATCGCTGGCAAGTCGAATCGTCGCACCGCAGCTCCCACAGGGTTCTTCGGTGTTTTCGAGAAATTCGCCAACAGGCTCGGCGCCTTCGCGAGCAGGCTCACTCCCACAGAGGAACGCGTACACCCAAGACCAGGTCGGCTATAAGGCCGCCTCGGGCGCTG
>NZ_JAVLSB010000009.1:0-35207 GCF_031583775.1 Pseudomonas rhizozeae
ACGGCCCGCCGAATCCCGCTGATACCCGGTGACCAGGGTCGAGCCGTCCGAACCAAACTCGGTCTTCTCCAGCAACTGGCCCTTGAGGTCGTAGGCATACGCCGTGCGCTGGCCGTCGAAGCCGGTTTCCTGTCGGATCAATCCGCCGGGGGTGTAGTCCAGTTGATAGGTTTCGCCGGCTTCGTTCTCGATCGCTGTCAGCAACAGGCGCGAATGGTCGTAGCGATAGTGGAGCTGGGTGCCGTCCGGGCTGATCCGTCGGGTCAGCAGGTGCAGGTCGTCGGCGTAGTCGTAGCGGGTGATGCGCCCCAGTTCATCGCGCTCGGCGGTGACCTTGCCGTAGGCGTTGTAGGCAAAGCCCCGGGTCGCGCCGGTAGGAGAAGTCGTTTGCAGCAGTCGGCCGAGGGCGTCCCACTGGTAGCGAACAATCGCGCCGTGTTCGTCCTGGCGGGTGGTCTGCCGCCCCAGTGCGTCGTAGGAAAACCGCCGCTGGCCGCCATGGGGCAGGGTTTCTTCCTGCAACTGGCCCAGACGATTCCACACAAACACATGACGGCTGTTGTCCGGGTAGCGGATCGACAGCAACTGCCCCTGGCCGTCGTAGTCGTAATGGGTGACCTGACCCTCCGGGTCGACGGCTTCGGTGATATCGCCCTGGTCGTTGCGCTGATAGGTCCAGGTGCTGCGGCCCCGACGCTTGGCGTGGAGGAAACCGTCGCGGTACTCGTAGGACGTGGGCTCATCTTCCGGCGGAATCAGCGCCACCAGGCGTCCGACGTCGTCATAGCGGTATTCGGTGACCGCGCCCAAGGCATCCTGCTCGGCGATCAAGCGGCCCTGCTCGTCATACGCCTTGCGCTGCTCGGCGCCATCGGCCTCGACCCGCCGCACCAGGCGCGCGCGGTCGTCGTGTTGATAGCTTTCTTCGCTGCCGTCGCGGTACTTGACCGTGACGCCGCCGGCGTCATCCCAGACGTACCGGGTGTCCATCTGCGCAAACGAGCCCCAATGCCGGACACAGCGCGCGGCTTTGCCAGACCTTTCCCACGCCCAAAAGAAACTCGCCCCACCGGCCAGTTGCCGTTGCAGGATCACGTGCTGGTCGTCGTAGTCGTAGCGCTCGCTGTCGCCGGCCGCGTTGGTCGCGGCGATCAGCCGCTGGCGGGCGTCGTAGCGGTAGGAAAACAGCGTCTGTTCTGTACGCCAGGCGTCTTCGAGGGTGTCGGCGGGATGGAAGCTCTGGTAGTCGACGGCCACCAGGTGCGAGCGCTCATAGCGCAGCCGCAGGGAACGGCCGGCGCCGTTGTTCAGGCGCACGATGCGCTGCTGGTTGTCGCGCACCAGGGTCAGACGATTGTTGTAGGCGTCGCTGATGGCGGTCAGACGCCCGCCGCGAAAGTGTAGGAAACGTGGCGTGTCACCGGCCTGGGCGAGGATCAGCTCTTCCGGCTCATCACCGAGAAAAATCGCCGCCCGCGACAGGCTGTTGTGGATTGCCGGCCGCGCCCGCGAGGGCAATGGAAAGCGCGTGCGACGGTTTTCGTGGTCGGTCCAGAGCACCTCGTCGCCGTCGACATCCAAACGATGGGCGAGGGAATGGCTCCAGCCAAACCCGAGGCCACAATCGATTTCCACTGCGCTGCTGCGATAAACGCGGGTGAAGGTGAACGGCAGCACGCCGTCGAGCACCGCGTCATCGAGGGTCAGCAGTTCTTCGCCGGTGACCATCGACACTGGGCAGCCATTGGTGGCGGTTTTGTCAGCGGAATCGGCGCTGTCGCCTGCAGGATTTTTCGCCTGGTCGGGGGCGTCGTCGTGGGGTTCGTGTTTGCTCAGTTGGGTGTCGTTAGCGGATTTATCCCGCGCGATCGGCGCCGGATTTCGCACAACAAGCGTCGGCTTTTCGCCATTGCCGATCTCTAGCGGCACGGCGGGGGTGGGCTTGATCTCTGCTCGGCGAGCGCTGACCGCTAACGGCTTCAGCACTTGGGCATGCGAGGTGAGCTCGGACTGTGTCGTCAGTTCGGCCAGGCGCATGGAAGCCGCCGCCAACCACTCCCTGGCTTTTTTGGATTTTATTTTGCCAAGGATTTTGGCGCTGATGTGCAGCTTCAAACCTAGGGAACGGGTCAGCGCGACCAGGAGGAAACTCACCACCAGGTCTGTACGAATTTCCGCCATGACTTCGATGGCGTACTGCGGCGGCAGCATGCGCAACCAACTGGTAAACGCCGCGAGGTGGATGAACATCAAGGGTTCATCACTGAGCGCCAGCAAGGCATTGGCGATGGCATCGGCGGAAGTGCTGAGCAGCGTGTCCAGCTCTGCCTGCGTCAGATACTCCAGCAGCTTCTCGCTGTTGGACTGTAAGTCCGCGAGCAGTGCAAAGACCTGCTTCACGTCTTCCCACAAACCCTGCAGCGATTGCTCTACACCGCGCCAGTCCGCAGCCTCGAGCATCCGGTGACGACCGAGCAAACCTGCGTCGGAATATTCCGCCCATAAAGTCTGAAATTCGGTCGTCCACTCGTTACGCAGCCAACCCTCGAGCGAGCTCTGGACGGTCTGGTAGGACGCATATAGGGCCTTGATGTGGTCGGCTGAAACATTCGGGAAAAAAGTGATGCGATAAGACTGGCCCCGCCAACATTCGGCCACCTCCAGAATGCCGCTCGGGCCAATGGTCTTGTGAATCGGCTCGCCGTAACTGACGCTGCCGTCCGCAGCTTCAATGAGCGGCTCGAGCATTACTGGCGTATTGCCAATGGGCACGAAGCGCGCCGCTTCGAACGCGTGCACCAGCGTCAGGGGCCCGGCCGCCGAGCAGGTTGCGACTGCGCCACTGGTCGGCGTGGCTGAATTTGCAGGAGCCCTGATACGGACTTCGTTGCCGATCTGGAACACCTGCTCGATGTCTAGGGTGCCGGCCGTCCAGTAGCTCTCGGCCCAGCGGTCGTAGTCGTTGAGGCAGTGGCGAAAGTCGCTCAGCAGCCCTTCGACGTCGGGGTGTTCGGGGTCCATCGCAGCCAGAACCAGCAGGCCAATGGTGTTGTTGAGGGCCAGGACCTTTTCCGGGTCGAACATTCGCAATCCCACGCGAGGCAAAATGAGGCGCGAGACTTTGCAGGGGAAAAGGAGTGAAAGAAGTCAGACAGACCTGAGTGTGCTGTAGGGCAATTCTCTAAATGCGGAGTGCCGAGTAGCGATAGGGAGGAGGGGCGCGCAGTGGATGGTTGCCGGCTGCAAGCCGCGCTCGTTATCCTGCTGAATCCTTTTAGGTGAACCCCGCTGGCCGCACCTGAGCCTTCCTGGAAATTTGTGTTGATAACGGATTAGATGCGATGAATGCACCGCTGGATGAGTTCGGCCCAATCAAGGCCGTGATCTTCGATATGGACGGCTTGTTGCTGGATACCGAGGGCATTTACACCGAGGTCACTTCGATCATCGTCGGGCGTTACGGGCGCACCTTCGACTGGAGCGTCAAACAGAACATCATCGGCCGTGGAGCCGGTGACCTCGCGCGCTACGTGGTGGACGCGCTGGACTTACCGATCACCGCCGAGGAATTCCTGGTGATTCGCGAGCCGTTGATGCGCGAGCGTTTCCCCAGGGCTCAAGCCATGCCGGGGGCCGAACAACTGGTGCGGCACTTGAAGGCGCACAACATTCCGATTGCGGTGGGCACCAGTTCTTCGCGCCAGTCGTTCGGCCAGAAAACCACCCTGCACCGTGACTGGTTCGCGCTGTTCGACTTCGTGGTGACGGCGGATGATCCGGAAGTTGGCGCGGCGAAACCCGCGCCGGACATCTTCCTCACCGCCGCCCGGCGCCTCGGTGTGGCGCCGGCGGATTGCCTGGTGTTCGAGGATTCGCCGTTCGGTGTTACCGCCGCCAAGGCAGCCGGCATGACTGCGATTGCGATCCCCGATGCGGCCATGGCCGATGAAAAATACGCCCACGCCGATGGCATCCTGCGCAGCCTCAAGGACTTCGATCCGAGTGCCTGCGGGTTGCCGGCGCTGGCATGGACGTGAATGCAACGGGCAACAAAACGCCGGCGCCCTGAGCAGGTGGCCGGCGTTTGTCGATCAGCGCATCAGGCGCCGAAACCACCGTCGATGGTCAGGCTTGCACCGGTGATGTAGCCCGCTTCCGGGCTGGCCAGGTAAGCGACGAAGCTGGCGATTTCGTCGGAGGTACCGTAACGACCCACGGCCATCAGCGGAATCAGACTGTCGGCGAAGTCACCACTGGCCGGATTCATGTCAGTGTCGACTGGGCCTGGCTGGACGTTGTTCACGGTAATGCCGCGCGGGCCGAGGTCGCGGGACAAACCTTTGGTCAAGCCTACCAGCGCGGATTTGCTCATGGCGTAGGGGCCGCCACCAGCGAAGGGCATGCGGTCGGCGTTGGTGCTGCCGATGTTGATCACCCGGCCGCCTTCGGTCATGTGTTTGGCGGCTTCCTGGGTGGCGACGAATACGCTGCGCACGTTGATGGCCAGGGTCCGGTCGAAGTCTTCGAGCTTGAACTCTTCCAGCGGTGCAACCGCCAGCACACCGGCATTGTTGACCAGGATGTCCAGGCCACCGAAGGCTTTGACGGTGGCGGTGACCGCGCCACGGATGGCGTCAGCGTCGGCGCTGTCAGCCTTGATTGCCAGGGCTTTTCCACCGTTGGCGGTGATGCTGTTTTGCAGTTCTTCAGCCTTGGCGGTGGAGCTGACGTAGGTGAAGGCGACGGCGGCGCCTTGAGCGGCCAGGCGTTGCACGATAGCGGCGCCGATGCCGCGGGAGCCGCCCTGGATCAGAGCTACTTTACCGCTGAGGTTCTGAGTGGTCATGTCGTTCTCCGAAGTCCCGAGGCGAGATTGCCGCGGTTGATGGAGCCTAGTATCAGCGCGGCGGTTGCGGCCGTGTAGCCCGTCGTTGCTATAGTCTGTGTAAACCAGAAGTTTATAGTGGTCGCCATGGAAACCTTCAGCAGTATCGAATGCTTTGTCCGCAGCGCCGAGGTCGGCAGCTTTGCCGAAGCCGCCCGCCGCCTGAGCCTGACGCCAGCGGCGGTGGGTAAAAGTGTCGCCAAACTGGAAGCGCGCCTGGGTGTGCGGCTGTTCCAGCGCAGCACCCGCAGCTTGACCCTGACCGAGGCCGGCCAGTTATTCCTCGGCGAAGTCAGCAGTAGCCTGAACACCATTCAGAATGCCGTGGCCAACCTGGCCAGTGCTGAAGGGCGCCCGGCGGGCACTCTCAAAGTCAGCGTGGGCACGGCGTTCGGGCGCTTGTACGTGGTGCCGTTACTCGGCGAATTTCTGCGTCGATATCCGGCGATCAGCCCGGATTGGCATTTTGATAATCGGCAAGTCGATTTGATTGGCCAAGGTTTCGATGCCGGCATCGGTGGCGGGTTCGAATTGCCCCAGGGTGTGGTGGCGCGCAAGCTGGCGGTGGCCCACAGGGTCTTGGTAGCTTCGGCGGATTACCTCGCGCAGCACCCCGAAATCCGTGAGCCGGACGATCTGAAGCGACACGAAGGTATTTTGATCCGCTCGCCGCAGACCGGCCGAGTACGCTCCTGGCAATTGACCAGCCGCACTCGACAACACCACCCGCTGGTCCTTAAGGCGCGCATGACCATGAGCGATTCCGAAGCAGCTTGCGCCACGGCGGCGCAAGGCCTGGGCATTGCTTTGGTGAGCATGCCGTTTGCCGTGGGGTATCTGGACGCCGGCAGCCTGCAACGGGTGCTGCCGGACTGGTATGTCGACGACGGCAATATTTCCATCTATTACGCGGAGCACAAATTGTTGCCAGGCAAGACCCGGGCGTTTGTCGATTTCATCATCGAGCAGTTTGCCGAGCAGGGGTTGGTGCAACGGTTTAGTGCGGTTTAAGTTTGCTGCTACCGAGGTGAAGCCATCGCGAATAAGCTCGCACCCTCAGGGTGGGGGCGATGAATCTCGGATCAAACCTTCGACTTGCTGATGATATTCCCGGCATGCAGCCCGCATTCTTTCTGCGTCGCTTCCTCCCACCACCAGCGGCCTTCGCGTTCGTGCTGGTTCGGCAGCACCGGGCGGGTGCAGGGTTCGCAGCCGATGCTGATGAAGCCGCGCTCGTGCAGGCTGTTGTACGGCAGCTCCAGCATGCGGATGTAGCCCCAGATTTCTTCGCTGGTCATCTGCGCCAAGGGGTTGAACTTGTAGAGGGTGCGCTCCGGGGTGGAAAACGCGGTGTCGATTTCCAGCACCGCTACGGCGCTGCGGGTGCCCGGGCTCTGGTCACGGCGCTGGCCGGTGGCCCAGGCGTTGACGCCGGACAGTTTGCGCCGCAGCGGCTCGATCTTGCGGATGCCGCAGCACTCGCCATGCCCGTCCTTATAGAAGCTGAACAGGCCTTTTTCCTTCACGAAAGGTTCCAGTTTCGTGTAGTCCGGCGACACCAGTTCGATCTCGATCTTGTAGTGCTCGCGCACCTGATCGATGAAGCGGTAGGTTTCCGGGTGCAGGCGGCCAGTGTCGAGGCTGAACACTTTGACGTTTTTGTTCAGCTTCCAGGCCATGTCCACCAGCACCACGTCTTCGGCGCCGCTGAAGGATATCCACAGCTCATCGCCGAATTCGGCGAAAGCCAGTTTCAAAATGTCCTGGGCGGACTTGTTGGCATAGGTCGTGGCGAGTTCCACGACGTCGAACGTTGGGCTCATCAGGGCGGTTTCCTACAGGTCGGTGGCGCTGGGCGCTCTATATGACGACGATGGTAACAAAATCAGCCGGAGGCTGGCGCCCTCTGCGTTGCGCCTCGCCGGGTGAATGGCTAGAGTTCGGCAGTCCTTTTGCTCGCTCGACTTATCAAAAATACTAAATCAGGAGTGTCTTGTGGAAATTGCCTGCCTCGATCTGGAAGGTGTGCTGGTCCCTGAAATCTGGATCGCTTTCGCTGAAAAAACCGGGATTGAGTCCCTCAAGGCAACCACTCGGGACATCCCCGATTACGACGTGCTGATGCAGCAGCGCCTGCGGATTCTCGACGAGCATGGCTTGAAACTGGCGGATATCCAGGCGGTGATCGCGACCCTTAAGCCGCTGGACGGCGCTATCGAGTTCGTCAACTGGCTGCGCGAGCGCTTTCAAGTGGTGATTCTTTCGGACACTTTTTATGAGTTCTCGCAGCCGCTGATGCGCCAACTCGGTTTCCCGACTTTGCTGTGCCATCGCCTGATCACCGACGACAGCGGGCGGGTGACCCGTTACCAACTGCGTCAGAAAGATCCCAAGCGGCAGTCAGTCCTGGCCTTCAAGAGTCTGTACTACCGGGTGATTGCGGCGGGGGATTCGTATAACGACACCAGCATGCTCGGCGAGGCGGATGCGGGGATTCTGTTCCATGCGCCGGACAACGTGATTCGCGAATTCCCGCAGTTCCCGGCGGTGCATAGTTTTGACGAGTTGAAGCAGGAGTTTCTCAAGGCCTCGAATCGTGACCTGAGCCTGTAACGCGAGCCTTGTGGCAAGGGAGTAAACCTCCTCACCACAAACAGCTAGAGGCTGTGCAAGGTGTCGAGCAACACCTTCACCTTGGTGATGGATTCCTGATATTCCGCCTGCCACTGGGAGTCGGCGACGATGCCGCCGCCGCCCCAGCAGCAGACTTGCCCGTCCTTGACCAGCAAGCTGCGGATGGCGATCGAGCTGTCCATCTCGCCGCGCACATCCAGATACAGCAACGAGCCGCAATACAGGCCACGGCGGGTCGGTTCGAGTTCGTCGATGATTTGCATGGCGCGGATCTTCGGTGCTCCGGTGATCGAGCCGCCGGGGAAGCTGCCGGCGATCAGGTCGAGCGCATCCTGGCCATCGGCCAAATCACCGGTGACGCTGCTCACCAAGTGGTGAACGTTGGGGTAGCTTTCCAGGCTGAACAGTTCCGGTACCCGCACCGAGCCCGTGCGGCAGGTGCGGCCGAGATCGTTGCGCAGCAGATCGACAATCATCAGGTTTTCTGCGCGGTCCTTGGGGCTGGCCAGCAGTTCGGCGGCGTTGGCCGCGTCCTCTGCGGGTGTCAGGCCACGTGGCCGGGTGCCTTTGATCGGCCGCGTCTCGACCTGGCGCTGGTTGACTTTGACGAAGCGCTCGGGCGACAGGCTCAGCACCGCGCCACCGTCCGGCAGGCTCTGGAACCCGGAAAATGGTGTCGGGCAGGCCGCGCGCAGCGCGCAATAAGCGATCCACGGATCGCCCTGGCACTCAGCACGAAAGCGTTGCGCGAAGTTGACTTGATAACAGTCACCCGCCTGGATGTAGTCCTGGATTCGCGCAAGCGCCTGACGGTATTCCTCGGCCGACAAATCCGCTTGCATCGGACCCTTCAAACTGAACGCCTCAGGCGTATGCGGCGTGGACCGGTGAAACACTCCAATCAGCCGTTGCCGCTCGGCGTCATCCACTGTCGGATGAAACAGCAACTGACTGGTCTGGCGCTGGTGATCACTGATCAACGCCCAGCCGTACAGGCCAAACCGCGCATCTGGCAATTGCAGGTCGTCCAGCGCCTGAGTCGGCAGACGCTCCAGATGCCGGCCAAAGTCATAGCTGAGGTAACCGATCAGGCCGCCGGCAAACGGTAGTTCGTAGCCTTGCGGCACGGTGGCCTCACCCAGCTGTGCCAGTTGTTCACGCAACCGTTGCAGGAAATCGCCACCGCTTTCGTCAGGCAACACCGCCAGTGTTTCCAAGGGCCAGGCACTCAGCAGGTCGTAGCGGCCACGTTCAGCGCTGGGCCGGCCACTGTCGAGCAGCACCGCGCCAGGCGCATGGCGGATTGCCGCAAAGTATTCGGCGGGGTTGGCGCGATAGGGCAGCGGGTGCAGGGAGCAGATCACGACTAGCCCTCGACCGCCGGAATGTGCCCGAACATTGCCTGGACGAACGCCACGCGCTCTTCGACGGTTTCGACGATGCCCTGCGCTTTCAGCTCTTCCAGCCGAGCTTCTACGGCGTGGGTGCGCAAGGTCAGGCCGCAGTCGTTGGCGATCTGAATGTTCAGCCCCGGCCGGGCGTTGAGTTCGAGGATCAACGGGCCTTTTTCCTGATCGAGCACCATGTCGACGCCGATGTAACCCAGGCCGCACAGTTCGTGGCAGCCAGCGGCGAGCTTCATGAAGCCGTCCCAGTAAGGCAATTGCACGCCGTCCACGGCGTTGGTGGTGTCCGGGTGTTTGGTGATGATGTTGTTCAGCCAGGTGCCGCGCAGTGTCAGGCCGGTGGCAAGATCGACGCCGACGCCAATTGCGCCCTGGTGCAGGTTGGCCTTGCCGCCGGACTGCCGGGTCGGCAAGCGCAACATGGCCATTACCGGGTAGCCCATCAGCACGATGATGCGGATGTCCGGCACGCCTTCGTAACTGATGCTCTTGAAAATCTGGTCGGGAATCACCCGGTACTCAATCAGCGCGCGGTCGCGGTGCCCGCCCAGGGAGTACAGGCCGGTGAGGATGCTGGAGATCTGATGCTCGATTTCTTCGTGGCTGATGATCTTGCCGGACACCGTGCGGTAGCGTCCCTCGAAGCGGTCGGCGACCACCAGGATGCCGTCACCGCCGGCACCTTGCGCCGGTTTGATGACGAAGTCGCTGCGTCCGCCGATGATCTCGTCGAGCTTGTCGATTTCCTTTTCAGTCGAAATCACCCCGTACAGCTCAGGCACATGGATGCCGGCCTCGATCGCCCGCTCCTTGGTGATGATCTTGTCATCGACGATCGGGTACAGGCTGCGCTTGTTGTACTTAAGCACGTAGTCGGCGTTCCGCCGATTGATACCCATGATCCCCCGCGCCTCGAGGGCCTTCCAGGTTTTCCAGAAGCCGAACATCAGGAATCAGCCTTCAGGAACGCCTTGAAGCGCACCAGCTCGGTCAGGCGATAGCCGCGATAGCGACCCATGGCCAGCATGAAACCCACCAGGATCAGCAGGATTGCCGGGAAGGTAAACACGAAGTACACCAGCTCCGGCACGCTCATGATCAGGTGCGCCAGCGAGGCGGCGAACAGGGTGCCGATCGCCACTTTCAAGGCATGCCCCGAACCGCGTTCTTCCCAGGTGATCGACAGGCGTTCGATGGTCATGGTCAGAATCACCATCGGGAACAGCGCCACCGACAGCCCGCGCTCCAGGCCCAGCTTGTGGCTGAACAGGCTGATCGCGGCGATCAGCACCACGACAAAGGTCAGCACCACCGACAGCCGCGGCAGCATCTGCAACTTCAAATGCTCGAGATAGGAACGCAGCGACAGGCCCAGCGCTGTAATCACCGTGAACAGCACAATGCCGAAGCCCAGTTGCGTCTCGCGGAACGCCAGGGCGATCAGCACCGGAGTGAAGGTGCCGAGGGTTTGCAGGCCGATCAGGTTGCGCAGGATCAGGATCACCAGCACGCCAATCGGGATCATCACCATGATCATGAACGTTTGCTGGGTTTGCAGCGGCAAGCCGTACAGCGAATATTCGAGGAAGTTGGCGTCGGTGTTTTCGTCGGTGAGCTTTGCCAGGCGAATGGCGTTCATTTCGCTGTTGTTGAGGCTGAAGGTCACCGTGGCTTTCTTGCCGCCATCTACAGTGATCAGGTTGTCATCGCCGGTCCACCACAGCAGGCGGTCGGTCGGCAGGCCTTGTTCGCCGGTTTCCGGGTTGAAGTACAGCCAGTCGGTGCCATTGAAGCTGCGCAGCCACAGCTCCGGCGATTGCGGCTGATCGGCCACCAGGCGAATGGTGTGGACCTTCTCCGCTGGGACGTGGGCGATGGACAGCAGCAGTTCGACGATCTTCGCCTTGTGCGCCGGCGATGGATCACCGGCCAACAGCAGTTTGGCGTTGTCGTCGTTGGCGTTGTTGACCCGTTTGATCGCTTCGCTGATGAACGTCTCGACGTCTGCCGAGTGCTGGCGGATCGGCGCCAGCAGGGCGTCGGCGGCAATTTTCTCGGCACCCTCGATCGGCATGCTGTCGCGGAATGTCGGGCCCTTGACCTTGGCTTTTTCGCCGGTGTAACGCTTGGTCAGCACCAACCGGTAATAAAGCGTCTGGTTGCCCTTGGCCCGTCGCGCTGACCAAGTGACTTTGCGGTTGCCGTCGACGCGATTCACCGCCACGCCGTAGTTATTGGAAATAAAACTCTCGTTGAGGCTCACGTAGTCGCGGCTCAGCGGCGGCACGAACATCTGGATCTTGACCGGGTCCTTGGCGCTGGGCACGAACTCGACTTTGGCATCGATGTTCCACAGGTCGTCGGTGGCGTCTTCGGTGACCGGGATGCCTAGCACTAGAATCTGATAGGCCGTGACTGAAATGCCCAGCACCACCAGGATGGCGATCAGCAGTTTCAGGTGAAGGGTAAGAGAGCGCATTGGAATTACTCTGCGGTATGTACGTTGGTGGCGCAGGCGGGTTTGCCAGCAGCGTATTTAAGGCTGGGGTCGACCAGCGCATCGAAGCGTTTGAGGGCTTCGGAGCCGATCAAGAGTGGGTATTGGAAGGCGCTGCGGTCGGTGAGGTTCACTTCGATGCTGCGCAAGGCGCCGCCCATGCAGATGTCCAGTTCGATGACCGGGCGGGCGGTGTACTTCTTGCCTTCCTCTGGGTCGTAGTCGCCGGCGCGGCGCTTGATCTTGCTGACCCGGGCCAGCGGCCGTTCGATGGGGTGTGAGTGCGCGGCGTCGATGGCCAGGTAGAAGCGCACCCAGGATTCGCCGTTGCGCTTGAAACGCTTGATGTCGCGGGCGCTGAGGGACGCGGTCTTGGCTCCGGTGTCGAGCTTGGCCGCGACTTCCAGATCGATGCCGTCCAGCGCAGCGTATTCATTCAGCCCGTACACCGTTTTTTCCCCCGCGAGGGCCAACCCTGGCAGGCATAAAAGGCTAAGCAAGGTGGGGAAGGGCTTGAGTCTCATAAATCCTGATGCGCGGCGTTCCGTTCTCGGTTCAGGCCCTGGCATTGCTGCACAAGCTCCCTCGTAGGCGTATCACTTCTTTATGACAAGCCATGCAGATGACAAGCAAATGCGGGCGGCATTCTAGCACGGTGGTTTTATGGCGCCAGCGCCGGCACGGGGCTATAAACAGATGTCGCGCCCGGTTATGGTGCGGGACGTTATTAGACGATTGTCGACAGTGTCTATTTATTCTTTGACTCTACAGGCCTTACTCGCTAGTTTTTGCCTCATTAGCTTTCAAGGTGTCGACAATATGCTCGATCAACTCGATCCTCCGCTGGTAGCCCCGGATGATTCGGAAACACTTTCCGAGAACGTCTTCCGGCGCATTCAGGCGGCCATCGTCCGCGGCGATATTGCACCGGGTAGCAAGATTTCCGAACCGGAACTGGCCCGCACCTATGGCATCAGCCGTGGCCCGTTGCGCGAAGCGATCCACCGCCTCGAAGGCCAGCGCCTGCTGGTGCGGGTGCCGCATGTCGGGGCGCGAGTGGTGTCGCTGAGCCATGCCGAGCTGGTCGAACTCTACGAAATTCGCGAATCCCTTGAAGGCATGGCCTGTCGTCTGGCCGCCGAGCGCATGAGCCAGGCGGAAATCGACGAATTGCGCCGGGTGCTGGAAACCCACGAGCGCGATGCGGCGTTTCAGGCCGGCGTCGGTTATTACCAGCAGGAAGGCGATTTCGACTTTCATTACCGGATCATCCAAGGGGCCGGTAACAGCACGCTGACCCAGATGCTCTGCGGCGAGTTGTATCAACTGGTGCGCATGTACCGCATCCAGTTTTCCACCACGCCCAATCGGCCGCGCCAGGCGTTCGCCGAGCACCACCGGATTCTCGATGCCATCGCCGACCGTGACGGTGAACTGGCCGAGTTGTTGATGCGCCGTCACATCGGCGCCTCCAAACGCAACATTGCCCGTCATTACCAGGACGGCGCCAACCCGACAGCCACTGAACGAGGTGAGTCATGAGTTCCAACAAGAGCACTCCAGGCCAGCGTTTCCGCGATGCGGTCGCCAGCGAGCATCCTTTGCAAGTGGTCGGCGCGATCAACGCCAACCACGCGCTGCTGGCCAAACGTGCCGGTTTCAAGGCAATTTACCTGTCCGGTGGCGGGGTTGCCGCCGGTTCCCTCGGCGTTCCGGACTTGGGCATCACCGGCCTGGACGACGTACTGACCGACGTGCGGCGCATCACTGATGTCTGCGATCTGCCGCTGTTGGTGGACGTCGACACCGGTTTTGGCGCCTCGGCGTTCAACGTCGCGCGCACTGTCAAGTCGATGATCAAGTTCGGCGCGGCGGCGATGCACATCGAAGACCAGGTCGGCGCCAAGCGTTGTGGCCATCGTCCGAACAAAGAAATCGTCTCGCAGCAGGAAATGGTCGATCGCATCAAGGCTGCGGTCGACGCGCGCACCGATGACAGCTTCGTGATCATGGCCCGCACTGATGCGCTGGCCGTCGAAGGCCTGGAGTCGGCCCTCGATCGCGCCGCCGCCTGCATCGAGGCCGGCGCCGACATGGTGTTCCCGGAAGCCATCACCGAGCTGGAGATGTACAAACTGTTCGCCAGCCGCGTGAAAGCGCCGATCCTGGCCAACATCACCGAGTTCGGCGCCACGCCGCTGTTCACCACCGAGCAACTGGCCGGCGCCGACGTGTCGCTGGTGCTGTACCCGCTGTCGGCATTCCGCGCGATGAACAAAGCCGCAGAAAATGTCTACACCGCGATCCGCCGCGACGGCACGCAACAGAATGTCATCGACACCATGCAGACTCGCATGGAGTTGTACGATCGCATCGATTACCACGTGTTCGAGCAGAAACTCGACGCGCTGTTTGCGCAAAAGAAAGGCTGAATCAAACCCTGTGGGAGCGAACCTGCTCGCGAAACAGGTGGGCCAGTAAAAAACACTGTTGGCTGACACCACGCCTTCGCGAGCAGGCGAGCTCCCACAAGGCTCCCCAAACAATTTCAAGAAAATGGAGAACACAATGGCCGAAGCAAAAGTACTCAGTGGCGCCGGGCTCCGTGGGCAGGTCGCCGGGCAAACCGCACTGTCCACGGTCGGGCAGGCGGGCGCGGGGCTGACCTACCGCGGCTATGACGTGCGCGAACTGGCCGCCGACGCGCAATTCGAAGAAGTCGCGTACCTGCTGCTGTACGGCGAACTGCCGACCCAGGCACAGCTCGATGAATACCAAGCCAAACTGAGCAAGCTACGAGACCTGCCGCAAGCCTTGAAAGAAGTGCTGGAACGCATCCCCGCCGACGCCCACCCGATGGACGTGATGCGCACCGGTTGCTCGTTCCTCGGCAACATTGAGCCGGAGCAAGACTTCTCCGAGCAGCGCGACAAGACCGACCGTTTGCTTGCCGCGTTCCCGGCGATCATGTGCTACTGGTATCGCTACAGCCACGACGGCCAGCGCATCGAGTGCGTGAGCGACGAGCCGACCATCGGCGGCCACTTCCTGCAGCTGTTGCATGGCAAAAAGCCGAGCGAGTTGCACGTCAAAGTGATGAACGTGTCGCTGATCCTCTACGCCGAGCACGAATTCAACGCCTCGACCTTCACCGCCCGGGTGTGCGCTTCTACCCTGTCCGACCTGTATTCCTGCGTGACCGCCGCCATTGGCTCGCTGCGCGGCCCGTTGCACGGCGGCGCCAACGAAGCGGCGATGGAGATGATCGAGCGCTTCAAGTCGCCGGAAGATGCCATCAAAGGCACCCTCGGCATGCTTGAGCGCAAGGATAAGATCATGGGCTTCGGCCACGCGATCTATAAGGACAACGACCCGCGCAACGAAGTGATCAAGGGCTGGGCGAAAAAACTCGCCGACGAAGTGGGCGACAAGGTGTTGTTCCCGGTCTCCGAAGCCATCGACAAGACCATGTGGGAGCAGAAGAAGCTGTTTCCCAACGCCGACTTCTACCATGCCTCGGCGTATCACTTCATGGGCATCCCGACCAAATTGTTCACACCGATCTTCGTTTGCTCACGCCTGACCGGCTGGGCGGCCCACGTGTTCGAACAACGCGCCAACAACCGCATCATCCGACCGAGCGCCGAATACACCGGCGTCGAAGAGCGCAAGTTCGTGGCAATCGAACGTCGCTGAATGGTTGGGGGTAGCAACTGATCTCGACGTTCACTGACGTTCCTGGGGGCGCTGACTTGCCAGCGATGAGGCCATCACATCCAGCATCGATGTCGACTGACCCACCGCTATCGCTGGCAAGCCAGCTCCCACAGGGTTCAGTGTGAATTTCAAGGCCGGTGCTACACCCCACCTCTTGCAACCACCGTGACCGAGTCCTGACCGATGAACACAGAATTCCGCAAGAACCTGCCCGGCACGCCGCTGGACTATTACGACGTTCGCGAGGCGGTCGAGGCGATTCAGCCCGGCGCCTTCGACACATTGCCGTACACCTCCCGCGTGCTGGCGGAAAACCTCGTGCGTCGCTGCGATCCAGCCACGCTGACTGATTCCCTAAAACAATTCATCGAGCGCAAACGCGACCTCGATTTCCCCTGGTTCCCGGCCCGCGTGGTGTGCCACGACATCCTCGGCCAAACCGCGCTGGTCGACCTCGCCGGCCTGCGGGATGCGATCGCCCTGCAAGGTGGCGACCCGGCGCAAGTCAACCCGGTGGTGCCGACACAATTGATCGTCGACCATTCCCTGGCCGTTGAGTCCGGCGGCTTCGATCCGCAGGCGTTCGAGAAGAATCGCGCCATTGAAGACCGCCGCAACGAAGACCGTTTTCACTTCATCAACTGGACCAAAAAAGCCTTCAAGAACGTTGACGTGATCCCGCCCGGCAACGGCATCATGCACCAGATCAACCTGGAAAAAATGTCCCCGGTGATCCAGGTCCGCGACGGCGTGGCATTCCCTGATACCTGCGTCGGCACCGACAGCCATACCCCGCACGTCGATGCCCTGGGTGTGATCGCCATCGGCGTCGGCGGCCTTGAAGCCGAGAGCGTGATGCTCGGCCGCGCGTCGTGGATGCGCCTGCCGGAAAGCGTCGGCGTCGAGCTGACCGGCAAACTGCAACCGGGTATTACTGCGACCGACATGGTGCTGGCGCTGACCGAGTTCCTGCGTCAGCAAAAAGTCGTCGGTGCCTGGCTGGAGTTCTTCGGCGAAGGCGCCTCAAGGCTGACCCTCGGCGACCGCGCGACCATCTCCAACATGGCCCCGGAATACGGCGCCACCGCGGCGATGTTCTACATCGACCAGCAAACCATCGACTACCTCAAGCTCACCGGTCGTGAAGACCAGCAAGTGCAACTTGTAGAGCTGTACGCCAAGCAGACCGGCCTGTGGGCCGACAGCCTCAAGGGCGCGCAATACGAGCGTGGCTTGAGCTTCGATCTGTCCTCGGTGGTGCGTAACATGGCCGGGCCGAGCAACCCGCACGCCCGTGTGGCTACCAGTGATTTGGCTGCACGAGGCATTTCCGGCAAGTGGGAAGAGGTGCCAGGCCAGATGCCTGACGGCGCGGTGATCATCGCCGCCATCACCAGTTGCACCAACACCAGCAACCCGCGCAACGTGATCGCCGCCGGCCTGCTGGCGCGCAATGCCAACAAGCTCGGGTTGACCCGCAAGCCGTGGGTCAAATCCTCGCTGGCGCCGGGCTCGAAAACCGTGGCGCTGTACCTCGACGAAGCCGGTTTGACCGATGAACTGGAGCAGCTCGGTTTTGGCGTCGTGGCGTTCGCCTGCACCACCTGCAACGGTATGTCCGGCGCGCTCGACCCAGTGATCCAGCAGGAAATCATCGACCGCGACCTGTACGCTACCGCGGTGCTGTCCGGCAACCGCAACTTCGACGGGCGCATTCACCCTTACGCGAAAAACGCCTTCCTCGCCTCGCCGCCGCTGGTGGTGGCCTACGCGATTGCCGGGACCATTCGTTTCGACATCGAGAAGGACGTGTTGGGCCTGGGCGCCGACGGCCAGGAAATTCGCCTGAAAGACATCTGGCCGAGCGACGAAGAGATCGACGCGGTGGTCAAGTCCTCGGTGAAACCCGAGCAGTTCCGTCAGGTGTATATCCCGATGTTCGCCGTCCACGAAGACACTGGGCCGAAGGTCACACCGCTGTACGACTGGCGCGAGATGAGCACCTACATCCGCCGTCCGCCGTACTGGGAAGGCGCACTGGCCGGCGCCCGTCCGCTCAAGGGCATGCGCCCGCTGGCGGTGCTGCCGGACAACATCACCACCGACCACTTGTCGCCGTCCAACGCAATCATGCTCGACAGCGCCGCTGGCGAATACCTGGCGAAAATGGGCTTGCCGGAAGAGGACTTCAACTCTTACGCGACGCATCGCGGTGACCACTTGACTGCGCAGCGCGCGACCTTCGCCAACCCGAAACTGTTCAACGAAATGGTCTTGGAAAACGGCAAGGTCAAGCAGGGCTCGCTGGCCCGCGTCGAGCCGGAGGGCCAGGTGATGCGCATGTGGGAAGCCATCGAAACCTACATGCAACGCAAGCAGCCGCTGATCATCATCGCTGGCGCCGACTATGGCCAGGGTTCGTCCCGCGACTGGGCGGCCAAAGGCGTGCGCCTGGCCGGTGTCGAGGCGATTGCCGCCGAAGGCTTCGAACGCATCCACCGCACCAACCTGGTGGGGATGGGCGTGTTGCCGCTGGAGTTCAAGCCCGGCACCGACCGCCACACCCTGGCCATCGACGGCAGCGAGACCTACGACGTGCTCGGCGCCCGCACCCCGCGTGCGGAATTGACGCTGGTGATCCACCGCAAGAACGGCGAACGGCTCGATGTGCCGGTGACCTGCCGCCTCGACACCGCCGAGGAGGTGTCGATCTACGAAGCGGGCGGCGTGTTGCAGCGCTTTGCCCAGGACTTCCTCGAAGAGTCGGCGGTTGCCGTTTAAATCACGTTTTGAGTTCGCGGGCCTCAGCGCCCGCGTTCACGATAAAGGAGCACCATGGCTCACGTAGCGCAAATCAAGATCCCCGCCACCTACATGCGTGGCGGCACCAGCAAAGGCGTGTTCTTCAGCCTGCAGGACCTGCCCGAAGCGGCGCAGGTGCCCGGCCCGGCTCGCGACGCCCTGTTGCTGCGGGTGATCGGCAGCCCCGACCCTTACGACAAACAAATCGACGGCATGGGCGGCGCCACCTCCAGCACCAGCAAAACCGTGATTCTGTCGAAAAGCACCCGCGCCGATCACGACGTCGATTACCTGTTTGGCCAAGTCTCGATCGACAAGCCGTTCGTAGACTGGAGCGGCAACTGCGGCAACCTGTCGGCGGCGGTCGGTTCATTCGCCATCAGCAACGGCCTGGTCGACGCCAGCCGTATTCCGCGCAACGGCGTGGCGGTGGTGCGGGTGTGGCAGGCCAATATCGGCAAAACCATCATCGCCCACGTGCCGATCACTGACGGCGACGTGCAGGAAACCGGTGATTTCGAACTGGACGGCGTGACCTTTCCGGCCGCTGAAGTGCAGGTCGAATTCATGGACCCGGCGGCGGAAGAAGAGGGCGGCGGCGGGTCGATGTTCCCTACCGGCAACCTCGTGGACGACCTCGAAGTGCCGGGTGTCGGGACCTTCAAGGCGACCCTGATCAACGCCGGCATCCCGACGATTTTTATCAATGCCGAAGACATCGGCTACACCGGCACCGAGCTGCAGGGCGCGATCAACAGCGATCCGAAAGCGCTGGCGATGTTCGAGACCATTCGCGCCCACGGGGCGTTGCGCATGGGCCTGATCCAACACCTCGACGAAGCAGCTACCCGGCAGCACACGCCGAAAGTCGCATTCGTCGCCAAGCCAAAAGCCTACGTGTCGTCCAGTGGCAAGTCGATCGGCGTCGAGGACGTTGATCTGCTGGTGCGGGCGCTGTCCATGGGCAAGTTGCACCACGCAATGATGGGCACGGCGGCGGTGGCGATCGGCACGGCGGCGGCCATTACCGGCACGCTGGTCAACCTTGCGGCGGGTGGTGTTGAACGCAGCGCCGTGCGCTTTGGCCACCCGTCCGGGACCTTGCGCGTCGGGGCAGAGGCGACCCAGGAGAACGGCGAATGGGTGGTTAAAAAAGCCATCATGAGCCGCAGTGCGCGGGTGTTGATGGAGGGATTTGTGCGGGTGCCGGGGGATTATTTCTAACCAAATCCCGAAGTCACCGCAAAACCTGTGGGAGCGGGCTTGCCCGCGAAAGCGGTTTCTCAGCGTGCATCGATGTCGGATGTGCCGACGTCTTCGCGGGCAAGCCCGCTCCCACAGTGGCCGGTTTACACAATAAGAGAAGCGTCATCCCCGAGATCCACCTGAACCGAGGTCCCATCAACGAACCACTGCCGAGTGAATCGAACATGAGCGCCAACGTCGACCTGAACAATCGCCCCGACTACGACCGGGTCTTGCAGGACATCGCCGATTACGTCCTGACCTACACGATCGAGTCCAGCGAAGCCCTGAATACCGCCCGCAATTGCCTGATGGATACCCTTGGCTGCGGCCTGCTGGCCCTGCGTTTTCCCGAATGCACCAAGCACCTCGGCCCGATCGTCGAGGGCACGGTGGTGCCGTTTGGCGCGCGAGTACCGGGCACATCGTTTCGCCTCGATCCGGTGAAAGCGGCGTGGGACATTGGCTGCATCGTCCGTTGGCTGGATTACAACGACACCTGGCTCGCCGCCGAATGGGGGCATCCGTCGGATAACCTCGGCGGGATTCTCGCGGTGGCTGACCATGTGTCACAAAAGCGCGTGGCCAATGGCGATGCGCCGCTGACGGTGCGCGCGGTGCTTGAAGCGATGATCATGGCCCATGAGATTCAAGGGGTAATCGCCCTGGAAAACTCCTTCAACCGTGTAGGACTCGATCACGTCATCCTGGTGAAAGTCGCCTCCACGGCAGTGACCGCCAAGCTGATGGGCGCTAACCGCGAACAACTGCTGTCGGCGCTGTCCCATGCCTTCGCCGATGGTCAGGCGCTACGCACTTACCGACACGCGCCGAACGCCGGTTCGCGCAAGTCCTGGGCGGCGGGGGATGCGTCGAGCCGTGGCGTGCGCCTGGCCGACATGGCGATGCGCGGCGAGATGGGCATTCCCGGGGTGCTGAGTGCGCCGCAGTGGGGGTTCTACGACGTGTTGTTCAGCCACACAAACAAGGATCTGGCGCTCAAGCCCGAGGACAAGCGCGCCTTCAGCCTGTCGCAACCCTATGGCAGCTACGTGATGGAAAACGTGCTGTTCAAGATCAGCTTTCCCGCCGAATTCCACGCGCAAACCGCCTGCGAAGCGGCAGTGACGTTGCATCCGCACGTGCGCAATCGCTTGCACGAGATCGACAAAATCGTGATCACCACCCATGAGTCGGCGATCCGCATCATCTCCAAGGTCGGCCCGCTGGCCAACGCGGCGGACCGCGACCACTGCATTCAATACATGACCGCCGTGCCGTTGGCATTCGGCAACCTGGTGGCCGAGCAGTACGAAGACGATTTCCACGCCGCGCATCCGATCATCGATGTGCTGCGGGACAAAATGGTCATCGTTGAGGAGCCGCGCTACAGCCGCGAATACCTCGAAGCCGACAAACGCTCGATCGCCAATGCGCTGCAGGTGTTTTTCAAGGACGGTACGAGTACCGAGAAAGTGGCGGTGGAATACCCCATCGGCCACCGTCGCCGCCGGGTCGAAGGCATTCCGTTGCTCGAAGACAAGTTCAAGGCGAACCTGCTGACACGATTCACCCAGCAGCGCAGTGCTGAAATTTTCGAGTTGTGCAAAGACCAGGCAAGGCTCGAGGCCACGGCGGTGAATAGGTTTGTGGATTTATTCGTCATCTAGGCGACCGCGTCATCGTTCATCGCGGGCAAGCCACGCTCCCACAGGTTCTGTTGCGAATACAGAATCTGTGGGCACCTCAATACCTGTGGGAGCGAGCTTGCTCGCGATAGCGGTATATCAGGCATAAGCGGTTACTTGAACCGCCGCTCAACCCCTTTCTCCACCAGGATCTTCGCGGAGATTTCTTCCACTGAAAAATGCGTGGAATTGATGTTGGGAATGTTCTCGCGGCGGAACAGGTTTTCCACTTCGCGCACTTCGAACTCGCACTGGGCATAGCTCGAATAGCGGCTGTTGGGCTTGCGTTCGTTGCGAATCGCGGTGAGGCGGTCCGGGTCGATGGTCAGGCCGAACAGCTTGTGCTGGTGCGCGCGCAGGGCGGAGGGCAGGGTCAGGCGCTCCATGTCGTCTTCGGTCAGCGGGTAGTTGGCCGCGCGGATGCCGAACTGCATGGCCATGTACAGGCAGGTCGGGGTTTTACCGCAGCGCGACACGCCCACCAGGATCAGGTCGGCCTTGTCGTAGTAGTGGGTGCGGGCGCCGTCATCGTTGTCGAGGGCGAAGTTCACCGCTTCGATACGCTCCATGTAATTGGAGTTGGTGCCGATCGAATGGGACTTACCTACGGTGTAGGAAGAATGCTCGGTTAGTTCCTGCTCCAGCGGCGCCAGGAAGGTCGAGAAAATGTCGATCATGAAACCATTGGACGTCGCAAGAATCTCACGGATGTCCTGATTGACGATGGTGTCGAAGATGATCGGGCGGAAGCCGTCGGTTTCGGCGGCTTTGTTGATTTGTTGTACCATGGCCCGCGCTTTATCCACGCTGTCGATGTACGGTCGCGTGAATTTACTGAAGGTAATGTTTTCGAACTGCGCCAGAAGGCTTTGACCCAGGGTTTCGGCGGTAATGCCGGTGCCATCGGAGATAAAGAAAGCAGATCGTTTCATTTGCACCTTGGGCCTTAAGCTAGTGACGAATCTTGGATATGATAGGCGCGATTTGCCGGCCCCGAATGGCCAGCATTCTCACTTATTTTCCAGGTCCAGGCCATAACGCCGGCCAATGCTCCTCCGAGCCGCCGGTGTCCTGAGCTTTTCCAACACAGTTAGTGGAGAGATCACCTTGGTAGAGTACGTAGTTTCCCTCGATAAGCTCGGCAAACACGATGTTGAGCATGTGGGGGGCAAGAACGCATCCCTGGGCGAGATGATCAGTAACCTGGCGGGCGCCGGTGTATCGGTGCCCGGTGGCTTCGCCACCACCGCTCAGGCTTATCGTGACTTCCTCGAACTGAGCGGCCTCAACGATCAGATCCACGCCGCCCTCGACGCCCTGGACGTCGATGACGTCAACGCCCTGGCCAAGACCGGCGCACAGATCCGCCAATGGATCATGGAAGCCGAATTCCCCGAGAAGCTCAACGCCGAGATCCGCACCGCGTTCGCCACGCTGTCGGCCGGCAACCCTGAGATGGCCGTGGCCGTGCGTTCTTCCGCCACCGCCGAAGACTTGCCGGACGCCTCGTTCGCCGGCCAGCAGGAAACCTTCCTGAACATCCGTGGCGTGGAAAACGTCATCCGCGCCGCCAAAGAGGTGTTCGCCTCGCTGTTCAATGACCGCGCCATTTCCTACCGCGTGCACCAGGGCTTCGATCACAAGCTGGTCGCCCTGTCCGCTGGTGTGCAGCGCATGGTCCGTTCCGAAACCGGCACCGCGGGCGTGATGTTCACCCTCGATACCGAATCCGGCTTCCGGGATGTGGTGTTCATCACCGGCGCCTATGGCCTGGGCGAAACCGTCGTCCAAGGCGCGGTCAACCCGGATGAGTTCTACGTCCACAAAGGCACGCTGGAAGCAGGCCGCCCGGCGATCCTGCGCCGCAACCTGGGCAGCAAAGCCATCAAGATGATCTACGGCGACGAAGCCAAGGCCGGTAAATCGGTCAAGACCATCGACGTCGACAAGGCTGACCGCGCGCGTTTCTGCCTGAGCGACGCCGAAGTCAGCGAACTGGCCAAGCAAGCGATGATCATCGAAAAGCACTACCAGTGCCCGATGGACATTGAGTGGGCCAAGGACGGTGACGACGGCAAGCTGTACATCGTGCAGGCCCGCCCGGAAACCGTGAAGAGCCGCACCCAGGCCAACGTCATGGAGCGCTACCTGCTGAAAGAAACCGGCACCGTGCTGGTGGAAGGTCGGGCGATCGGCCAGCGCATCGGCGCCGGCAAGGTGCGCATCATCAAGGACGTGTCCGAGATGGACAAAGTCCAGCCCGGCGACGTGCTGGTCTCCGATATGACCGACCCGGACTGGGAACCGGTGATGAAACGTGCCAGCGCCATCGTCACCAACCGTGGCGGCCGGACCTGCCACGCGGCGATCATCGCCCGTGAACTGGGGATCCCGGCGGTCGTCGGTTGCGGCAACGCCACTGAACTGTTGAAAGACGGCCAGGGCGTGACCGTGTCCTGCGCCGAAGGCGACACCGGCTACATCTTCGAAGGCGAACTGGGCTTCGACATCAAGAAAAACTCCGTCGACGCCATGCCGGACCTGCCGTTCAAGATCATGATGAACGTCGGCAATCCAGACCGCGCCTTTGACTTCGCGCAGTTGCCGAACGCTGGCGTGGGCCTGGCCCGCCTGGAGTTCATCATCAACCGCATGATCGGCGTGCACCCGAAAGCGCTGCTGAACTACGACGGCTTGCCACAGGACATCAAGGACAGCGTCGACAAGCGCATTGCTGGCTACGCCGATCCGGTCGACTTCTACGTCGACAAACTGGTGGAAGGCATCAGCACCCTGGCCGCCGCGTTCACCCCGAAAAAGGTCATCGTGCGTCTGTCGGACTTCAAGTCCAACGAATACGCCAACCTGATCGGCGGCAAGCTCTACGAGCCGGAAGAAGAAAACCCGATGCTGGGCTTCCGTGGTGCTTCGCGTTACATCAGCGAATCGTTCCGTGACTGCTTCGAACTCGAGTGCCGCGCCCTCAAGCGTGTGCGCAATGAGATGGGCCTGACCAACGTTGAGATCATGGTGCCGTTCGTCCGTACCCTCGGCGAAGCCAGCCAAGTGATCGATTTGCTGGCGGAAAACGGCCTGGCGCGCGGCGAAAACGGGTTGCGCATCATCATGATGTGCGAACTGCCGTCCAACGCGATCCTGGCGGAAGAATTCCTCGAATTCTTCGACGGTTTCTCCATCGGCTCCAACGACCTGACCCAGCTGACCCTGGGCCTGGACCGCGACTCCGGGATCATTGCCCACCTGTTCGACGAGCGGAACCCGGCGGTCAAGAAGCTGCTGGCCAACGCCATTGCCGCGTGCAACAAGGCTGGCAAGTACATCGGTATTTGCGGTCAGGGCCCTTCGGATCACCCGGACCTGGCCAAATGGCTGATGGAACAGGGCATCGAAAGCGTGTCGTTGAACCCGGATTCGGTCTTGGAAACCTGGTTCTTCCTGGCTGAGGGTCAGGCTTCGGCTTGATCGATGAATGAAGCGGCCGCTTCCTTGTAGGAGCGAGCCTGCTGGCGAAGACGGACTGGCCTCCAGCAGGGAGGCCAACTGATCCAGCGCTTTCGCCAACAGGCTTGGCTCCACGCTGATCGGTCGTTTTTAGATTGAGTAGGGCGGGCTCCAACCGGACGCCGCCCTTTTTTGTGCAAGAGCATTATGCAAAGCAGCAGCAACCTATTTCCTGTCGCCCTGATCAGCGCCGAACGGCGTGGCGATCTGAGCGAAGACGTTTATCGTTTGAAACCCGCCAACAGCCCTGACCCCAGCGTCGAGCTGGCAGTGACGCGTTTGGGCATGGCCGATGAGCCGGCCAGTCGCGGCGTGCCGGTGATCCTGTTGCACGGCAGTTTTTCCAATCGACGCTTCTGGTTTTCGCCTAAAGGCCTGGGCCTCGGTGCTTACCTGACGCGGCTGGGCTTCGACGTGTGGATTCCCGAGATGCGCGGTCATGGCTTGTCGGCGCGCAACCTCGACTACCGCAAGAACCGCGTCGCCGATTACGCTCGCTATGACTTGCCGGCGATTGGCGCTTTCGTCCGTGAGCAAAGCGGGCAGGTGCCGCACTGGATCGGCCATTCCCTGGGCGGCATCACCTTGGCGGCAGCGCTCGGTGGCCAGTACATCGGCGAGCCGGTGGTGGCGTCGGCAGCGTTTTTCGGTACCCAAGTCAGCCGCACTTACTGGCCGTTGAAGATTCCGCCGGTGGAATGGGGCGGGCGGTTCATCCTCAAGCGATTTGCGCAGTTGTCTGGCTCGCGGCTCAAGCGTGGCCCGGAGGACGAGCCGATCGGCCTGGCCCTGGAAAGCATGCGCTGGTACGGCCTGTTCGGGCGTTTTGGCGATAAAGACAAGGATTGGTGGGCCGGCTTGGCCGAGGTGCAACTGCCGGTGCTGGCGGTCAGTGCCGCCGGCGATCATCAAGACCCGACCTGGGCTTGCCGCAAACTGTTCGAGCAGATCGGTGCCGAGCACAAGCAATTCATTAACCTGGGCCGCGAGCAAGGTTTCGCCGATGCATTTGGCCACGTTGAAATGCTCGTCAGCAAGGCCGCGCAGACCGAAGTCTGGCCGCTGGTGGCCCGTTGGCTGGCGGATCAACACACGCCGCTGCTGGGCGAGAAGCCTGTTCTGGCCGCTGCGGTTTGACCGAGATGGGCATTTCGCTCTGCTCGGCTTGCGGCTAAGCTAGGACGCATTCAGCGGTTTCGGTCACATTTAGTGGCCGGATGGCTTGTGATGTTTTCGTTTCCCTTGCAGACAGGAGTTTGTCGATGAACCATTACCTCACGCCCGACCTGTGCGACGCCTACCCGGAACTGGTGCAGGTGCTGGAGCCGATGTTCAGCAATTTCGGTGGCCGTGATTCGTTCGGCGGCGAGATCGTGACCATCAAGTGTTTCGAAGACAACTCGCTGGTCAAGGAACAGGTCGAGCTCAAGGGTGACGGCAAGGTGCTGGTGGTCGATGGCGGCGGTTCACTGCGCCGTGCGCTGCTGGGCGACATGCTTGCCGAGAAGGCCGCGAAAAACGGCTGGGAGGGGCTGGTGATCTACGGCTGTATCCGCGACGTCGACGTCATCGCCCAGACTGACCTCGGTGTGCAGGCATTGGCCAGCCATCCGCTGAAAACCGACAAGCGCGGCATAGGCGACCTGAATGTCAACGTGACCTTCGCCGGTGTGACCTTCCGCCCGGGCGAATACATCTATGCGGACAACAATGGTGTGATCGTTTCGCCCAGCCCGCTGACAATGCCTGAATAAGCGCCAACACCAACAAGGGGTAAGGATGTTCGAGGAAGACAACGCGCAATGGGGGCTGGTGCATGCCCTGGTGCTGGATGGAAAAGGCGGCGCGCGTTCGATTGCCCGGACTGAACTCGATGCCCTGCAGTTGCAGGCTCATGAGAGCCTGTGGCTGCACTGGGATCGCAGTCACCCGCAAACCCAGACCTGGCTGCGCAAATACAGCGGCTTGAGCGAATTCAGCTGCGACCTGTTGCTCGAAGAAAACACCCGTCCGCGTCTCTTACAGCTTTCCGACAGCGAACTGCTGCTATTTTTGCGTGGCGTCAACCTGAACCCGGGTGCTGAACCCGAGGATATGGTTTCGGTGCGGATTTTCGCCTCGGCGCAGCGGGTGATCTCCCTGCGTTTGCGCCCGCTGCGCGCCACCGACGAATTGCTGGTGCAACTGGCAGAGGGCAAGGGGCCAAGAACCTCCTCGGAACTCATCCTTTACATGGCGCAGTACCTCACCAATAAAGTGCAGGACCTGGTGAGCTGCCTCTCGGAAATCGTCGATGAGGAAGAAGAAAAACTCGACGCCGACGAACGGTATGCACCGGAACATGGAGCGATATTGCAGATCCGGCGCAGGGCTGCCGGACTCAAACGATTCCTCGCGCCGCAACGGGATATTTTCGGGCAGCTTACGCGGATCAAATTGCCCTGGTTCGTCGAAGACGATGGTGATTACTGGAACGAATTGAACAACAGCCTGACCCGTTACCTCGAAGAGCTGGAATTGACCCGCGAGCGCGTTGGGCTGGTCCTCGAGGCAGAAGACCGACGTTTGAGCGTGCGCATGAACCGCACGATGTACCGCTTCGGGATCATCACCGGGATCTTTTTGCCGATGAGTTTCCTGACCGGTTTGCTGGGCATCAATGTGGGGGGGATTCCGTTCTCCGCGAGCCCGTATGGTTTCCTGATTGCGTGCCTGCTGATGCTCTGTGTGGCGCTCGGGCAGTGGTGGTTATTCCGCCGTTTGCGGTGGGTATGAACATGCAGCATGTGACCCGGGGAAATGTGGTCGCGTCTTTCACAGACATCACGAGAGGTGCGTATGCACGATCCGTTTGAACAGTCGTTGCGTGACATGCTCAATGCTTCACCGTCCACCCGTGACGATGACGTTCGCCTTGGGCGTGTACTGAAAACCGCCAACCGCCAGGTCGGTGCCGGTGATCTGTTCAGCCTGCTGGGCCGCTGGTTGCCCGCGCTGATGATCGCCTTGAATAACGGATCGGCCCATGTCTCGCCGGTAACCCGTCGCCCTAAAACCAATGCCCGCACTGCTGATAAGGCTGATTGAATATGGAACTTGATCTCTGGACACAGAGCCTCGTCACTGCAATGACTGCGTTATGGACCAAGGTCGCGAATTTCATCCCCAACCTGTTTGGCGCCCTGGTGGTGCTGCTGTTGGGCTTTGTGGTCGCCAAGTTGCTCGACACCCTGCTGTCGAAATTGCTCGCCAAACTGGGCCTCGATCGCCTGATGGGCGGCACCGGTCTTACCAAGTTGCTGTCCCGTGCCGGGCTGCAAGTGCCGATCTCGACCCTGATCGGGAAAATCGTCTATTGGTTCGTTCTGCTGATTTTTCTGGTTTCTGCCGCCGAATCCCTTGGACTTGAGCGAGTTTCAGCTACGCTGGACATGCTTGCGCTGTATTTACCGAAAGTTTTCGGCGCGGCGCTGGTGTTGCTCGTCGGCGTGCTGCTGGCGCAACTGGCCAACGGGCTGGTGCGCGGTGCCGCTGAAGGGGTTGGGCTTGATTACGCCGCCGGGCTGGGGCGAATCGCCCAGGGCCTGGTCATTATCATCAGCATTTCGGTAGCGATCAGCCAGTTGGAGGTCAAGACTGACCTGCTCAACCATGTGATCGTGATTGTTTTGATAACCGTTGGTCTGGCCGTAGCGCTGGCCATGGGGTTGGGAAGCCGGGAAATTGCCGGGCAGATTCTTGCGGGAATCTATGTGCGTGAGCTGTATCAGGTTGGGCAACAAGTGCGTGTTGGCGAGGTCGAAGGCCAGATCGAGGAGATCGGCACGGTTAAAACCACATTGCTGACCGATGAGGGTGAGCTAGTCTCACTCTCCAATCGGATCCTGCTGGAACAGCATGTGAGTAGCCGCTAATCCGGCAAACCCTGCTAATGTATGCCGCCGCGAAATGCCAGCAAATGCTGGCGGCGGCGGACATTGACCTGACTGTCGGCCCGACTTGTTTTGAATAAAGCCCAACCGCTCTCCACGCGCTACGACCCCCGCGAGCTCTCTGATGAGGAGTTGGTCGCGCGCTCGCATACCGAGCTGTTTCATGTGACGCGCGCCTATGAAGAATTGATGCGGCGTTACCAGCGAACATTATTTAACGTTTGTGCACGGTATCTTGGGAACGATCGCGACGCAGACGATGTCTGTCAGGAAGTGATGCTGAAGGTGCTGTACGGCCTGAAGAACTTCGAGGGGAAATCGAAGTTCAAGACATGGCTCTATAGCATCACGTATAACGAATGCATCACTCAGTACCGTAAGGAACGGCGTAAGCGTCGCTTGATGGACGCGTTAAGCCTGGACCCCCTCGAAGAAGCGTCAGAAGAAAAGACGCCCAAACCCGAGGAAAAGGGTGGGCTTGATCGCTGGCTTGTGTATGTGAACCCGATCGATCGGGAAATTCTGGTGCTACGATTTGTCGCAGAGCTGGAGTTCCAGGAGATCGCAGACATCATGCACATGGGTTTGAGTGCTACAAAAATGCGTTACAAACGTGCTCTAGACAAATTGCGTGAGAAATTTGCAGGTATTGCTGAAACTTAGTTCAGCGCAAATATCTCTTACGTGTAGGCAAGTTCTGATAGACTTGCCGCCGAGTTGTCCCCCGGTTTGCGGGACTGCTTCACAATCACCAGATGGGGATTTAACGGATGAAACTGAAAAACACCTTGGGCTTGGCCATTGGCTCTCTTATTGCCGCTACTTCGTTCGGCGCTCTGGCACAAGGCCAAGGCGCAGTTGAAATCGAAGGCTTCGCCAAGAAAGAACAATTCGACAGCGCTCGTAACTTCAAGAACAACGGCAACCTGTTCGGCGGTTCGATTGGTTACTTCCTGACCGACGACGTTGAACTGCGTCTGGGCTACGACGAAGTGCACAACGCACGTTCGGATGATGGCAAGAACATCAAAGGCGCTAACACCGCTCTTGACGCTCTGTACCACTTCAACAACCCAGGTGACATGCTGCGTCCTTACGTCTCAGCCGGTTTCTCGGACCAGAGCATCGACCAGAATGGCAGCAACGGCCGTAACCGTTCGACCTTCGCCAACGTTGGCGGCGGTGCCAAGCTGTACTTCACCGACAACTTCTACGCTCGTGCCGGCGTTGAAGCTCAGTACAACATCGACCAGGGCGACACCGAGTGGGCTCCTAGCGTCGGTATCGGTGTGAACTTCGGTGGCGGCTCCAAGCCAGCCGCTGCTCCAGTTCCAGCACCAGCTGAAGTCTGCTCCGACAGCGACAACGATGGCGTTTGCGACAACGTTGACAAGTGCCCAGACACCCCAGCCAACGTAACCGTTGACGCTGATGGCTGCCCAGCAGTTGCTGAAGTTGTTCGTGTTGAGCTGGACGTGAAATTCGACTTCGACAAGTCGGTAGTCAAGCCTAACAGCTACGGCGACATCAAAAACCTGGCTGACTTCATGAAGCAGTACCCATCCACCACCACTACTGTTGAAGGTCACACTGACTCCGTCGGTCCTGACGCTTACAACCAGAAACTGTCCGAGCGTCGTGCAAACGCCGTTAAACAAGTTCTGACCAACCAGTACGGTGTTGAATCGTCCCGCGTTCAGTCTGTTGGCTACGGCGAATCCCGCCCAGTTGCTGACAACAAAACTGACGCTGGCCGTGCAGTTAACCGTCGCGTAGAAGCGCAGGTTGAAGCTCAAGCTAAGTAATTAGCCCGCAGCTCTGAGAAAAGCCCGGCTTAAGCCGGGCTTTTCTTTGCCTGCGATTTGGTCCGAGCGGATCGATCAACCGTGTGTCCACTGGTCTGTCGCACTCGCGGGGACGTCGCGCTCCCACAGGGGATGCGCAGGGGCTGCCGCCGCCACCGCACCAATCACCAGGATGGCCGGGCTCTTCAGCTCGAAATCCCGCGCGTCGTCTTCCATCGCGGCGAGGTCGCTGCGGCATTCGCGCTGATGGGGCAGGGACGCATTTTCGATCATCGCCACCGGCGTTCGGGCAGGCATGCCACCCGCCAGCAATTGCTCGCGAATCTCACTGAGCTTGGCCACGCCCATGTAAATCACCAACGTGGTGCCGCTCTGTGCCAAGGCTTGCCAGTTGAGTTGGCTGTCATCCTGAGTATGCGCGGTCACCAGCGTCACGCCGCGGGCCACGCCGCGCAGGGTCAATGAGATGTCGCACTGCGTCGCACCGGCCAGGCCGGCCGTGATGCCATTCACCAGTTCAACCTCCACGCCCCGCTCACGCAGCCACTGCGCTTCTTCGCCACCACGCCCGAAGATGCACGGATCGCCACCCTTAAGCCGTACCACGCAGAGACCTTGGCGCGCGTAACGTAACATCAGCCGATGGATAAACGCCTGGGGCGTCGACCGGCAGCCGCCGCGCTTGCCCACGGCAATCACTCGCGCCGTCGGGCAGTGCTCCAGCACCGCCACGTTGACCAGATCATCAATCATCACCACAGCCGCCTCACGCAATGCGCGCACCGCTTTGAGGGTCAACAGTTCCGGATCACCAGGGCCTGCGCCCACCAACCAGACTTTTGCGTTCATGTTCGAGTCCTCACGAGGTGACGGCGATCAACGGCTGCGTGGTCACCAGCAGACGTTTTATTTCCGGGACGCAGGAGCCGCATTGCGTACCGCAGCCCAGTTCGCGTTTCAGGCCCGGCAAATCCAGGCCTCGTTGAATGCCGGCGCAAATGGCGTTGCGTCCGACGTTTTTGCAATTGCACACAGTCTTGTCGTTGCCACGCTGCGCATTGCCCGGCGGTGCGCTGAGCGGCGCCAGCAGCCAACGGCGCAGCGTTGGGTCGCTGCGGCCGTCCGCCCATAGGGTGTGCAGCCAATGCTGGGCCAAGGTTTCGCCGGCCAAGCGAATCGCAGTGATCCGCCCATCGTCCAGGCGCACCCGTTTGCCGATGGCTTTCTTCGGGTCGTCGTAGGCCAATACCGGACCATCCAGCAGCCCCAGTTGTTGATCGATGTCCCGCAGCAATTGCGGATCTGGCGCGCAGGCGCTGGCGGCACGTATCAGCAACGCCGGACGTTCACGTCCGGTGAGGCTTAAGCTGGCGTAGGAAAACCCCTCACAGAGCGGGCGCAGGGCCTCAAAGTGCTGTTGAACATTGCCTTCCACTAATACGAACAGTCGCCACGGCAGGTCGACCTTTTCGATATCCACTGCGCTGTGTTTGAGTTCCGGTTGTTTAGACAGGGGATCGAAGGCCGGTTGTGTCAGGCCATTCACGCCGCCCTTGAGGAAGCGATCGCCCCAGTGCATCGGCAAAAATGCCTGGCCGGGGCTGACGCTGTCGTCTTCGGTAACCGCAACGATGACCGCGCCGCGACGGCTTTTCAGAGTCACCAGGTCGCCGGTTTGCAGGCGGTACCGGTGCAGGTCGTCGGGGTGCAGGCTCAGGGCGGCTTCGCTGACATGCCCGAATAATTGCGCCGCGGTGCCGGTACGGCTCATGCCGTGCCACTGATCACGCAAACGACCGGTGAGCAGAATCAATGGGAATTGCCCGTCACGCTGCTCTTGAGCGGCCCGGAACGGCTCGCTGATGAAGCGCGCGCGACCGTTGGCCGTGGGAAAAATCCCGTCTTCATACAACCGCGTGGTCCCGGCGCTGGCGCCCTCGGGAAATGGCCATTGCTGTGGGCCCAAGCGGTCGAGCAGGGCGTGACTGATGCCAGACAAGTCGAGGTCGCGACCGCGGGTCAGCACTTTGTATTCATCAAACACCTGATCCGGCCGGTCGAACGCGAACAGACTCGGTTTGCCAGGACGCAGACGTTTCTCCAGGCGCTGTGCGAAATCGACCGTGATCGACCAGTCTGCACGCGCCTCACCCGGCGCCTCGATGGCACGGCGCACGTGGGAGATCCGGCGTTCGGAGTTGGTGACCGTGCCTTCCTTCTCCCCCCAACTGGCGGCCGGAAGCAGCAAATCGGCGAATTGTGCGGTTTCCGTGGTGCGAAACGCTTCCTGCAGCACCACGAACGGGCAGGCTTGCAGCGCTGCGCGCACGGCGCTCTGGTCGGGCATTGATTGCGCGGGGTTGGTGCAGGCGATCCACAGCGCTTTGTTGGTGCCGTTGCGCATCTGCTCGAACAGCTCAATCGCGCTCAAACCTGGGGTTGCCGGCAATTGCTCGATGCCCCAGTACTCTGCCACTTCGGCTCGGTGCTGGGCATTGCCCGCTTCTCGGTGACCCGGCAGCAGATTCGACAGGCTGCCGGTTTCCCGCCCGCCCATGGCATTCGGCTGACCGGTCAAGGAGAAAGGTCCTGCGCCCGGTCGGCCGATTTGCCCGGTGGCCAGGTGCAGATTGATCAGTGCGCTGTTTTTCGCGCTGCCCGCCGTGGACTGATTCAGGCCCATGCACCACAGCGACAAGAAGCTCGGCGCGCTTCCGACCCACTGCGCGCACTGCTGCAAGTGTTCAACGCTGATACCGCACAACTGCGCGGTCAGCGCCGGCGTGTAGTGGTGAACCAGGGCTTTGAGTTCGGCCAGGCCTTCGGTGTGTGAGGCGATGAAGTCACGGTCGATCCAGCCTTCCCACAACAGCAGGTGCAAAATCCCATGGAACAGCGCGACGTCGCTGCCCGGCACAATCGCCAGGTGCAGGTCGGCCAAGTCGCAGGTGTCGGTACGGCGTGGGTCGATAACGATGACTTTCATCTCGGGCCGGCGGGATTTGGCCTCCTCGAGACGACGAAACAGCACTGGGTGGGCGTAGGCCATGTTACTGCCGACGATCATTACGCAATCGCTGAGTTCCAGGTCTTCATAGCTGCAGGGCGGCGCGTCGGCACCGAGGCTGCGTTTGTAGCCGACCACCGCGGACGACATGCACAGCCGTGAATTGCTGTCGATGTTGTTGGTGCCCACCAGCGCCCGCGCCAGTTTGTTGAAGCAGTAATAGTCCTCGGTCAGCAGTTGCCCGGAAATATAGAACGCCACGCTGTCCGGGCCGTGTTTGGTGATGGTCTCGGCAAAGACATTCGCGGCGTGCTCCAGAGCGGTGTCCCAGTCGGTGCGGCTGCGGGCCAGGCCCTTGCCCAGGCGCAATTCCGGATACAATGCCCGGGCATCGCGGTCACCGGTCAGGTGCAGGGTCGAGCCTTTGCTGCACAGTTTGCCGAAGTTTGCCGGGTGCGCCGGATCGCCGCTGACGCCGAAGATCTGCTGCGGGTCATGCTCGATCAGCACGCCGCAGCCGACCCCGCAGTAGCAGCAAGTCGAGGCGGTTGTCTGACGGTTCATTAGCCGGCGTCCTGTAGGACGTTGGCGTTTTCGCCGAACATCAGGTGATCACGGTGAAGGCCGATGGCCTGATTCTCACGAATCTGTCGGAAATACCAGCCGCCATCCGCCGTATCGCCGTACAGACAGGCTCCGACCAGCACGTCATCCTTGATTACCAGTTTTTTGTAGATGCCGTCGATGGGGTCGCACAGGGTGATGGTTTCGGTGCCTTCGCCGCCCTTGAAGTCGCCGACGGAATACAGGTCGATGCCAGTGACCTTGAGTTTGGTCGAGGTCACCGAACCGGGATAGCTGGCGAAGCCCAGTTGCGCGAGGTGGTTGGCGCAGACTTTGGCTTGCTCGAACAGCGGCGCCACCAGGCCATAAGCAGTGCCGCGATGGCTGGCGCATTCGCCAATGGCGTAGATCCTTGGGTCGTAGGTTTGCAGCGTGTCGTTGACCAGAATACCGCGACCACAGGGCAAGCCGCTGTCTTCGGCCAGTTGGATGTTGGGTCGGATGCCGGCGGCCATCACCACCAGGTCAGCGGGGAGGGTGTCGCCGTTGCTGAATTGCACCGAGCCAACCCGGCCTTCTCGGCCAGCGAGCAGGGCGCGAGTCTGTTCGCCCAGGCGAAAGTGCAAGCCCTTTTGCTCGAGGGCGGTTTGCAGCAGTTGGGCGCTGGCCTGGTCGAGTTGACGTTCCAATAGCCACTCGCCGATGTGCACCACGGTGACGTGCATGCCGCGCAGCATCAGGCCATTGGCAGCTTCGAGACCGAGCAGGCCGCCGCCGATCACCACGGCGTGCTTGTGGGTGCGGGCGGTGGCGATCATCTGTTGGGTGTCAGCGATGTCGCGGTAGCCAATCACCCCGTGCAGCGTGTTGCCGGGGATGGCCGGGATGAACGGCGACGAGCCGGTGGCGATCAGCAGCCGGTCATACTCGGCGACCGTGCCGTCGTGGGCGATGACCTGGCGTTTGACGCGATCGATCTGCACCACGGTGCGGTTGAGTAGCAGTTTGATGCCGTTATCCAAGTACCAGTCGAGGTCGTTGAGCACGATCTCGTCGAAGGTCTGTTCGCCAGCGAGCACCGGCGACAACAGGATACGGTTGTAATTGGGGTGCGGCTCGGCGCCGAAGACCGTGATGTCGTACAGCTCGTTGCTGAGTTTGAGCAACTCTTCCAGGGTCCGCACCCCGGCCATGCCGTTGCCGATCATCACCAGTTTCTGTTTTTTCATCAGGTTCTCCGGCTTACAAATGCTGCGCAAACGAAAAAAGGCGTCCCGCTAGTTGCCTAGCGAGGACGCCTTTGTCCGGTCCCGTTATCTCGGGAAGTGCCGCCCTCCACGTTGAAGGCCGCACGTTATGTGTGATGAGAGGGCTAATGCAGTGGTTGTGCCAACTGCTTGAGGTGCGGATTTCTGCGGGGTTCGGGTTCACTCAATCCCGATTCAAGCGATTTAGCGCACCGATACAGCGCAGGTCGCCCGCTCTTGGAGCGTTTGCCAGATC